>NZ_JAMZIK010000015.1 GCF_024178315.1 Siccirubricoccus soli | reverse complement strand
ACTGGCTGCTGCCGCGATAGGGCACATGCGTCAGGCGGATGCCGGCGGCGGCCATGAGTTGCTCGATGAGGAAATGCGTGGCGCTGCCCTGGCCGGAGGAGCCGATGGTGAGGTCCCCCGGCTTCGCCTTCGCCGCCGCCACCAGCTCGCCCAGGCTGCGGAAGGGGCTGTCCGCCTTCACCGCCACGGTCAGTGGGCTGCGGCTGACCAGGGCGATCGGCGCCAGCTCCTTCTCCACGTCATAGGGCAGGCGCGGCTGCAGCACCGGGTTGACGGTCAGCGGGCCGTTGGAGCCGAGCAACAGGGTATGGCCGTCCGGCCGCGCCTTGGCCACCAGCTCCGCCCCCACCGTGCCGCCGCCCCCGGCGCGGTTCTCCACCACCATGGGCTGGCCCAGCGTCTTCTCCATAAAGGAGGCGATGAGGCGGCCCTGGATGTCCGAGGAGGTGCCGGCCGCGAAGGGCACGATCATGCGCAGCGGCTTGTCCGGGAAGGGTTGGGCGCGGGCGGGGCGCGGCAGCGCGGGCAGGGCAAGCGCTGCGGCCAGCAGCGCGCGTCTCTGGGGCATGGGCGGTTCCTCCGCGCCTGATCCTGCGCGGAAGCGGCCCCGGCGCCAAGGGTGCGCAACGAAATGGGCGGGGCAAGGAAGTGGCTTGTCGCCTGCCAACCATCCCGTGCATGGCCCTTCAGGCATCGGGCGGGGGTGTTGGCATGCCTCCAACCTGCGACTGCCCGCCGGCCTCAGCAGGGCGGGCGCCTCATCCGACCTGGCCGCTGCCCAGGATGCGCCGCAGGGCGAAGGCCAGCGCCGCCGCCAGCCCCAGCAGCAGCCAGGGCACCGTCGCCAGCGGCGCCAGGCCGAGCAGTGCCGGCAGCACCCCGGCGCCGAAGGTGGCCGCCGCCACCTGGAACCCGACCGCATGCGCCGCCGCCGCGGCGCCGAGCCGCGCCGGGGTGCGCGCCATGAGCGTGGGGTAAAGCGGCGCCAGCGCCACCGCCAGCAGCGCCAGGGCAGGCCCCGCCAGCCCCAGCGCGAAGCCGGCCGAGCCCAGCAGCACCGGCAGCAGCATGGCGCGGAGCAGCCGATCCGCCCCCAGCCGGTCCACCACGAAGCCCAGGGCGACGCGCCCGAGCGCCAGGGAGGCCCAGAACAGCGCCGTCGCCGCGCCGCCCGCCTCGGGCGTCGCGTCCCAGCGCTCCACCAGCACCGTCGCGGCCCATTGGCCGGTACCGGCCTCCAGCCCGCAATAGAGGACGAAGGCGGCGATCTGCCATCGCGCCAGGGGCAGGCGCAGCACGGAGAGAGCGCTGAGCCGCGGACGGGTGGCGGCCATCGCCTCCCTCTCCCTTGCCTGCCAGCGCCCGCGCGTCGCCAGGAAGCCGAGGGCGAGCGCCGCCAGCACCAACCCCACCGCCCCCCAGGCGGCGCGCCAGGGAAAGCCGGCGGCCAGCAGCGCGGTGGCGATGGCCGGGCCGAGCGTGGCCCCCAGCCCCCAGCAGGCATGCATCCAGTTCAAATGGCGCGGCGCGAAGCGGGTGGCGGCGAAGGCGTTCAGCGCGGCATCCACCGCGCCGCCGCCGCAACCGCCGAAGAGCGCCAGCAGGACCAGCACCGGGAAGGGCGGCGCCAGGGCAAAGCCCAGCGCGGCCGCCGCCGTCACCGCCACGCTGCCTGCCAGCACCCCGCCGATGCCGAGCGCGGCGATCAGCTGCCCGGCCAGCAGGCTGGCCGTGAAGGTGCCGGTGGCGGTCGCCGCCAGCAGCAGGCCCAGCGCCGCCTGCGGCGCGCCGTAATCGGCCCGCAGCACCGGCCAGAGCGTGCCCGGCAGAGTATCCGGCAGGCCGAGGCCGATGAAAGCGAGATAGGCGAGGAGGAGGAGCGGCACGCGCCGCCCTTAGAGCAGGTGGCCGGTGCTGTCGCCCCATATTGCCCCTGCGTGAAGGTGCCGCCCCTGTGTGCGGGAGGGTTCAGCTCCCCACCTTCAGCGTGCTGGTCAGGCCGCGCAGGCAGGCGAGGATGGAAAGGGGGGTGATCTTCCCGGTGCGGGGATTTTCTTCACTCGGTACGTTCTCGATGGTCATGGTCAGCCGCGCCGCCGCCGCCTCCACCTTGATGGTGTGGGTGTTGCGGGTCACGCCCGGGTCGCCCCAGATCTCCACCATGGTCCGCTCCGGCCCGATGCCGGCCAGCGCGAGCGCCGCGGCGACGTTCACATTGGCCGGGAAGCCGCGCGCCGCGTCGAAGGCATTGCCCTTGAAGACCAGGGTGGGCGTGGCGATGCTCAGCACGTCGATCCCGTTCTCGACGAGGTAGGGCGCGCCCTCCAGCCCGCGCGGCGGCTTGCGCGTCTGGATGGTCACGCTCGCCACCTCACCCTCCGCCGCGGCGCGGACGGCATCCAGTCCAAGCAGCGCGCCGGTCGGCACCACGATGCGCGCGCCGCTTTCCCTCGCCCGCACCACCAGATGCATCCGCGGTAGCAGGGCGCCGACCGAGGAGGGGACGAAGATGCGGCCCCGGGCGATGGCGGCCTCGGCGATCTGCTCGAACACCGCGGCAGGGGCGGCTTCCACCACGATATCGGCGCGTTCCGCGAGTTCCGGCAGGCTGACCAGCGCCGGCATGGCGCGGAAGCCGGCGAGGGTGCGCTTCGCCTTCTCCTGGTCCCCGGCGGCAACGGCGACGAGACGCAGCCCCTCCACGCCCTGATCGAGGGCCCGCGCGAGATGCGCGCCGATCGCCCCGAGGCCGCCGATCGCCACCGTCAGCTCGCCCGCCATCGCACCCTCTTCGCCGCTGCCAGAGGGCCTGCCCGTAGCAGATCCGGCAGGCGCGGCGGAAGGGCCCGGGTGCAGGGCGGAACCTTCGGCGGGCTGCCGCTTTCACCACCCATCCCGCCGCAAGGTGGGACCGCAATGATGGAGGAGTGAAATCATGCCCGTTCCTGCCTTGATGCGCGGCCTGGCCGCCGCGGCGCTGCTGACGACCGGCCTCGCCGCCTGCGACAGCACCCGCGACGGCAGCTCGGGCAATCCGCCGAGCACTGCCATGCAGCGCGCCTATGACCGCGCCACCGGCAGCCCGCGCACCTCGCCCGATGGCACCGGCAACAACCCCACCGGCACGGCGGCGGAGCGTGCCCTGGACCGCGCCGCGGGCAGCAATGTCTCCGGCGCCTATCCCGGCCAGTCGGATGGCCGGCCGGGCAACCCGCCGGGGACGGCAGCGGAGCGGGCCTATGACCGCGCCACCGGCTCCAACAGCAGCGGCGCCTACCCGCAGAACCGCTGAGCCGCGGATTGGATGACATCGGGCGGCGCGTTGCCATCCGCGCCGCCCGTTGCCCGCCGCGGCTTTGCCGTGGCCCGCTGTGCGACAACCTCGGACCCTTAGGCGCCCCTGGGGGGCCACGGCGCCGCGCAGCGGTGTCGTGGGGATCACACAACGGGGCTTCGGGCGCCGTCCACGTTGATGGCGGTGCCGGAGATGTAACCGCCCGCCTCCGAGCAGAGGAACAGGGCGAGGGAGGCGAATTCCTCCGGCTTACCGTAGCGGCCGAGCGGCAGCGAGGCGCCGAGCTTGCCCAGCCACTCCTCGTAGGACTCGTTGCTGCCGCTCTTCTGCCAGCGGCGATAATGCTGGTCGCTGTCGATCAGCCCGACCAGCATGGCATTTACCAGGATGTTGTGCTTTGCGCCCTCATGCGACTGCACCTTGGTCAGCGCCATGCCCGCGGCGCGGGAGACGGCGGTGGGCGCCCCCTCGGCCGGCGGCGCCTTGGCGCCGGTGTTCAGCACATTAATGATCCGGCCCCATTTCCGCGCCGCCATGCCCGGCCAGACCAGCCGGCCGAGCCGGATGGCAGCGAAGAGCTTCAGATCCAGGTCGTTCTGCCACAGCGCGTCGCTCACCTCGAGAAAGGGGGCGCGCTGGCTGGTGCCGGCATTGTTGATGAGGATGTCCACTTGGCCGAAGGCCTTCTCCGCGGCGGCGAAGGCGGCGTTGCAGCCCTCCGCCGTGGCGATGTCGGCGCCGATGGCGGCGACCTTGGCCGAGGGGGCCAGGGTCTTGATCTCGGCCTCGGCGGCGGCAAGCGACTCGGCGCCGCGGGCGACGATGGCCACCTTCCCGCCGGCGGCGGCGAAGGCCTTGGCCATGGCCAGACCCAGCCCTTTGGAGCCGCCGGTAATGAGCACCGAACGGCCTTCGATCCTGATATCCATGATGGGGTTTCCTCACCCTGAGCTTGAGCCCGGCGCTCCGATGGCGCCATGGGAGCCATTCTGCCAGGGTGGGCGAGGGGCGCAATCTGGGGGGCCGCCCCGGCTGGCGCCGCCGTCGGCCGTCATGCCGGTGCGGCAGACTCAAGGCCCATAGGGGGAAGGAGGGGTGGGGCGACCAACGGGACTCGAACCCGTGACATCCAGGACCACAACCTGGCGCTCTACCAACTGAGCTATGGCCGCCACACAGGGCGGGGGGAATAGGGCTAGCCGGCGGCTGCCGTCAACTGCTCCCCGCGCCGCCGCGCCAACCAGGCCCGCATCCGGGCCAGCGCCTCGTCCAGCACCGCATCCCCCTTGCAGAAGGCGAAACGGGCGTAATGGCTCGGCGCGCCCTCGCTGGCGTAGAAGGCGGTGACCGGAATCGCCGTCACCTTCGCCTCCTCGGTCAGGGCGCGGCAGAAGGCCACGTCGTCGCCATTGAAGCCCAGCGGGCGGATATCCGTGGTGATGAAGTAGCTGCCCTGGGCCGGCAGCACGCCGAAGCCGAGCTCCGCCAGCCCCTTGGCCAGCCGGTCCCGCTTCGCCTGCAGGCTGGCGGAGAGGCCGGCGAAATAGGCATCCTCCTTCATCAGCCCCACCGCGACGCCGCGCTGCAGGTTGGGCGCGGTGGTGAAGGTGAGGTTCTGATGCGCCTTCGCCACGTTCGGCGCCAGCGACCGGTCGCAGGTGATGTAGCCCACCTTCCAGCCGGTCAGGCTGAAGGTCTTGCCGGCGCTGCCGACGCGCATGCAGCGCTCCCGCATCCCCGGCAGGGTCATCAGCGGGATGTGCTTCCAGCCATCGAAGGTCAGATGCTCATAGACCTCGTCGCAGATGGCGTAGGCGCCGTGCCGCTGCAGCAGCTCGGCGATGAAGGCCAGTTCGGCCGCGGTGAAGACCTTGCCGGTCGGGTTCATCGGCGTGTTGAACAGGATGGCCTTGGTCTTCGGCCCGAAGGCCGCCGCCAGCTCCGCCCGCGGCAGCGCCCAGTCCGGCGGGGAGAGCCGCACCAGCTTCGGCACGGCACCGAGCAGCTTCACCACCGGCAGGTAGGTGTCATAGAGCGGCTCTATCAGCACGCATTCGTCGCCGGGGTTCAGCACGGCCATGAGGCAGGCGGTGATCGCCTCGGTGGCGCCGGAGGTGACGACGACCTCCGCATTCGGATCGACCTCGAGCCCGTAGAACCGCCTGTTGTGGGTGGCGACGGCCTGGCGCAGCTCCGGCACCCCGGTCAGCGGCGGGTACTGGTTGCGGCCGTCCTTCAGCGCCGCCGCCGCGGCCTCGATGACATCCTCCGGCCCGTCGTAATCCGGGAAGCCCTGGCCGAGGTTGATCGCCCCATGCTGCATCGCAAGCGCGGACATCACCGTAAAGATGGTGGTCCCGATGCCCGAGAGCAGCGCGTTCTGGTCCTTCAGGGGCTGCATCCGCCCGACCCTTCCTGTGGAAAAGGGCGCGCGCGCCGCTGCCGCGGGTCTGCCGGCCCGCCGGGCCGCGCGGGCGCCAGGTTGCTGCGGGCATAATGGGGGCCGGGCCGCCCGGCCGCAACCCGGCTCTCAGACAGGATATGCCGAAAATTTAAGCAGAATGCCGCCGAGATTTGCGAATCACCCCGCGAAACCCGCCAATTCCGGCCCGTGGGCCGATTGAACGGGTGGCACGGGGCGTGCAAAAAGCGCGGGGGTCGGCGCTTCGGCACGGGGCGCCGGCCCGGACCCGGGTTGCCGAGGCGAGCCCGGAGCCAGTCACCACGCGACGCGCCGGAATTTCCGCCGGCGGGCCAACCACGCCGGAACGCAAAGCGGAGCCGATGAAGAAGATCGAGGCCATCATCAAGCCCTTCAAGCTGGACGAGGTGAAGGACGCCCTGCACGAGATCGGCCTGCAGGGCCTCACCGTGGTCGAGGCGAAGGGCTTCGGGCGCCAGAAGGGCCACACGGAACTCTACCGCGGGGCCGAATACGTGGTGGACTTCCTGCCGAAGGTGAAGATCGAGGTGGTCTGCTCGGACGACCTGGTGGAGCGGGCGGTGGAGGCGATCAGCCAGGCCGCGCGCACCGGGCGGATCGGCGACGGCAAGATCTTCATCTCCGAGATCCAGGAGGTGATCCGCATCCGCACCGGTGAACGGGGCGAGGACGCGGTGTAGGAACCAGGCCGGCGCCGCGGGCGCCGCCGGAACAGGAACCAGGGTTTCGCCGCCGCCGGGACAAGCCCACGGCAGGCGGCGCAAGGCCCTTGTGCAGCCCGCCTTTGGCGGCGGCGCGGCATGGGGGATGCGGTGCGTGCCAGGGGTGCGCTTCGCGCCAGCGGGCGAGGGGGGACCCCCGAAAGGGGGCCCGGTTGAGGCTCAAGGGACCAGGATAACCGACATGGCAGATAAGGCAGCCGCCGTCTCCAAGGTCATGGAAATGATCAAGGAGCACAGCGTCGAGTACGTCGACTTCCGCTTCACCGACCCGCGCGGCAAGTGGCAGCATACCGCCCAGCACGTCTCCACCGTTGAGGAGGATACCTTCAACGAAGGCATCATGTTCGACGGCTCCTCCATCGCCGGCTGGAAGGCGATCAACGAGTCCGACATGATCCTGATGCCGGATCCCGAGAATGCCTGCATGGATCCGTTCTCTGCCAAGCCGCAGTTGATCCTGTTCTGCGACATCATCGAGCCGTCCACCGGCCAGATGTATTCCCGCGACCCGCGCAGCACCGCGAAGCGTGCCGAGGCCTATCTGAGGTCCTCCGGCATCGGCGATACCGCCTATTTCGGCCCCGAGGCCGAGTTCTTCGTGTTCGACAGCGCCAAGTTCGGCACCGGCGGCAATTTCGCGCACTACTCCCTGGAGTCCATCGAGGGCCCGGGCGCGAACATGAAGGACTACCCGGAAGGCAATATGGGCCATCGCCCGGGCGTGAAGGGTGGCTACTTCCCGGTCCCGCCGGTGGATAGCGAGCAGGATCTGCGCGCCGAGATGCTCTCGACCATGATCGAGATGGGCGTCCCCGGCGAGAAGCATCACCACGAGGTGGCGCAGTCGCAGCACGAGCTGGGTACCAAGTTCGGCCCGCTGGTGCAGCAGGCCGACTTCATGCAGATCTACAAGTACTGCATCCACAACGTCGCCCATAGCTACGGCAAGACGGCGACCTTCATGCCGAAGCCGATCTATGGCGACAACGGCTCCGGCATGCATGTGCACCAGTCGATCTGGCGGGACGGCAAGCCGCTCTTCGCCGGCAACGGCTATGCCGACCTCTCGATGGAGGCGCTCTACTACATCGGCGGCATCATCAAGCACGCCAAGGCGCTGAACGCCTTCACCAACCCGACGACGAACAGCTACAAGCGGCTGATCCCGGGCTTCGAGGCGCCGGTGCTGCTGGCCTATTCCGCCCGCAACCGCTCCGCCTCCTGCCGCATCCCCTACGCGACCAGCCCGAAGGCGAAGCGCGTCGAGGTCCGCTTCCCGGATCCGGGCGCGAACCCCTACCTCGCCTTCTCGGCGATGCTGATGGCCGGCCTCGACGGCATCCGCAACAAGATCCATCCGGGCGACCCGATGGACAAGGACCTCTACGACCTGCCGCCGGAGGAGCTGAAGGGCATCCCGACGGTGTGCGGCTCGCTGCGGGAAGCGCTGACCTCGCTCGAGGCGGACCACGAGTTCCTGCTGGCCGGCGACGTCTTCACCAAGGACCAGATCGAGAGCTACGTCGAGCTGAAGTGGGCGGATGTGTACCGCTTCGAGCACACCCCGCACCCGGTCGAGTTCGAGATGTACTACTCTGTCTGATCCCCTCCGGGGTTCAGGCAAGCGGGCCGCATCCCTCGGGATGCGGCCCGTTTTTCATCCTGCCGCTCCGCGGCGGACCGCATCCTTCGGGATTCGGTCCGCTTTCCGTTCTGCCGCTCCGCGGCGGGCCGCATCCTCCGGGGGGCGCGGCCCGTTTGCGTTGTGGCGCCGGCCGCCGCATAGCTGATGGACAGAGCGAGGTCCGCCACATGGACAAGGACGCATTGACCGCCTGGGCGCTGGCCAATGGCTGGCAGATGATCGGCGGCAACCCGTCGCTGACCAAGCCCTCCGCGCCGAAGGAAGCGATCGTCCGCCTGGTCATGAAGGCGACGGTGGTGGCGCTGGAGGTGAAAAAGCCCGCCGGCAAATGGGAGAAGATGGCCAGCGCGGCCTACGGCAAGATCGAAGCCGACCCGGAGGGCGGACCGCCGCATGGCCTCGGCCTCGACACCATCACCGGCTTCACCATGCTGATGCGGGAGAACAAGGACCGCCAAGTCTTCGCCCGGATGACCGGCAAGGGCTGAGCGGCGGGAGCCCAGCGCCCTCGTAGCCGGCGGCAGTCAGCGGTCGCTCGTGCCGGTAGCCGCCGACCCGGGGCTGGGCGGCACGGCACCAACCCCAAGCCGATGCCGCTTTCGCCTATTCGAAGAAGCGGTTCTTCGGCCGCGGCAGGCCGAGATTCTCCCGCAGCGTCCGCCCCTCATACTCCCGGCGGAAGATCCCCCGTCGCTGCAGCTCCGGCACCACCTTCTCGACGAAATCCTCGAGCCCGCCCGGCAGGTAGGGGAACATGACGTTGAAGCCGTCCGAGCCCCTGTCCTCCAGCCAGGCCTGCATCTCGTCCGCGATCATCGCCGGCGTGCCGACCATCGCCAGCCCGCCATAGCCGCCCAGCCGCTGGGCAAGCTGCCGGACATTCAGCCCCTCCCGCTGCGCCAGCGCGATCACCCGCTCCCGCCCGCTCTTACTCGCATTGGTGTCCGGAATCTCCGGCAGCGGGCCCTCCGGGGCGAAGCGGGAGGCATCGGTGCCGAGGGCGATGGAAAGCGAGGCGATGGCGCTTTCGTAGTGCACCAGGCTGTCCAGCGTGGCGCGCTTCCGCTTCGCCTCCTCCAGCGTGTCGCCCACCACCACGAAGCAGCCGGGCAGGATCTTCAGATGCTCCGGATCCCGCCCCAGCTTCGCCATGCGGCCCTTCACATCGGCATAGAATTCTTGCGCGCTGGCCAGCGTGCCATGGGCGCCGAAGATCACTTCCGCCGTCTCCGCCGCAAGCTGCCGCCCGGCATCGGAGGCGCCGGCCTGCACGATCACCGGCCAGCCCTGCACCGGCCGCGCGATGTTCAGCGGTCCGCGCACCGAAAGGTAGTCGCCGCGGTGATCCAGCACATGCATCCGCGCGGGGTCGAAGAAGATGCCGCTCTCGGCGTCGCGGAGGAAGGCATCCTCCGCGAAGCTGTCCCAGAGGCCGGTGACGACGTCGTAGAATTCGCGGGCACGGCGGTAGCGCTCGCCATGCTCCATATGCTCCTCCAGTCCGAAATTCAGCGCCGCATCCGGGTTGGAGGTGGTGACGATGTTCCACCCCGCCCGCCCGCCGCTGAGATGATCCAGCGAGGCGAAGCGGCGGGCGATGTGGTAGGGCGCGTCGAAGGTGGTGGAGGCGGTGGCGATCAGCCCCAGCCGCTCCGTGCTGACCGCCAGCGCCGAGAGCAGGGTGAAGGGCTCGAAGCTCGTCACCGTGTGGCTGCGCTTCAGCGCCTCCACCGGCATGTTCAGCACGGCCAGGTGGTCGGCCATGAAGAAGGCGTCGAACTTCCCGCGCTCCAGCGTCTGGGCCAGGTAGCGCAGCCGGGGGAAGTTGAAATTGGTGTCCCGCCAGGCGCCGGGGTAGCGCCAGGCGCCGGTATGGATGGAAACCGGGCGCATGAAGGCGCCGAGCCGCAATTGCCGCTTTGCCATCGGGAAATTCTCCGCTTTCCGCAAAGATGCCCCCGCTGCGCCGTGGTTCAAGCCATCCCGCCGGCGCGGTGGCCGGTTGCCGCTCCCGGCCGTTTCGCTTCATTCTGCGCCATCCCTATCGAAAGACGCGCGGATGACCGAAGCCTGGACCCTGGACGCCACCGAGACCGCCCGCCTCATCCGGATCGGCCAGCTTTCGGCGAAGGAGGCGGTGCAATCCGCCCTCGCCCGGGTCGAGGCGGTGAATCCGAAGCTGAACGCGGTGGTGCAGGTGCTGGGCGAGGAGGCGCTGGACGCCGCCGCGGCGGCGGATGCGGCCCGGGCGCGGGGTGAGGCGCTGGGCCCGCTGCATGGCGTGCCGGTGACCACCAAGGTCAATGTGGACCAGAAGGGCGTGCCGACCACCAACGGCGTCGTCGCCCTGAAGGACGCAATCGCGCGGGAGGACGGGCCGGTCGTGGCCAATCTCCGCAAGGCGGGCGCCATCATCATCGGCCGGACGAACACTCCGGCCTTCTCCATGCGGCTCTTCACCGCGAACGATCTGCATGGCCCCACCTACAATCCCTGGGACAAGAGGCGGACGCCGGGCGGCTCCTCCGGCGGGGCGGGTTCCGCCGCGGCGGCCGGGATGGGCGGCATCGCCATGGGCAATGACATCGCTGGCTCCATCCGCTGGCCGGCCTTCTGCAACGGTGTGGTGGGGCTGCGGCCGAGCCTCGGCCGGGTGCCGGCGATGAACCCTTCGGCCCCCATCGCCCGCAGCTTCGCCTCCCAGATGATGGCGATGAACGGCCCGCTGACCCGCAGCGTGCGGGATGCGCGCCTCGCCCTCGGCCCGCTCTCGGCGCCGGATTACCGGGACAACCGCTATGTCCCGGCGCCGCTGGAGGGACCGCCCCCGCCGCGCCCGATCAAGGTCGCCCTGGTGCCTGCCCCGGACGGCGCGCCGACCGCGCCCGAGCTGCAGGACGCCGTACGCCGCGCCGGGCGCCTGCTGGAAGCGGCCGGCTATGCGGTGGAGGAGCCGCAGCACCCGGGCTTCGCCGCCCTCACCCGCCTCTGGCACGCCATCGGCGTGCGGGACGTGTTCGGCGGGCTGGCGGAGAGCATTGCCGAGAAGGGCGATGCCGGCATCCGCCATTCGGTGGAGAGCTGGCTGACGCTGCACCCCATGGCGAGCTACGACGAGTACCGTGCCGCCATCGCTGAGCGCGACGCCATGCTGCACCGCTGGACCATGTTCCTGCAGGAGTATCCCATCGTGGTGCTGCCGGGCGGCGGGGAGCAGGCCCTCCCGGTGGATCTCGACATGCAGGGGGCGGAGGGGATGCGGCGCGTCCTCGCCGCCGCCCATACTCAGGTCGGCCTGCCGGTGCTCGGCCTGCCGGTCCTGGCCGTGCCGCTGGGGGAGGCGCATGGGTTGCCGCTCGGCGTGCAGGTTATGGGGGCGCGGTTCCGGGAGGATCTGATCCTCGCGGCCGGCGAGGTGATCGAGGGCGAGGAGGGTCCGCGCCCGCCGATCGACCCGCGCTGGTGACGGCCGCGGCGCTTCGCATCCTGCCTCTGCCGTGCTAGCTGGGGTGCGCTACGCCGTGCGGGTGTGGCGGAATGGTAGACGCGACGGACTCAAAATCCGTTTCTGGCGACAGAGTGTCGGTTCGAGTCCGACCACCCGCACCATCCCCTTTTCCATCATTTTTGAGTCTCATAAGGGACTGAGTGCATGGAGATTTGGGCGGTTCGATAACCCCCTCCTGCACTTAGAGCGGCTCAAAGCCGGCCATCTTCAGGTCTAAACTGTGGATTTGGCTAAGCTCGAAGGATTCTGTTTTTTGCCCTTACTGCAGATGGTCCCCTGACGACAGATTCAGTGCCGCATGGCGGTCCTCGATCCGGTCAGAAAGCCATGATCTGTAAGGCTTTGCGAGAAAGCCGAACGTACTTCGATAAGTTTCCTAAGCTCTTCAGCGGCTTGCCGCAATTCGCCGGGCGCTCGCGCATGAATGCCTTCTGGATTTCCAGCTCTCGATACGGCGCTCATAGGTTGAGACGACGGATGCGTTGCTCGCTTCAGTCGCTAGGCGCGACCTCCTGGCAGATCAGCTTGCCCCATCGACCACCGTTCATCTCTTCGGCTGGTCGGCGCTGCTGCCTTCCCGCATGAGGCTGACAGCCGCAGGACCGGATCTGGCCGTGCATCACAGCTCCAAGCCGTGCCTCTTTCTCCTGCCTGCAGTCGCAGCGGAACCGTGCCAGCCTCCCTTCATTCGGGCGACGCCCCTGATCTCCAGCCTGGCTGAGCGAGCCCGAGGCGGTCGTCGCCGTCCTGCGTCGAGCCTCCTTCCGTGCCACGGCGATGTCAGCGACTGCGCTCAGCGCCGCTGTCGGAAAGTTCGAGGCGAGCCCTGGTGTTCGCCTGTTCAGTCTTCGCCACCGCAGCGCGGAGATCCACTCACCGCTGCCACCTGCGTCCAAGCAGATCCGTGCGCAGAGCTCACACGCAAGCAACGCCCCTCGGATGTCGGCGCGGCCCGCGCAGACGGCCTGCAGCGCGTCTCACATCAGCCGCGGCTCCTTTTGCGGTGCGGCCGGATAGACCGATACTATCAGATCGTCGGCGGCGTCCGAACTCCTCAAACCTCCTGCCCCTGCTCAACACGGCCTGCAGGAACCGTCTCGATCCTTCCACGCTTTTCCGGGGCGCCGCCGCAGGAGGGCACGCCGTCATGGAAGGAACCGAGACCACAACAATCCGGAAGGTGATGTGGAGGCTGATGCCCTTCCTCTTCGTCTGCTACTTCGTCGCCTATCTGGACCGGGTGAATGTCGGCTTCGCAAAGCTGCAGATGAATTCGGCCCTCGGCCTCTCGGAGGCAGCCTATGGTCTTGGTGCCGGCCTGTTCTTCATTTCCTACTTCTTGTTGGAAGTGCCCTCCAACCTTGCGCTCGACCGGTTCGGCGCGCGGCTGTGGATTGCCCGCATCATGCTCAGCTGGGGGCTGATTTCCGGCCTCTTCGCCTTCATCCAGCCACTCTCATCCGCGACCGGACTCTCGACCGAGTGGATGTTCTACATCCTGCGCTTCCTGCTCGGCGCGGCGGAGGCGGGCTTCTTTCCCGGCATCATCTTCTACCTCACGCTATGGTTTCCTTCGGTCTACCGGGCGCGCGTCGTGGCGCTGTTCATGCTGGCGATTCCGTTTTCTTCGATCCTCGGCGGGCCGGTCTCCGGCGCATTGCTGAACCTCTCCGGCGGAGGGCTTGAAGGCTGGCAATGGTTGTTTATCTTGGAAGCATTGCCGTCGATCCTGATGGCGTTCGGGGTCATCTTCTACCTGACGGATCGGCCGGCGCAGGCCACTTGGCTGACCGAGCAGGAGCGGACCTGGCTGCAGGCGCGCCTTGACGTCGAGCACGAGCACAAGCAGGCCGCCGAGCACATCAGCATCGGCCGGTCGTTGAGCGATTCGCGGGTTCTGGCCTGCGCTTTCGTCTATTTCTGTCTCAATGCGGCGAGCTACGGCGTTGCCTTCTTCCTGCCCACCATCGTCAAGGGCTTTGGGGTCAGCAACTTCCAGACCGGGCTACTGGCCGCGCTCCCCTTCGTCTTTGGCGCCATCGGCATGGTTCTGCTCGGCCGCAACTCCGACCGGACGCTGAAGCGCAGGGAGCATGTCTGCTTCGCCATGATCCTGGCGGCGGTGGGAGTCGCCGGGGCTGGGCTGGTGTCCTCCCCGGTCCTGGTACTGGGGCTGCTGTGCCTCAGCCAGATCGGCGTTTCGGCGACACCGCCCCTGCTCTGGCCCATTCCCAGCGCCTTCCTCACCGGCACTTCGGCCGCGGCCGGCATTGCCGTGATCAATTCCATCGGCAACCTGTCAGGCTTCGCCGGTCCCTATCTGATGGGCTATCTGCGGGACGCAACCGGCGACTTCACGGCGGGGCTGCTCGTTCTTGGCGGCTGTGCCCTGGTCGGCGGCATTGTTGCCATGATGCTGAAAGTCAGCACCCACCTCGAGACCGCCGCATCGCGTGCACCTGCGCAAGCACGCCGAGCGTAGCCCTTTGGGCAGAGCCGGGCAGGGACGCGGCGGCGGCTCCTGCGGAGCGAGCTGTCCTGCCAGCGGCGTTCTGTGCCGCGGCTGGCCTTTGGCGTTAGGATCAGGCGGAGTCACGGCCGCAGGGGAAGCACTTCATGAACAGCATCGCGGCGTTCAGGATCAGTGTCTGTGGTATCGAGGAACTGGGCGGGCATTGCGCAACCGGCGTCAGCCACGTCCTGTCGATCCTCGATCCGGACTGGCCGGTGCCGGAGGCATTCGGCGCCTTTGGCGAGCATCGGAAACTCGAACTGCGATTTCACGACGTCATCGAGGACCGGCCCGGGACCGTCGCGCCGCGGCAGGAACACGTCATGGAACTGCTGGCCTTTGGCCGCGACCTGCTCGCGGAGCCGCCGGACGGCGCGCATCTGCTGGTGCATTGTCACGCCGGCATCTCGCGGTCCACGGCATCGCTTGCGTTGATCCTGGCACAAGCCTTGCCCGATAGCTCCGCCGAGCAGATCCTCGGCGAGATCCTGCGCATCCGTGAAAAGGCCTGGCCCAATCTGCGCATCCTGGAGATGGGGGATGCGCTGCTGAACCGCCGTGGCGAGCTGGTTGCCGCTGCGTCCAGCATCTATCGGACGCAGCTCGCGCGGCGGCCACATCTTGCAGATATTATGCGGTCGGACGGCCGGGGCCGCGAAGTCGCAGCCGCGGAAGCTTGACCACCCCCCCTCGCGACAGGAGCCGGATCGGCGACCCATGATCGCGCGAGAGCCGCAGGGCCAGAACGTGATCGGTTAAGTCGACCGAACCCGTAAATCGCATGGCCAAATAATGAGCTGGAGCGGGATGGGTGAGCGAAGCTCAACCCATCCCGCTTCAGGGGCGGATAGGTTCAGTCCAGGGTTGCCCCGGAAATCTCCACCAGCCTCTGCCAGACCTTCTCCTGCTCGGCCATGTAGGCGCCATAGGCCGCCGGCGAATCGTCCGCGACGGGCGTGAAGCCGATCGGCTCCATGCGCTGCCGGAACGCATCCGACCGGACGACCTCGGTGATTGCCCGGTGCAGGATGGCGATGCGGCTGTCCGGCGTGCGCGCCGGTGCGTTGATGGCGTACCAGCTCTGAATGTCGATGCCGGAATCCGGCAGCAGCTCCTTCATCCCGGGCACGTCGCGCAGCTCCGGAACATAGGTGACGCGCTCGGCGCTGCCGACCGCCAGCGGGCGGAACTTCCCCTCGCGGACATTCGGCATCGCCGCCGGAATCACGTCGAACATCATGTCGATATTGCCGGCGTAGAGATCCTGGAAGGCCGGGCCGCCGCCACGATAGGGCACATGGGTGATGTCCACCCCCGCGGCACGCTTCAGCGACTCGATGGCCAGGTGGCTGGCCGTCCCGGTGCCGGAGGAGCCCATGGTGAGCTTGCCCGGGTCCTTTTTGGCCGCCGCAATCAGCTCCGCGAAGCTCTTCCAGGGTCGGCTCGAATTCACGATCAGCAGGACCGTCCCGGTGGTGACGCGGGTGATGGGCGCCAGGTCCCGCATCGGATCCAGCGGCATCGAGTGGCGGTAGAGGAATTTGTTGGCGCAGAGGATGGAGGCCGAGCCGAGCAGCAAGGTGTACCCGTCATTCTCGGCCTTGGCGACGACATCGGCGCCGAGATTGCCGCCGGCTCCGCCGCGGTTGTCGATCAGCATGTTCTGACCGAGGAGGGCTTGCAGCCGCTCGGCGAGGAAGCGGCCGGTGAGGTCAACGGCGCCGCCGGGCGCGTAAGGCACGACGATCCGGATCGGACGTGTGGGAAAATCAGGGGCTTGGCCGCGGGCGGACAGGGCGGGAATGGCGAGGGCAGCACCCCCTACCAAGCTTCGACGGCTGATCATCCTGCACCTCCAATGGCATCATGCGTTGGTAACGGGTCTGGCATGGCTCATGCGATTGCGCCACCCTCAGGCCGGACTCCCGGCCGCTCCCCTTCCCGACGATGATCGGCCCGTGTGGCGTGAAGGGCATTACGCTTGCGGCTGCCCTGCGTTCTCGAAGCATTTCGGTATTCGCATGAGAGGCATGGAATCGCCGGATGGCGCATGCGCATTTGAGCGCCTCCCGGTGCGTCTGGTGGACGACCCTGCGCGCCTGCGCCCCATCCGTGGTCCGTGCCAGCGCCGAGCGGCTCCGCGCGCTGCCGGCATCCTTGGTGTCCAGGCCAAGCCGTACCAGGCTGCGTGCCTGATCGGGAATTGTCAGGTCCGTCCGCCCTCGCCCGCTACGGATTCTCCGCTGCCATGAAAGAACGCAAGCGCGTATCAGTTCGCCCCGGATGCCGCACCGGCTTCGACGACCGCGGCGACATCCTGCAGCTTCGGCATGGCCAGGCAGAGGCCCAGCAGGTGCTCGACCCGGTCGGCCCCCAGGCTGCGCCGTGCCAGGCCGCGGAATTTAGCCTCCAATTGCGCGTCGGTCATTGGCTTGGTGACGCTGCCGATGGCGTTTTCGGTGAAGCGCTCGACCACGCGGCCGTCCTGCAGCCTTAGGGTCACAACAGCCTGGTTGTCGCGCAGTGCGGCATCGGGCCTCGCCTCGGCGCGCTCCTGCAGGCTGCGCACTGCCGGATCGGCGACGCAGGCCTGCTCGCCCTCCGCGACGCCGGCCGCACCGCGCAGCAGGGCGGCGGCAACCCAGTGGTAGAGGCTCACCTGCGCCTCCAGCTCGGTCTCGGGAAGCTTCCGCCAGCAGAGATTCAGCGCATCGGGGTGGACGCGCAACTCGATCCGCTCGATCGCCTCGGCGCTGACTTTGTCCTCCTGCACAAGCGCCAGGCAGGCGTCGATGGCCGGATGGATGACGATGCCGCAGGGGTAGGGCTTGTAGGTGTTGTTCAGGACCTCGAAATCCTGCCTGAGCTTGTCGAGAACCGGCGCGGCGTCATGCGCGCCGGTGAGCACCTGGAGCAGGCCGTTCCTTCCATCGATGGCGCCCGGACCGCAGCTGAAATCGGCCTGCGCCATATGCGCGGCGACCAGCCCGTCGCGTGCCGCGACGCCGGGCACGAAGGTGATGGCCATGCTGCCATGGACGGAGCGCGTCCCGCAGGCCTGCGCCGCCGCCAGCCCGATGGCATGGGCGAGTTGCGCCGGCCGCAGATGGAGCAGGCGGCCGACCGCAGCGGCGGCACCGATGCCGCCGGACAGGCCGGTCATGTACCAGCCCTGGTTGGCCTTGCCCGCCGCGATGGCGCAGCTGATGCGGCATTCCAGTTCCATCCCCACCATCAGGGCGGTGAGCAATTCGGGGCCGGAGACGGGCCGGCCCTTGGCCGCCAGCGCGTGCGCCGTCGCGGCAAGGGCGGCGGCCACGGGACCCGTGGGGTGTGTGATGGTGGCGAGATGCGTGTCGTCGAAGGTGTGGGCCGAGGTGCTCATGCTGTTCAGCAGCGCGGCATCGGCCAGGCTGACGCGCTCCGGCCGGCCGAACACCGGCACCGGGCCTTGCGGCGCCATGGCCAGTACGCCGCGCATGGCGGCATGCATGATCGCGGTGGACGCACCCCCGGTGGCGCAGGCGACGAAATTCAGCCAGGCCCGCACGGATTCCCGCTGGACGGCCTCGGGCAGCGTCTCCCATCTGGCGCCGGCGGCGAACTCGGCCATCGATGGAAGGGCGGGACCGGGTTGGGGTTGGGTCATCGGCGGCTCCTGCCAGCCATCGGTGCGCGGCAGCAGCGCCGGCACCGTAAGGCCCTGATACGGATCATCCTGCGTGCCTGAACGCCGTGGTCCTGCCAAGCGGTCCGGTCATCGGTTCTGGCGTCAGTCCAGGGAGGCGCCAGAGGCGCGGACGATGGGGGCCCATTTCGCGGCTTCGGCACGGATGAAGCCACCCGTCTCCGCCGGCGAGAAGGCGCGCTCCATCTCCACGCCAAGCTCGGCGAGCCTGGAGCGGATGTCGGGCAGGCCCAGGACGGCGCCGAGCTCGCGGTTGAGGCGCTCCACCACCTCCGGTGGCGTCCCCCGCGGCGCCATGATCACGGCCCAGGTATACGCCTCGAAGCCCGCCAGCCCCGCCTCGGCGAAGGTCGGTACCTCCGGCAGGATAGCGGCCCGCCGCGCCGAAGCCACCGCCAGGGCGCGCAGCGCGCCGGCACGCACCAGCGGCGCGGCCGCGGTGACCGGGTCGATGGCAAAGGTGATATGCCCGGCCACCAGGTCGTTCAGCGCCGGCGCTTCGCCGCGATAGGGAACATGCCGCACCTTGGTGCCGGTCATCTGCGCCAGCAATTCCGGCGCGAGATGCATCGGGCTGCCAGCCCCGGCCGAGCCATAGGCATGGCGCTCGGGCTCGGCCCGCAGCAGGGCGACGAAGCTCGCCAGGTCGCGGGCTCGCAAGCCCGGATTCACCACCAGCACGCAAGGCGTCAGGCCGATCATCCCAACGGGCGTAAAGTCACCTTCCGAATCATAGGGCAGCGACTTGAAGAGAGCGGGATTGGTCGCATGCGCCAGGGTGGTGACCAGCAGGCTGTAGCCGTCCGGCACGGAGCGGGCGACGAAGCCCGTGCCCACCGTCACGCCGGCGCCGGGCCGGTTGTCGATCACGATCGGCTGGCCGAGGCGGGCGGACATGGCCTCGGCGGCGATGCGGGCCATCACATCCGTCGTGCCGCCGGCCGGGTAGGGCACCGTCAGTCGGATGGGACGCACCGGATAGGCCGCCGGCTGGGCACGGGCCACGAAGGGTGCCGCGAGGAGGGAGGCGCAGACACTTCGCCGCAAAAGGCACGTCTCTCCGGCTGTCATGCGGAGGCTCCTCCCGATCGTTCTTCGGCCGGACGTCCTGGCCCGTGCCGTCCTAATTACGGAACGGGTTGTACGCGTGCAACCAGCCTCGGTCACGCCTTGAACCTCCCGGCAGATCGGCGAAGATGCCCTGCCGGCTCGTCCGGCCAATCCGGGAGGGAAGCATGCAGCTTGCGAATGCGGCCGCGGTCACCGGCGTCGGCGACACGGACTATACGCGCGATGCCGGCGGGCGCAGCGTGCTCTCGCTGCAGCTCGAGGCCGCGCTCAAGGCCATTTCGGATGCCGGCATCCAGCCCCGGGATATCGACGGCATCGTTATGCCCTCGCCCAGCAGCCCCGTCGTCGCCGAGGAGCTGGTCACCAACCTGGGCATTCCAGACCTTCGCTTCTCCACCGGCACGCCGCTCGGCGGCGCGGGGCCGGTGGCCGCGCTGCAATGCGCCGCCGCGGCGATCGCCGCGGGCATCTGCTCGCATGTGTTGCTGACGCTCGGCCGTACCGGCCGGACCGGGCAGCGGATCGGCGCCCGCATCCAGCAGATGCCGCAATTCCGCCTCGTGGGCGAGTTCGAGGCGCCGAGCGGCGCGCTGGCGCCGGCGCAATACTACGCACCGATGGCCCGGCGCCACATGGAGATGTTCGGCACCACGAGCCGGCAGCTCGCGGAGATCGCCGTCACCACGCGGCAGCATGCGATCCTCAACGGCAATGCCCGGATGACGACGCCGCTGAGCATCGAGGACCATCAGGCCTCGCGCATGATCGCCGACCCGTTGCGGCTGTATGATTGCAGCCTCGAGAGCGACGGCGCGGCCGCGGTCGTCGTCAGCGCGGCCGACCGGGCGCGCGATCTCCGCCGGCCGCGGGTCCTGCTCGCGGGCATGGCCGAAGGGCACCCGGATTCGCCAAGCGCCATCACCCAGCGCGGCGACATGACGCGTCTTGGCCTCGCCAAGGCGGCGCCGCGCGCCTTCGCCATGGCGGGCGTGACGCCGGCCGATATCGACGTCGCCGAGATCTATGACTGCTTCACCTACATCGTCCTCTGCCAGATCGAGGATCTCGGCTTCTGCGGCAAGGGCGAAGGCGGCGCCTTCGTCGAGGGCGGCGCGCTCGGGCTGCAGGGACGGCTGCCGGTGAACACGCATGGCGGGCTGCTCTCCCAGGCGCATATCGCGGGGATGAACCATGTGGTGGAGCTGGTGCGGCAGCTGCGCGGGGAGGCCGGCCGGGCGCAGGTGCCGGATGCCGAAGTGGGCCTCGTCACCGGCTATGGCGACCTTGGCGACGGTACGCTCGCCATCATGACACGGGGTTGAATGCGATGAGCCAGACGATGCCCGGCAAGCCCATGCCCGACCCGAGCCCGGAGACCCGGCCCTATTGGGATGGGCTGGCCGAAGGCCGGCTGATGCTGCAGCGCTGCGCCGAGTGCGGCCGCATTCGCCACTATCCACAGCCCATGTGCCCTTCCTGCCATTCCATGGCCGCGGACTGGGTCGAGGCTTCGGGCGAGGCGACGGTGCATAGCTGGACCGTCGCCCATCACCCGTTCCATGCCGCGTTCCGGGCGGAGCTGCCCTATGTGCTGGTCACGGCAGACCTGCCGGAAGGGGTACGCCTGCTGGCACAGTTGCGGGATGCCACGGCGGAGGCGCTGCGCCCCGGCCGCAAATTGCGGATCGGCTTCGAGGCCAATGAGGCAGGGCTGACCCTGCCGGTGCTGCGCCTGGCCGGAGCGTGAGCGTTCCGCGCCCCGGCGGCGGCTCCACTTCAATCATTTTGACCTACCCGGCTTGGTGGGGGCGCCAATAGGTGACATTTGCGCCGCTCTTGGCGAGTGACGCCTCTGCTACGAAGCCTTTCAGGGTACGTCCAGCCTTGCGCCCGTCTCTCCGTTGAGCAGGCGCCGCAGATGGAAATTCGCCAGCGGATCCGCGGGATTGGCGCCGACCAAAGCGGCGAAGGCCGGCAGGGCACCGGCCTCGCCTGCGGCGAGCATCTCGAATGCGATGAGGTAGGCCTGCGTATCGGGCATCTCCAGCCGCTCGCAGGGTAGCAGCTCATAGGCGCGCAGAGGCTCGCTGCGGCCACGTAGCATCATGTCGCCAACCGGTCTGCCGGCGAATCTGGGGGCACGCGCAGCCACGGCAGCACTGGCGCAGATATGTGTCCCCAACACCTTGTTCGCCGCCTCGAGCCGCGCCGCGGTATTGATGGTGTCGCCATGGGCCGCGTAGTCGAAATAGCGCCCTCCGCCGAAATCGCCCACCAGCGCCGGGCCTGAATGCAAGCCGATGCGGGTGACGCCGAGCGCGATGCCTTCCAACCGTTGCTTGGCCCGGAATGCCTCGCAGAAGGCGTCAAGGGCGAGCGCACAGGCGACGGCGCGCTCGGCGTGGTCCGGTTGGTCGCCCGGTGCGCCGAAGAGCAGGTGCAGCCCGTCGCCGGTTCCCCGCATCACCGTCCCGCCGTGTTCGAAGACGATATCCGTCGTACCCGTGAAGTATCCGTTCAGCAGTTCGAGCAGGACCGGGGGATCCACGGTCTCGACCAGGGCGGTGAAGCCTGCAATGTCCGTGAAGAGGGAGGTCACGTCGCGACGCTGGCCGGCCAGGTCCTGCATGCGCCCCTCGGCAGCCAGTTCTGCGGCAAGGTTGGGCGAGAAGTACCGGGCGAGCGCCGCATGTGCCCGCTCCGCCGCCGCGCGCCGGATCCGGGCCTCGCGGGCAGCGGCGACGTGGCGCAGCGTCTTCGCGACGGTCGCCTCGAGATCGGCAAAGTCGATCGGCTTCGTCAGGAAGTCGAAGGCGCCGCTGTTCATGGAGGCACGGATGTTCGTCATGTCGCCATAGGCCGAGACGATCACGGTGGCAACCGGGTTCTCGTCGTCCTGCAGGCGTTGCAGCAAGGTCAGGCCGTCCATCCGCGGCATGTTGATGTCGGCGAGCACCACGCCGATATCGGGATGGCCGGCCACGGCCTGGAGCGCCTCGACGCCATCATGCGCGAAGTGGAAGATGAGGCTGCCATCGCGGACTTGGCGCCGAAATCTCTGCAGGATGAGCGCCTGCAGGTCGGGTTCGTCATCGACCACGAGAACGGCCATCTTCATGGGCATTCCTCGCGGCGCTCGAGCCGCCGTGCCACATCGGCGCGGAGCGCGCAGAAGTCGATCGGCTTCGGCAGAAGCCCATCGGCGCCGCTTGCCAGCGAGCGCCGTTGCGTCTCCGCGTCGCCGTAGGCGGTGATGATGATCACCGGCAGGTCGGGGCGGGCAGCCTTGGTGCTCGAGAGCAGTTCCAGCCCGCTCATGCCCGGCATGTTGATGTCGGAGAGCAGCAGGATGATGTCGTTGCCGGCCGGTGCTGAGAGGATCTCGAGGGCCCGCGATCCGGAGCTGGCGAATGCCAGCTCGAAGCGGCCTGCCCTGAGCTCGCGCCGGAATTGCTGGCGGAAGAGCGCCTCCATGTCGGTCTCGTCGTCGACGACCAGGATCTGCGGGCTCATGCGGCACTCCCGGTTGGCGGAGCGGTTCTGGGCAGGGTAATGACCAGTTCGGTGAAGCGGCCAGGTTCCGTCGTCACCTGGATCGCTCCGCCATGCTGCTTCACGATGATGTCGTGGGAGAGGGAGAGGCCCAACCCAGTCCCTTCGCCAGCGGGCTTGGTGGTGAAGAAGGGCTCGAACATCCGCGCCCGCACCGCGTCCGGTATCCCTGTCCCGTTGTCGTAGACCCGGATCTCGACCCGATTCGGCAGGGCGCGGGTGGCAAGGCGAAGCGTCGGCTGGTAGTCCTCGGACGGGTCCTGGAGCCGCTTCTTGTGGACCGCATAGAAGCCGTTCCCGATCAGGTTCAGCAGCACGCGAGTGAATTCCTGCGGGTAGAGCTCGACGCGGCCGACCGCCGGGTCGAAATCGCGCTCTAGGACGATGTTGAACCCCGGCCTTTCGGCACGCGCGCCGTGGTAGGCCAGGTTCAGGGCCTCGTCGGCCATGGCGTTCAGGTCCACATCGCGCAACTCGCCGCTGCTCTCGCGCGAATGCGCCAGCATGTTTCTGACGATGCTGTCGGCCCGCCTGCCGTGCTGTACGACCTTGGTCAGGTTTCCCCGGATCATGGCGCTCAGCTCGGCGATATCCTCGCGCAGCCTCGGGTCCAGCTCCGTCTCGCCGGCCGCCAAGGCATCCGTCAACTCCTGCGTCAGCTCCATCGTGAGGTCGGCGAAGTTATTGACGAAGTTCAGCGGGTTCTTGATCTCATGGGCAATGCCCGCGGTGAGCTGCCCGAGCGAGGCCAGTTTCTCCGTCTGGACCAGCCGATCCTGGGTGGCCCGTAGCTCGTCCAGCGAGCGGGCGAGATCGAAGGTCCGATCCGCGACCTTGGCCTCCAGCGTTTCCTGCGCTTCCTGGATACGGGCCGCCATCTGGTTGAAGCGCTGTGCCAAGGCACCGATCTCGTCCTTCGAGGTGACGGCGATGCGTAGTCCCAGATCGCCTTCCCCGAGCCGCTGGGCGCCGGCTTGCAATTGCCTGATGGGCACCACCATTCGTCGCGCGAGCCAGGCGCCGAGCAGGAGCGCGAGCAGGATGCTGAGCGCCAGCAGGACCAGCGTCTGGTACAGGGTGCCGACCACCGAAGCGACGACCTCGCGCTGGGGCAGTTCGACGAAGACGAACCAGTTGAGCTTGGGGACATGAGAATAGGCGGAGAGCACCGTGCGGCCGTCCGGGCCGGCGACAAGCTGCCCGGAAATCCCCGATGAATTCGCCCCCGCCTGAAGCGCCTGCGCCACCTGCGGCAGGCGGGACAGATCGGTTCCGCGAAGGACGAGGCTCATATCCGGATGGGCTATCAATTGGCCTGTGGCGTCGGTCACGTAGGCATAGCCGCTCCGGCCGGCCCGAATGGCGGCGACGACGTCCCAGATGAGCTTGAGGTTCACGTTCGCCGAGGTAACCCCGGGCTTGCGTCCGGCATGCGCCATCGAAAGGACCATGTAGGGCTCGGACCCACGCCGGAAATAGATCGGCCCGTACCATATGCGGTCCCTCACGGCCTCGACGAATTGGGGCATTGACGACAGGTCGGCGCCGCTGCCGATCACGTCGGGCTTCAGGCGCGACAACCGGAGCTGCTCGCGCCCTTGGCCATCGATGAACTGTACTTCGTTGATGGCCGGAGCCTGGCGAAGCAAGCGAACGAAATCGTAGCGGCGCTCGTCCGGGCGGTTCAGCGCCCATTCCGCCCGGGTGGTCCACCCCATTTGACTCTCGATCTCGCCGATGAACTGGGCAACGCGGCCTGCCGCGACGAGAGCCTTGTCGAGTTGGGCATCGAGGGCCGAGTTTGTCGCCCGCGTATAGGCGAGCCAGGTATCCGCGGCCCCGGTCGCAACCAACGCAATGGTGACGAGGCCGACCAGTGCGCGGGCGAAGCGTCGTGCGATACCGCTCGGAAGGTAGCGAAACAGCGCGAACCGCGTGCATTGTGCCAGTCCGGACCAAGATCTCGGATGCGGCAACGCCGTTGCGGCGCGCGCTGCTGGGGCCGTCATTCGATCACCTCATCGGCCCTGCCGAGCAGCGATCGCGGGAGCGAGATACCGAACCTCGCGGCCGTTTGCAGGTTGACCAGCAATTCCAGCCGGGTGATCTGCTGCACGGGCAGATCGGAAGGCTTCTGGCCCTTCAGTACGCGTCCGGTGTAGACGCCGGTATGGTGGTGTGACTGTACGAAGTCGCCGCCATAGCTCATGAGGCCGCCGGCTGTTGCGAAGTCCCGGGTCTGCGTAATCGCAGGAACGCCATGGCGGAGCGCGAGCGCAGCCAGGAGCTCGCTGCGGAAGGCGAAGAATGGGTCGGAGGTGAAGACCAGCCCACCGATATTCAATTGGGGCAGGGCAGCGAAAATGGCCTCGAATTGTTCTTCGGCCCTGACCTCCAGCACATGCAACTGCAAGCCGAGGCTGCCGGCGGTGACCCGCAGGGTGCCGAGCTGCGATTCGGCGGTGGGGCTTGTCGGGTTGACGGCGATGCCGATGTCGGCAGCAGCCGGGATTGCCTCGTGGAGGAGTTCCAGTCGCTTGGAACTCGCCTCCACGCTCAGGCTCGACACGCCCGTGAGGTTGCCCTCCGGCCGGTTCAGGCTGCTGACGACGCCGAGGGCGACGGGATCGCCCCCCATCTCGAACACGATGGGAATCGTCCTGGTCGCCGATTTCGCCGCGAGCGCGACGGGAGCGCCGCCGGGCGCTACGATCACGTCGACTCCGCGTTGGACGAGCTCCGCCGCGAACCTAGGCAACCGCTCGTATCGGCCCTCTGCCCAACGAAATTCCATGACGACATTTCTGCCCTCGACATACCCCATTTCCGCGAGGCCAGCGCGGAAGGCGCGCAGACGCGTCATCATGGGCTTGGCCGACTCGTTGCCGAGATAGCCGATGACCGGCAGCGCCGTCCCCTGGGCGCGTCCCGAAGCTGGCCGCAGAGCCGCTGCGCCGAGCAGGGCGAGGTATGCCCGCCGCCTCATGGGACGCTCTCCTCTCGCCATTGCTGTCCGGCGCTAGCCTAGCATTACCTGAGCGGTCTAGTACTCGCGGCGATTGGAGCCCGGCGCCGCTCCATGCGCGACCAACTCACCCATGACGCTTGGCAGTCCGGCGGCGGCCGGCCGAGGCGGCGCTGCTGATGCCGTGCTCTGTCTTTCGGTTGCTTGTTCGCCCGTGAACTCAACCCTGGGGCTGCGACGCGATGCAGGCTGCCTCTGCATGGCGCTGGAGATCGACGCTGAGGCGCCCATCTGTGCAGGCCAAGTGAGTCGTCGGACTTCGGCCGCTGCTCCAGTCGACTCGCCCAAGATCGCGTACGATGGCGGCGTTGCGCCAGCATGCGAGCAAAGGCCGGGACTGGTGCCCTAGGTGTACAGTCCTGGGGTGTCGGTTGTCGCGGCCAAGCCATGGCCGCTCAGCGGCGTCATTCGGAACGGGCGGTAGCGGCAGCGGCCCGCCAACGCCGCTCGGAGATCGCACACGAAAACGCAAAAAACGGGGCCATGACCGCCGCGTTCGCGCCATAGGCCAGTTGTGGACGCCGTCGATGCCTACCCGGCGCGATCCCGCCGGCCGATGAGCGGCTGCGATGCCGGACTGCGCAGCGCCCCATGGGGCAGTGATGGCCTGGCGACATCGAAAAGGGACAGCACATGAGCGGTCAAGCCAACGGTCCTTTCCTGACGACCAGGCAGGGCCATCCCGTCCTCGACAACCAGAGCCTGCGCAGCGTCGGCGAGCGCGGCCCTGCGACGCTGGAGAATTACCAGTTCATCGAGAAGATCACGCATTTTGACCGGGAGCGGATACCGGAGCGGGTGGTGCATGCCCGCGGCACCGGCGCCTACGGCTATTTCGAGGCGAGCGGAAAGATCGGCGACGAGCCGGCAGCGAAATACACCCGCGCCAAGGTGCTGACCAAGGCCGGGCACCGCACCGAGCTCTTCGTGCGCTTCTCCACCGTGATCGGCAGCAAGGACAGCCCGGAGACGGCGCGCGACCCGCGCGGCTTCGCCGTGAAATTCTACACGGAGGACGGCAATTGGGACCTCGTCGGGAATAACCTCCGGATCTTCTTCATCCGCGACGCCATCAAATTCCCGGACATGATCCACGCCTTCAAGCCGGACCCGGTGACCAACCGACAGGAAGCTTGGCGCTTCTACGACTTCGTGCAGCACCATCCGGAAGCGCTGCACATGGTAACCTGGGTGAAGAGTCCCTGGGGCATTCCCGCGAGCTACCGTGAGATGGAAGGATCCTCGGTCAACACCTACAAGCTGGTGAATGCGGAAGGCGTCGCGCATCTCGCCAAATTCTCCTGGGTGCCGAAGCAGGGCGTGCGCAACCTCACCTCCGCCCAGGCGGCCGAGATCCAGGCGAAGGAGGTCGGCCATGCGACCAAGGACCTCTATGAGGCGATCGAGAGCGGGAATTTCCCGGAATGGGATTTCTGCGTTCAGCTCATGGAGGATGGCGAGCATCCCGAGCTCGACTTCGACCCGCTGGACGACACCAAGCGCTGGCCGGAGGATAAATTTCCCCTGCGGAAGATCGGCCGGATGGTGCTGAACCGGAACCCGGACAACGTCCATGCGGAGACCGAGCAATCCGCCTTCGGCACCGGCGTGCTGGTGGATGGCATCGACTTCTCGGACGACAAGATGCTGCAGGGGCGGACCCTGTCCTACTCGGATACCCAGCGCTACCGCGTCGGGGCGAATTACCTGCAGCTTCCGGTGAACTCGGCCAAGGGCGCCCAGGTGCGCACCAACCAGCAGGGCGGGCCGATGGCCTATTACGTGGACCAGGCTGGCGCAAACAAGCACGTCAATTACGAGCCCAGCTCCCAGGGCGGGCTGCAGGAAGCGCCGCGAACCGCGCGGGAATACCATCAATGGGTCGAGGGCCATCTCGGCCGCTACCAGACCACCCGCACGCAGGACGACTACCGCCAGGCGGGCGAGCGCTACCGCAGCTTCGAGGAATGGGAACGCGACGACCTGATTGCCAACCTCGGCCAGGATATGCGGGCCTGCCCGGAGGAGATTGCCCTCCGCATGATCTGGCATTTCTGGCATTGCGACCCTGACTACGGCACGCGGGTGGCGCAGGCGGCGGGCATGGACCTGGAGCGCGCGAAGGCGCTGCCGCCTCTGCCAGGCAAGCCCGCGCCGGGCGAGCGGCGCCAGGGACCGACCTATACGAGCGGCCGGGCGGAGGATCCGCCGGGCACGCAGCCCGGCCAGCCTCGGGCCGCGGAGTAGCAGGCAGGACGGGACGCCAGATGGCCGACGAGACCGCAGCCAGGCCGCAGGAGCTGGACGCCGCGACGCTTGCCTTCGCGGCGCGCGTCTTCGGCTATGCCCGCGGCGGACGGGCACAGGAGCTGGAGGAGCTGCTGGCCATGGGCCTGCCGCCCAACCTACGCAACGAGAAGGGCGACAGTCTCCTGATGCTGGCCAGCTATCATGGTCAGGCGGAAGCCGTGCGGGTGCTGCTTGCCCGGGGCGCGGACCCGGGGCTGGCGAATGACCGAGGCCAGACCCCCTTGGCCGGCGCGGCGTTCAAGGGCGATGCGGAGGTCGTGCAGCTGCTGCTGGAGGGCGGCGCCGCCGTGGACGGCCGGGCCGATGGCGGGCGGACACCGCTGATTCTGGCCGCGATGTTCAACCGCGTCGCCATCGTCGAATTGCTCCTGGCCCGGGGCGCCGACGCGGAATTGCGCGATGCCACTGGCCTGAGCGCCATGGCGGCCGCCAAGGCGATGGGAGCTTCCGACGTGGCCGAATTGCTGACACGCCGGTCCATCGCACGGCGTGACGGATAAGCGGCCAGGGTCAATTGATGCGCGGGCCGAGGCGCCGGATCATCGCCCCGGCCTTCGCGAACTGCCGCCGCGCGGCGGTGGCGTTCAGTGCGACAAAGTTGCACCGATGGGGCCGCGCTCACTTCGGCATCGCGGCCCAGCGTCGTTATGCGGAGATGCGATTCCCGGATCCGCCAGCGCCCTCCGACGGCCCTCAGTCGAACCGATAGACCGCTTCCGCATTGCCGCGGAAGATGGCTCGTCGTTCCGTTTCGCTGAGGCGGCAGGGGAAGGCATAGCGCGGGTCGTCGAAATCCCAGTGCGGATAATCGGTGGCGAACAGCACGCGGTCCCAGCCGATCCGCGACAGCACCCGCCGCAAATCCTCGGGATCCTCCGGCTCCTCCATCGGTTGGGTGGAGACCCACAGATTGCGACGGATATAGGCCGAGGGCGGCTGCTTCAGATGGGGTACCTCCCCGCGCATCTTCTCCCAGTGCCGGTCGAGCCGCCAGGCCAGCACCGGCAGCCAGGCGAAGCCGCCCTCGATCAGGATGATCTTGAGCGTGGGAAAACGCTCGAACACCCCCTCCAGCACCATGCTGGTCACCTGGCACTGCATGGTATGGGTAAGGCCGTGATGGTCCTCGATGTAGAAGGAAGGCCAGCCGGCAGCGGTCGGGGCGTACCCCGCCTCGCCGCCGACATGCAGGCCGATCGGCAGCCCGTGATGCGCCGCCGCCTCGAAGATCGGCCAGTAGCGCGGGCGGCCCAGCGGCTCGGTGCTGCGGGAGGTGAGCTGGACCTGCGCAAAGTCACGGTTGGCGACGCGCCTGTCGATCTCGGCGACGGCAGCCCTCGCATCCTCGAAGGGGATTTGGATGGAGGCGCGCAGCCGCTTCTCCTGCGAGGTGAAGGCCGCCACTTGCCAGTCATTGATGGCGCTGCACAGCGCAGCGCTGAGCTCCAGGTTGCGGACCAGGTTGCTCGGCATCAACGGCTCGAGGATGCCGTATTCGATGTCGTAGAGGTCGAGCAATTGCGCCCGCATGAAGGCGAGGTCGGAGCCGGGCGGGCCGCCATTGGGCGGGAAGCTGTCCCGCCGCGACAGGAAGGGCTGGAAGCGGGGATAGGTGTTGCGCGCCGCGTAGGGGCCACGGCCGAGCTTGCCGTATTCCGCGACATGCTGCCGCCAGCGGGCCGAGAGAAAGGGGTTGAGGTCTGCCTCCGAACGCAGCGAGGGGTGGATGTCGCTGTCGATGATGCGCAGCTTCGTCGCCTGCGCCACGGGGCGCGCTTCGAGGATCTCGCTCATGCGATGCTCTCCTGCAGCCGGGGGTAGGTGGCCAGCGGGTTGTCCAGCATGATCCGCCGCAAGGTCTCGGGCGGAATTCCAGGTGGCAGGACGTGGTCGCCCTCGAACTGCCAATGCGGGTAATCCGTGGCGAAGAGCAGCATGTCATCGGCGCCGATCTGGCGGAGGATGTCAGCCACGGCGGTGGCGTCATCGGCCGGCACGTCGAAGGGCTGCACGGTCAGGCGGACATGCGCGCGGATGATCTCGGCCGGCGATTGCTTCACCCAGGGCACTTCGGAGCGCACGCCGCGCCAGGTCTTCACGCCGCGCCAGAGAAAGCCCGGCAGCCAGCTCACGCCCGATTCCAGCAGCACGATGCGCAGCGTCGGGTAGCGGGCGAAGACGCCTTCCGAGACAAGGCTCAGCAGCTGGTCCTCGAAGATCTGGGACTGGCTGACATAGTCGTGCAGGTAGTGGGAGGGCCAGCCATTCGAGGTCGGGGCATAGCGGAACATGGAGCCCGCATGCAGCCCCACCGGCAGCCCGTGCTTCTCCGCTGCCGCCCAGATCGGCCAGTAATAGCTCTTGCCGTAGAGCAGCTCGGCCGCTGCCGGCAGCAGGATCTGGACGAAACGATGGTCGCCGGCGAGCCTCTCGATCTCCTCCACCGCCAGATGCGGCGCCTGGGCCGGCACCACGATGGAAGCGCGCAGCCGCGGATCCGCCGCCAACCATTCCGCCGCGATCCAGTCATTGATGGCGCTGCAGATCGCGGCACCCATGGTCTCGCTGACCGCCACCTGGCCGCCATAGAGCGTATTGCAGATGGCGAAGCGGGTGCCGAAGCCATCCAGCGCCTGGGCGCGGAGCTGAGCCAGGTCGGTGCCGGGCTTGCCGCTGGCCGGCCGCCAATCCGGGCGGCAGGTGATCGGCGCCCCGGGCGGGTAGCTGGCCAAGTCGAAGCCATCCATGCCGCGGCGGACGAAGGAGTCCTGCCAGAACGCGTTCATGTAGGGCAGCAGCGTGGCGATGCCGGGCACGCCAGGATGCAGGTCGCAATCGATGGCGCCGCGCGTGACGGGGTTGGTGGTGGTCTGATTCGGCAGGATAACGTTCATGCCTCGCTCCTCACCCGCGCCGGATGCCGGCACGACGCAGGCTGCGCTGCCAATCCGCCGCCACCGCATCCAGCGCCTGCTTCGCCGACTTCTGGCCCTGCAGCGTCTCGGAGATGCCGCTGCGCAGCGCCAGTTCCAGTGTATCCCAGGCCGGGTGGGCAGGTGTCGGGAATCCGGTCTCGATTGCCGCCGCGGCCACCGGCGGCCAGCCCAGCTTCGCCACCATGTCGCTGTCGCGCAGCACCGAGCCGCGCGGCGGCGCATTGCCACGCTCCATGGAGCGCAGATGCCACTGCTGGCTGGTGGCCATGCGGATGAACTCGATTGCCCAGTCGGCATTCCGGGTGTAGCGCGGCACCGCCAGGAAATGCCCGTCGATCCAGGTGCGGCTTTGGTCCTTCGCGGTGTGGCCCGGGACGGTGTCCCAGGCCCAGCGGCCGGCGGTGCGCGAATTGGCTGGGTCGTTGATCAAGGTGCCGTAGGGCGCGAAGGTCTGGGTCATCACATAGCGGTCGCGCTGACCGCCGGCGATGATCTCGTCGTATTCCCAAGTGGTGACCTCGGGCGGCACGACCTTATGCTTCACCATCAGGTCGGCGTAGAATTGCAGCGCCTCCACCGCCTTCGGCTGGTTGATGAAGACCTCGCCGGTCTTGAAATCGACAAGCTGTGCGCCGGCGGAATAGAGCCAGGAGGCGAGGCTGGTATAACTGCCCGATCCCTGCTTGCCCATGATGCCGAAGGCGTAGCGCTCGGGTGGCGCATTCACCGCCAGCGCAACGCGTTCGAACTCCGCGAAGGTTTGCGGCGCCTGGGCGAAGCCGGCCTGGGCCAGCAGCGCCTTCTGGTAGTGCAGGATGCCGGTGGTGATGCGGTAAGGGATGCCGACCAGCTTGCCGTCATAGGTCGCCGCGCGCTTGCTGCCGGCGAGGAAATCGTCCCAGGCGAAGTCGCGGTCGCGCTGCGCGATCTTCGCCACCACCTGCTCATGGTCCAGCAGATGCGGTGCCATCCAGCCGGCCATGCCGACTGACCATTGCGCAATGTCGATGCCGGTGGAGCCGGCGCCGAGCTCGGCCTTCAGCCGGGCCCGCCAGGCGTCCACCGGCAGCATGGTGAACTCCACCCGGATGCCGGTCTCGTGCTCGAAGGCTGGGGCGACCTCTTCCATCAGGGTGCGCTTCCAGCCGCCCTGGTTCTCGCCGATATAGACCAGCTTCTCCGGCCGCGGCTGCGCCCGGGCGGGGGCAGCGAGCAGGGCCGTGGCGCCCAGCGAGGCCTGCAAGGCGCGGCGGCGACTCATCCCGTCCATGGTCGTTCTCCCGTTGGTTGCGCTTGCCGCATCGGCGCCGCTCATCCCTTCACCGAACCCGAAGAGAGGCCGGCGACGAGGTGGCGCTGCGCCATGAAGGAGAAGACGATCACCGGCAGGATCACCAGCATGCCGGACGCTGTCATGGCACCCCAATCCACGCCGGAATCGCCGCCGGAGAAGCCGGCCATCAGCACCGGCAAGGTCTGCGTCGCATTGTTGGTGAGCACCGCGGCGAAGAGGAAGTCGTTCCACGCCAATTGCAGGCAGAGGATGCTGGAAGCGACCATGCCCGGCCGCGCCAGCGGCAGCACCACGCGCCAGAAGGCGGCGGTGCGGGTGGCGCCATCGATCCAGGCGCTTTCTTCCAGCTCCTTCGGCAGATCCTCGAAGAAGCCGCGCATGATCCAGACCACCAGCGGCAGGCTAAAGGTGGTGTAGGCCAGCACCACGCTGAGCCGCGTCGTCGCCAGGCCGAGCCTGGTGAACAGCACGTACATCGGTACCAGCACTGCGATCGGCGGCAGCATGCGCATGACCAGCAGGCCGAAGAACAGGAAGGCGCTGCCACGGAAGGGAAACCGCGCAAAGGCATAGGCCGCCGGCACGCCGACGCCGAGCGAGAGCAGCACGGCAGAGGCGGAGACGATCAGCGTATTGAGAAAGGCCCTGAGGAAATCCGCTCGCGACAGCACGTCCAGATAATGCTCGAGCGTCGGCCACCACAGGTAGAGCGGCGGATTGCTGAAGATCTGCGGGCGGGTCTTCAGCGAGAGCCCCAGAACCCAGAGCAGCGGGAACAGGAACGCCGCCGCCAGCAGCGCCAGCGCCAGGTAGACCAGTGCCGCCTCCAGTTTGCGGGTGCGGCGGGAGCCGGTGACGATGGCCATCAGTTGGCATCCCGGCGGCGGATCACCGTGATGAAGACCAGGCACATCAGCATCGACATCACCAGCATCATCCAGGAGGCCGCGGCGCCGAGGCTGAAATCGAAGCGCACGAAGGAGACGAGATAGGTGAACATCGACAGCACCATGGTGCTGTTGGCCGGGCCGCCGCCGGTCATGGCGTAGATGTTGTCGAAGGCGCGGAACTCGAAGATGGTCCGCAGCAGCAGCGCCACCAGCAGGTAGGGCCGCAGCAGCGGCAGGGTCACGTGGCGGAACATCTGCAGCCGGCTGGCGCCGTCGATCGCCGCCGCCTCGCCGGGCTCGCTGGGCAGGGAGCGCAGCCCGGCCAGCAGAATCAGCGCGACGTAGGGCGTGCTGTGCCAGACATTCACCAGCCACACCGCCGCCAGCGCGGTGCCCGGCATGCCGAGCCAGACGATGCGCTCGCCGATCCAGTGATTGAACACGCCATGGCTGGGATCTAGGAGCAGCTTCCAGCACAGCGCGCCAACGATCGGCGTGATCATCATCGGCACGATCAGCGCGGTGCGGAAGGCACGCATATGCGGCAGGTCCATGTTCAGCAGTAGCGCGATGCCAAGACCCAGCCCGAGCTGTGCCGCGACTGCTGCCGCCGTGAAGCCGAAGGTGATGCCGAGGCTGCCGAGGAAGACCGGGTCCTCCAACAGATCCTGGTAGTTTGCCCAGCCGACGAATTCGCCGCCCAGCAGGTCCTGGCTGAGCGACCAGCCGGTGAAGCTGAGATAGAGCGAGAAGAGCAGCGGCAGGCCGAACACCAGCAGCATCACCACGAAGGTCGGCAGCACCGCCAGGGGCGTGAACCAGCGGTCATGCGAGCGGCGCGCCGCACGGCCGGCGATGCGCGCCGGGGCTGGGATTGCCAAGCCATGCGGGGCAGCCCTGCTGCTCTCGCCCATGCGACCTTCCTCCGCGTTCCGGCTGGCGCCGGTTATCGTTCAGGCAGGCGTCAGACCTCGACGATGAGGTAGTCCTCCTCCACCGCTATGGCGACCGTTTCCGCCACGTAGGGGCCCTTCACCAGCGCCTCGCCGGCGGCGACCTCCACCGGAACCTGCTTCGTTTTGATCCGCGACGGCTCGCACCAGGACTGCCCGGTGCGCACGTCGAATTCCCAGCCATGCCAGGGGCAGCGGATGATCTCGCCCTGGCGGGACACCTGGTAGTCGCCGGGGGTATCGGCGGTCATCAACCCGGTGAGGTCGCCGGCGCAGAGCGGCGCGCCCTGGTGCGGGCAGCGATTCATCAGGCCGAAGAACTCGCCGCCCAGGTTGAAGACCGCGATGGGCCGGCCCTTCACCGTTACCAGCTTCCGTTCGCCGGGCGGCAACTCGGCCACCCGGGCGACGATGTGCTTGCTCATGCCCGGCATTCTCCAGGGTTCATGATGCCGGAAGCCTAGCGAGCGGCATCGCCGCGCGGCAATCCAAATCTCCGGCCGGGTTCACTTGTCCAGCCACATCGTGTCCATCCTCACCACGTCGTAGATGCCGAAATATTCGTAGGGCACGTGCCCCTTCACGTAATTGTACCAGCCATCCATGATCTTCTCCCACGCCACCGGCAGCAGCGGCGGGTTCTGTTCCATGATCGCTTCCGCCTGGCGGATCAGGCCCAGCCGCTTCTCGCTGTCCACCTCGCTGTCGATCTGCGGCAGCAGCGGCTCCAGCTTCGGGTCGGACCAGTTGGAATAGTTCTGGGAGCCGCCTTCCTTGTACCAGGCATTGAAGTAGTCCGAAGGATCGAGCAGGGTGGAGACGACGGCGCCGATCGCCAGATCATAATTGCCGGACCGTACGTCGTCGAACCACACGGACTCGACCACGGAGCGCAGCCGGCATTCGACGCTCAGCGCCTGCTGCAGCATGGCCTGGATGGCCTGCGCCCAAAGCTTGAAGCTGGCGACGTCGCGCACGATGAGGTCCAGCCCACGGATGCCGCGGCCCTGGCCCGCTGCGGCCATCAGCGCCTTGGCCTCGCGCACCGCCGCCGTGGTGTCGGTCTGGTAGCCGATGCGCTTCACCAGCTCGGCGCGCGGCGTGGCGAAATCCGAGAAGGGATAGATGAAGCCGCCAACCATCATCGGCGCGACATCCTTCACCACCTCCACCAGCACGTTCTTGTCTAGCACCAGGTGCAGTGCGCGACGCACCCGGGGATCGTCCAGGGGCTTTTTCTTGGCATTGACCCAGGTGGCCTGGATCACGCTCTGGTAGAAATCCGCCCCGGACATGCCGGGCGTCGCCCGCGCCCGGCGGTTGGAGACGGGGTCCATGATGCGGGCGTAATCGACGCGGCCGGAGAGCAGGGCCGAGCCGAGCTCCGGCGAGAAGGGCAGCGCGTGGTAGAATTCGAGGCCGTCCAGGTAGGGCAGGCCCTTGTTCCAGTAATTGGCGTTGCGCTCCATCACCCACACCTCGTTTTCCACCCGCCGGACGGAGCGGAACGGGCCGGTGCCGGGGATGTTGACGACGCGGCGCAAATTGTAGCCGTTATCCTCCAGCGTCTTCTTGCGGAAGATGACGTTCCAGCCGCTGGCGAAGGCGCTCATGATGAAGTTGGGCGGGCGCGCCTCGGCCAGCTTGAACTCGATGGTCCGTTTATCCCTCGCATTGATCTCGCTGACTGCGGCGAACAGCGTGCTGCGCGGGATGCTGACGCCGGCGGGCGGCCTGACGATGCGATCATAGGTCGCCTTCACATCCTCCGCCGTCAGCTCCGCGCCGTCGTGGAACTGTACGCCCTCGCGCAGGTGGAAGGTGTAGGTCTTGCCGTCCGGCGCGATCTGCCAGCTATGGGCGAGGTCGGGGATGATGGTCTTGCCGCTGTCGCGCGGGTCGCGGCGGATCAGGTTGTCGAACATGCAGCCCTGGGCACCGAGGCTGTTGATCGTGCCGGATTGATGTACGTCGAAATGCGGTGGGCGGCTGGTGATGGCGTAGCGCAGCACGCCGCCGCGCTTCGGGTTCGGCTCCGGCGCGGCGAGCTGGAACCGCGACCCATCGAATTCCAGCGGCAACTCGGCCGATCCGGCCTGGCCCGGCAACAGGCCAAGCGTGCCGAGGGCGGCAGCGGCTTCCAGGAATTGGCGACGGCCGAACGCCGTGCCCGGCGAACCATGGCGCTTCATTCTGTCCTCCCTGCAGCCGGCGTGCGCGTTATGTGCATCTGCCGACGACGGCCTGCCGATCGCCGTTGAGATCGGGCAAGCGACAATGATACCGTCGCGGCAACAGGCTATACGCCGGCCCCGGGAGGAGTCACGCTGTGAATCGAATCGTGCCGCGCGATGTCGCGAGCGATGGCGGGATCGTGCCGGCGTCCTCCGAGATCGTGCTCGAGATCGACCGGCTGCAGACCGAATTCCGTACGCCTGCCGGAATCATCCGGGCGGTGGATGGCGTCTCCTGCAATGTCCGGCGTGGTGAGACGCTCTGCGTCGTCGGCGAATCCGGTTGCGGCAAGAGCGTCACCGCCCTCTCCGTGCTGCGGCTCATTCCCAGCCCGCCCGGGCGCATTGCCGGCGGGCAGATCCGCTTCGAGGGAAGCGACCTGCTGGCGATGAGCGAGGTGGAGATGGAGCGCATTCGCGGCAACGAGATCTCCATGGTCTTCCAGGAGCCGATGACCTCGCTCAACCCGCTCTACACCATCGGCCGTCAGGTCGGCGAGGCGATCGCGCTGCACCAGGGCCTCTCGCGGCGGGAGGCGATGGACCGCGCCGTGGCGATGCTGCAGCGCGTCGCCATCCCCGACGCAGCCAGCCGCGCCGCCTGCTATCCGCACCAGCTCTCCGGCGGCATGCGACAGCGGGTGCTGATCGCCACGGCGCTGTCCTGCCACCCGAAGGTGCTGATCGCCGACGAGCCGACCACGGCGCGCGACGTGACCATCCAGGCGCAGATCCTCGACCTCATCCGCGAGCAGCGGGAGACGCTGGGCACCGCCGTCGTGCTCATCACCCATGACATGGGCGTGGTCGCGGAAACCGCCGACCGCGTGGTGGTGATGTATGCCGGCCGCAAGGTCGAGGAAGCCAATGTCGCCGACCTGTTCGACCGGCCGGCGCATCCCTATACGCGCGGCCTGCTCGGCTCCATCCCGGATATCGAGGGCGCGGCGCGCAGCCCGGGCCGCCGGCCACGGCTGACCGAGATCAAGGGCATGGTGCCCTCCCTCGCACGGCTGCCGCCCGGCTGCAGCTTTGCGCCGCGCTGCGGCCTCGCCACAGCCGCGTGCCGCGAGGCGGCGCCACCGCTCCTCGAGCATCGCCCCGATCACTGGGCCGCCTGCTGGCACGCGGAGCGGGTGCTTGAGGGAGTCGTGGCATGAGTGCGACGGCGCCGCTGGTCGAGGTGCGCGACCTGCGGAAGCACTTTCCCGTCCGGCGCGGCTTGTTCGGCACCGGCAGCGGCCAGGTGCATGCGGTGGATGGCATCTCCTTCGCGGTCGCCCCGGGCGAGACGCTGGGCCTGGTGGGCGAGAGCGGCTGCGGCAAATCCACCGCAGGACGCGCATTGCTGCGGCTGGTGCAGCCGAGCGAGGGCGAGATCCGCTTCCGCGGGCACGACATCACCCGGCTCAATGAGCCTGCCATGCTGCCCTATCGCCGCAGTATGCAGATGATCCAGCAGGACCCGTACGCCTCGCTCAACCCGCGCATGACCGCCGGCGAGATCGTCGAGGAACCGCTGGTGATCCACCGCATGGGCAGCCGTGTGGAACGGCAGGAGCGGGTGGTCCAGCTCTTCGAGCGCGTCGGTCTACGTCCGGAACAGCGCCATGCCTATCCGCATGAATTCTCCGGCGGCCAGCGCCAGCGCATCGGCATCGCCCGGGCCCTGGCGCTGAGCCCGGCGCTGATCGTCTGCGACGAGCCGGTCTCGGCGCTCGACGTCTCGATCCAGGCGCAGATCATCAACCTGCTGACCGATCTGCAGGAGGAGCTCGGCCTTTCCTACCTGTTCGTCGCGCATGACCTGGCGGTGATCGAGCATATCAGCCACCGCGTGGCGGTGATGTATCTCGGCCGCATCGTCGAGCTGACCGACCGCACCAGCCTGTTCGAGACGCCGCTTCATCCCTACACCGAGGCGCTGCTATCGGCCGTGCCGATCGCCAGGGTTTCGGCACGCGGCCGCAAGCGGGTGGTCCTCTCTGGCGACGTGCCCAGCCCGGTGAACCGGCCGAGCGGCTGCCATTTCCACACCCGCTGCCCCTATGCGCATGCGCGCTGCCGCCTTGAGGAGCCGGCGCTGCGGGCGGTGCGCGACGGCCATCTGGTCGCCTGCCATCTCCACGATGCCGGGCCGGCCCTACCGCTGGCGCGGCCGCATTAGACGGAGCCGCGCAGCCTCGGATCCAGCAGGTCGCGGATGCCATCGCCTAGCAGGTTGAAGGCGAGCACCGTCAGGGTGATCGCCAGCCCGGGGAACAGCACCAGCCACCATGGTGGCACCAGCCCGGCATTCAGGCTGTCGGCCAACATGTTGCCCCAGGTCGGCGTCGGCGGCGGGATGCCGACGCCGAGGAAGCCGAGCGAGGCCTCGATGATGATGGCAACGCCGAGATGCGCGGTCGCCAGGATCAGATAGGGCGCCACGCATTGCGGCAGGATGTGCCGGAACATTAGCCGGCGGTTCGAGGCGCCCAGGCCGCGCGCCGCCTCGACGAAGGGCATCTCCTTCACCGACAGCACCACCGAGCGGATGACGCGCCCGCCGAACGGGATGCGGGTGATGGCAATGGCGACGATCACCGTGCCAGTGCCGGCACCGAGCGCCATCGCGATGGCCATCGCCAGGATCAGGTCCGGGAAGGACTGCATGAACTCCATGGCGCGCTGGCTGTAATTGTCGAAGCGCCCGCCGAAGAAGCCGCAGGCCAGGCCCCACAAGGCGCCGGAGGTGGTGCCGAGCAGCACGGCGGCCGCCGCCACGGCCAGCGAAGTCTGGCTGCCGTGGATCACCCGGCTGAACACGTCGCGGCCCACCTGGTCGGTGCCGAACAGCCCGGCCTCGCCGGGCGGCTTTCCCATCTGGCGAAAATTCGCCATTAGCGGGTCCTGCGGCGCGATCAGCGGGGCGAACACCGCAACCAGCACGATGGCGGCGGCGACGACGCCCCAGAAGGCGGAGAGCGGCGAGCGGCGGGCGAACCGCGTCAGGGTGCTGCCGATGCGGCGCAGCAGCCCCGGCTCGGGCGGTGCGGCGATGGTGGCGGCCGGCTGGGTGGCGCTCATCGGAAGCGGATCCTCGGGTCGAGCCAGGCGATCAGGATGTCGATCACGATGTTCAGCGCGACGAAGACGATGGCGTAGAGAAAGACCAGGTTCTGCATGACGAAGATGTCGCGCTCGCTGACCGCGGCGAACATGGCGGAGCCCAGCCCCGGCGTGCCGAAGGCGCGCTCCACCGGGATGGAGCCGGCAAGCACGAAGCCGAGCAGCACGCCGGACAGGGTGATGACCGGCAGCAGCGCGTTCGGCAGCGCATGCAGGCTGATGACGGCGCGGCCGTTCAGCCCCTTGGCCCTGGCGGTGCGCACATAGTCCTCGCGGATCACCTCCAGCAGGCTGGAGCGTGCCATGCGGCTGATATAGGCGGCCTGGCCGAGCCCGAGCACCACGGCCGGGCCGATGATCATCTGCAGGGTGGTCCAGGGATCGCTCAGCAGCGAGGCGCCGGTCAGCGGCGCGCGATAGCCGAAGGCGAAGAGCAGGCCGAGCACCACCAGCATGCCCAGCCAGAAGCCCGGCACGGCAAGGAACAGGATGCTGAGGAAGCGGGCGATGTTGTCGCCCAGGCTGTTGGGCCGCAGCGCGCTGATGATGGCGACCGGGATGCCGACCACCCAGGACAGCACAACCGAAAGAAAGGCGATCTGCGCGGTCAGCGGGCCGCGCCGCAGGATCATCTCGGCCACGCTCTCGGAACGGAAGAAGGAATGGCCGAGATCGCCGCGCAGGATGTCCATGACCCAGCGCAGGTATTGCACCGGCAGCGGGTCGCTGAGCCCGAGCTCGGACATGAAATGGGCGCGCTGCTCCTCACTCAGCCGCGTATAGCCATCGGCGCCGAAGATGGCGATCAGCGGATCGCCGGGCAGGATGCGCATGATGACGAACACGACGATGGACACGCCGAGGACGGTCAGCGCGCCGAACAGCAGCCGCCGGAGGATGTAGGAGGCCATCAGCCTGTTCCGGACAGGGCTGGGCCGAGCTCGTCCTGCGCCATTCGGCGTCGTCCTCCCAGGTCGCGGTGATGCTATGTCCCGCGATCGTCCTTGGGGCGGACGCTAGTCGTCGTGCGCTCGGCCGGTCAATGCAAAGTTTTACCGGCGATTTTGCGGCGAAGAGCGAGGTGTAGCCGGAATGTCCCGGCCGCGTCGGGCCGCGCGAAGGGCCGGGCCTTGCCGGCCGATGTGTGGCGAAAGCCGGTCTGTAGCCGGGCGCCATCGGTCGTGCTCCTGGGCTGCGGCAATCCGGCGTGTGCCGCGTTACGCGCAGCGCATGGAGACTTCGGCCCGTATCGGCGGGCCCAAGGCGGAAGGCGGGGCGATGAGGCTGTTCCTCGATCTCGACGGCGTGCTGAGCGATTTCGACCGCGGCGTGCGGGAGGTGACCGGCAAGCGGCCGGAGGAACTGCCGCTGAAGGTCATGTGGGCTGCTCTCGCCCGCGCTCCGCGCTTCTTCGAGACCCTGGCCTTCATGGAAGATGCCGAGGCGCTCTGGCGCTTCTGCCAGCCCCACCATCCCACCATCCTCACCGGCCTGCCGCACGGCGCCTGGGCACCCGGGCAGAAGCGGCGCTGGGTCGCCCGCATGCTGGGCGCGCATGTGCCGGTGGTCACCTGCATGACGCGGGAGAAGCCGAAATGGTCAGGCGCCGGCCATGTACTGGTGGATGATCGCTTGGCCACGCGCGAGGGCTGGGAGCGCAAGGGCGGCATCTTCATCCATCACCTTTCGGCCGAGCGGTCGATCGCCGCCCTGTGCCGCCTCGGTTTCACCGGTCAGGAGCCGGACGCCTCACCGTTTCAGCCGCAGCACGGCGCCTCGCCCGGCGCCGGGCCTGCCGCGGCCCGACCCTCGCCGAGTGCGCAGGCGACGTTCCCGCCACGCCGGGGAATGTGACCGGGCGCCGGTGCCGCCGGACGCATACGCGCGCTCTCCCGCGCCGTTCGGCAGCCAGAGGGAAGCGGAGCGTCGCATGAGCAAGGACAAGGGCCAGAGCCAGCAGGGCAAGATGGGTCGTGGCCAGACCAGCCCCGGGCAGCCCGCCGGGGGGCGGCGGATGAGCGACGAGGCGGGCCGCTCCGGCGGCGCGCATATGCCGGAGACAAGCGGCAGAAGCCATCAGGGCGAGCAGCAGCGGGCAAAACCCGGCGAGAACAAGGGCAAGGACCGCGGGGCCTAGAGCAGATCGCCGTAGGGCGGCATCGCCCGAAGGCGTGAATCTGCTCTGCAAACAAAGGCGTAGAGCGTTGTCGGTGAACGCCTGTAAACCGAAAACGCTCTAGGCCGGCACCGTTCCGGACGGGGCGTGGCCGCACGTCTGCCAGCTGCCAGGACGGCAGGCCGCCGGGCGGCCTGCGCTGCCCGTCACGACCACGCCGATCAGGCGCGCCGCTATCCTGGCCCGGCAGCCTGAGCCGGCACGAGGCAGGCGCGGTCCAGGCGATAGAGCCGCACCGCATTGTCGTGGAACAGCGCCGCAAGCTGCGCCCAGGGCAGGTGGGCGACCGCCGTGGCGAAGCCGGCATAGATTGTGCGGAAGTCGCCGCAGAGCCCGTCCACCGGGAAATTCGACGCGAACAGGCAGCGCTGCCAGCCGAAGATCTCGATCGTCTCGCGGATGATCCCGGCATTGTCCTCCGCCCGCCAGGGCTGCCCGCGCAGGCCGAGGCCGGAGATCTTCACGCTGACCTGTGGCGCCGCCGCCAGGCGCTGCATGGCGGCGCGCCAGCCGGCGAGGCCCACCGGGCTGCGGTCGGACGGCAGGCCGGTATGGTTCAGCACCAGCTTCGTCTCGGGGTAAGCGGCGACGAGGTCCAGCGCCTCCTCCAGATGCCACCATGGTGTCTGCAGCTCGAAATGCAGCCCATGCTCCGCCAGCCGGGCATAACCCGCCCGCCAGCGTCGGTCGCCCATGGAGCCGGGGGCGCCGCGCTCCGCCTCCGCCGGGCTGGCGGCGGCGCGGGGCTTGTGCCGCACCCCCTTCACCAGCGGCAGTCGCGCCAGCCCCCGCAGCACCTCACCCAGATCCTCGCGGTCCAGCCAGGCCTGCGCCACATGCGCCGCCGGCCTGCCGGTGCGGGCGGCGAGTTCCGTCATCCAGCGCGCCTCGCCGAGCGGGTCGGCGGGGTCCCATTCGCCTTCCATGGTCACGGTCGCCACCACCGGCACACCTGCCGCCGCCGCGTCGTAATCCTCCGGCAGGAAGTTGCGGCCGCGCAGCGCCGAGTAGTCGCCATAGCGGAAGGGGATCATCGGCAGGTCGCGCAGCCAGGGATGCGGGTTGCGGCCGAGATCCCAGAAATGGTGATGGGCGTCGATGACCGGCAGGTCGGCCGCCACCGCCGCGCCGCTCACGCCCGCGCCAGGCCCAGCTCGCGCAACAGCGCCGTCGAGGTCTCGCCGAAGCCCGCGACGAAGCCGGCGAAGGCCTCCGGCCCGTCCCAGACCGGGACGATGCCGCGGGCCCGCATCTGCTCCTGCACCTCGGCCCGGGCATGGGCGCGGGCGGCGGCGGCCAGCAGCGCCGTGCGCACCGGCGCCGGGATGCCGCGCGGTGCGACGAGGGAGAACCAGTTGGCGTAGCTCCAGGCGAGGCCCGCCTCGCGCATCGTCGGCACCTCCGGCATGGTCGAGAGCCGCGCCTCCCCCATGATGGCCAGCACCCGCACCCGCCCGGCCGCGGCCAGGGATTGCGCCTCGATCGGCGAGCCGGTGAAGACGCCGATGCCGCCCGCGACCAGGTCCTGCAACGCGGGGGCGCCGCCATTGCTCGGGATCCAGCGGATGCGGTCGGCCTCCAGGCCGAGCGCACGGCACATGCCGGCGGCGGCCAGGTGCCAGGAGCCGCCGGTGCCGACGCCGGAGCCGGTGATCTGCCCGCGCCGGGCCTCCCGCAACGCCGCGGCGAAGCCCGCGAAATCGCGCCACGGCCCCTGCGCCTGCACCGTGACGCCGGCCGGGATGGTGGCCAGACGCGACAGCAGGTCCAGAGTCTCGGGTCCGAAATCGGCGAGGCCGAGGGTCCGGAAATTGACGAATTCCGATGTGCCGGTGCCGATGGTGTAGCCATCCGCCGCCGCATGGGCGATGGCGGCATGGCCGGTGATGCCGTTTCCGCCGGTGCGGTTCACGATGTTCACCGGCTGGCCCAGCTCCCGCTCCAGCCCCTGGGCGAAGATGCGGGTCACCGTGTCGGCCCCGCCGCCCGCCGCCCAGGGGACGAGCAGCGTCACCGGCCGCGTGGGCCAGACCTGCGCCCATGCCACGGCCGGCGCCGCAAGAAGGCCAGCCGCGCCCAGCAGGTGGCGACGCTGCATCATGGTCCGTTTCCTCCGCCGGGTCGCCCGCCCGCGCCACGGGGGCGCGGCTGGCCGGTGCCGTTCTTCCTTGTGCCGCCGAGTATGCGCCGAAGGTCATCCTAGGGACAATCCGGGCCAGGCGCCGCACCTTCCCGGCGATGCCGGCCGGTCCTCGCCTACCGGTGGCCTTCGACCGGTGCGGGGCCGCGGAGTGACCCGCCCGGCGGCCGAGGGGCAGCCGGTCGCGACCGATCAACGGCCCTTGGCATGACCAGGGACCTCGCCCCCTCGCCACAGCCAGGCCGCCGTCAGCATCAGCAGCAGCGTGGCCAGGGCATTCGCCCAGGCCAGGGCGTCTAGGCCGGCCCAGCCGGCGCTGCCGATGGCGCGCACCAGCACCGGGCCCGCGATCTGCCCCGCCGCGAAGGCGACGGTCATCCGCGCCAGCAGCGGCGTCGGGTTGGCCGGAAACTGCTCGCGCGCCAATTGCAGGCCGGCCATGGTCGCGACCATGAAGGTCCCGCCGACCAGCACGGCGGCGGCGGCCAGGGCCCAGAGGCTCTGCGACACCAGCGTGATCGCCGTGCCGAGCGCCATGGCGCCATGCGCCAGCGCCCAGACGCGCCGGCGCGGCCAGGCCGGAAGCCAGCGTGCCGCGGCGCCGACCGAAACGGCCGCCGCCAGCCCGAAGAGCGGCCAGGTGAGGCCGAAAACGAGCGGGTCCGGCACCTGCTGCCGGGCCATGGCGGGCAGGAAGGTGGCCGGCACGATGTAGCCGAAGCCGAAGATGCCGTAGCTCAGCACGAACATCGGCGAATGGCGGCGCGGGCCGGCCGCAGGGGCGGAAAGGGGGCGCGGCACCGGGGCCGCCGCGCCCCGCGGCGCGGCCAGCCCCACCAGCACCGCGCCGAAAGCGGCGGCCAGCCCCAGCTCCAGCCACAGCCACCGGGCAGGCTGCTGCCCGCCCAGCCAGGCCAGCCCGCCGGCCAGTGCAATGCCCAGGCCGACCCCGGTATAGACCCAGGCGCCGAGCCGGGCGGCCTGGTGCCGGGCGAGCTCCGCCAGGCACCAGGCGCTGGCGCAGACCAGCGCCCAGGCGCTGCAGACGCCCGCCGCCGCGCGCAGTGCCGCGCCGAGCGGCGCCGCCATGGGGCCGTCGAGCCCAGCGACGGCCAGCGTCGTCAGGGCCACCCCGGCCAGGGCCAGGCGCAGGCCGCGCCGCGGGTCGCCGCCGAACCACGGCGCGGTCAGGGCGCCGAGGAGGTAGCCGGTGTAGTTCGTGGCTGCCCATTCGGCGCCGGTCGCGGCGTCCAGGGTGCCGTCGCGCAGCATCAGCGGCAGCAGCGGGGTGAAGGCGAAGCGGCCGACGCCCATGGCGACGGCAAGGGCAAGGATGCCGCTGCCGATGAGGCGCGCGGTCGTCAGGCGATAGGCGGAAGGATGGTGGGTATCCATGGCGGGCGACATGGGACACCCGCGCGGTCTTGTTGAATACTGAATTATTGGAACATATAATTCTCTGAATGAGAATGATGGATCTGGACGACCTCCACATCTTCCGCTGCGTCGTCCGGGAAGGCGGGGTGACGCGCGCCGCCCAGCGGCTGCACCGCGTGCCCTCCAACGTCACCACACGGCTCAAGCAATTCGAGGAGCGGCTGGGAGTCGGCCTGTTCCGCCGGCAGGGCCGCGGCCTGGTGCTCACCGAGGCCGGGCGCGTCCTGCTCGGCCATGCGGAGCGGCTGCTGCAGATGGCTGATCTGGCGGAGCAGGAGCTGCGCAGCGGCGCCGTGCGCGGCGCCTTGCGGCTTGGCGCCCTGGAAAGCGCCGCGGGCGCCAGGCTGCCGCCGATCCTCTCGGCGTTCCACGCCCGCTACCCGGAGGTGGCGATCGAGCTGCAGACCGGCACGACCGGCACGCTGCTGCGCCAGCTCGAGCGGTTCGAGGTCGAGGCGGCCTTCGTCTCGGAGCCCTTCGAGAAGGGCAGCCTGTCCTCGGTGCCCGCCTTTGTTGAGGAACTGGTCCTGATCTCCGCCAAGGGCAGCCCCGCCTTCCGCCGCGCGGCCGAGCTGGGGGACCGGACGGTGGTCGCCTTCCCGCATGGCTGCTCCTATCGCCGGCGCCTGGTCGATTGGCTGGCGGCGGGAGGGGCGTCGCCGCGGCGGATCCTGGAGCTCGGCTCCTACCACGCCATCGTCGCCTGCGTCGCGGCCGGTACCGGCATCGCCGTCGTGCCGGCTTCGGTGCTGGACCAGGCTGCGCTGGGCGCGACGGTGCGCCGCCATCCGCTGCCGGCCCGGCTGCGCGTCAACCGGACGCACTTGGTCTGGCCGGGCGAGGCCAGCCCGCCCTTGCGCGCCCTCATGGACATGCTGCCGCAGGCGCCCGGCCGCGATGGCCGCGCCGCCTGAGGGCGGCGTGGGCGCAGGGCTGGCTGGTGCGCCGGGCCGCCGAAGCCTGCGATGGCGTCCGTCGCCGGCGCATGCGGCGGCCGGATCGCCATGCGGGAGGCGGATGCCGCGGTCGCCGCGTCTTTTCTGCATCGCTCCCTTGCCTGCTGGGGCGTGGCCGCCCGCCCGGGCCCGCCGCCCCGCCGCATGACCCCGTCGCTTGCGCCGCGGCTCCGCCCGCCGGTCAGGTGCTTGCCCGGTGGATGATCTCGAAGCGCAGGTCGATGGCCAGCGGGCCAGTCGCGCGGCCCTGGATGCGGTCCAGCAGCACCTCGGCGCTGCGGCGGCCGATCTCCTGCCGCGGCAGGCGCAGCGTGGTCACCGGCGGCACGAGGTGGCCCAGCAGGTCGATGTTATCGAAGGCCGCGATCGCCACCTTCTCCGGCACCTTCCAGCCGCGCCGCGTGCATTCCAACGCGGCGCCGATGGCCAGCACGTCGCCGGCGAAGAAGATGGCATCCGGCTCACCGCCGCCCTCCAGCAGCCGGTACAGCGCCTCCACCCCGGCGGCGAGGCCTGGCGGCACTTCCAGCACCAGACGCGGGTCATAGGGCAGCCCAGCCTCCTCCAGCGCCGCCTCATAGCCGCGGCGGCGGTCCCGGCTGCGCTCATTTGCCGCTAGCGGCAAGGTGACGAAGCCGATGCGGCGATAGCCCAGCCGCAGCAGGTGCTGCGTCATCGCCTTCGCCGCATCGTGGTTGGAATAGCTCACCACCATGTCCAGCGGCTGGCGGGTGAGGGTGCCGTTCTCCACCACCGGGATGCCGGCGCGGCGGATCATCGCCACCGCCTCTGGCGTGTGTGTCGTGTCGTGCAGGATGAGGCCGGCAACGCGCTGGCCGAGAAAGGCACGGATCGCTGCCTCCTCCGCCGCCGCGCCATAGCCGGAGGAGGCGATCATCAGCTCATGCCCATGCCGCCGCAGCACGTCCGAAATGCCCTGGATGGTACTGGCGAAGAGGGAATTCTCGATGCTCGGCACCACGAGGCCGATGACGCTGGAGCGGGAGGAGGACAGGCTGCCGGCGAGGCGGTTGGGCACGTAGCCCACGGCGCGGACCGCTTCCTCGACCCGGGCGCGCACCTCGGGCGAGACGCGCTCTGGCGTCTTCAGGGCGCGGGAGACGGTCATGGTGGAAACCTGAGCGACGCGGGCGACGTCGCGCATCAGGGCGGGAAGTTGGGGCTCCCCCCCCGAATTCCCGGTGGAAGGCACTGCCCGCTGCATCCCCACCGCCGGCTGTGCCACCCCCCGGACCCCGGTGTGAGTCGGCTGGGTCAACCTGTCGGGTGCAAGGCTCAGACCGGGGTCCGGGGACCGGTCCGATGCCCGGCGGGGGTTCGGGGGCAGCGCCCCCGATCTTCCCCCCCGCCTCACGCCGCGGACCAGCCGCCATCCAGCGGCAGCACCGCGCCGGTGATGTCGCGCCCGGCCTCGCTGCACAGGAAGGCGGCCATGGCACCGATGGCCTCCGCCTGCACGAAGCGGCCGGTGGGCTGCTTGCCCGCCAGGAACTGCGCCTCCGCCGCCCCCCGGTCCAGCCCGCCGGCCGCCATGGCGGCGCGGAGCCGCGCCTCGATGTTCGGGGTCAGGGTGGAGCCGGGGCAGAGCGCGTTGCAGGTGATGCCGCTGGTCGCCGTCTCCAGCGCCACGGCACGGGTCAGCCCGATCAGCGCCGTCTTGGTGGTGACGTAGCCGACGCGGTTGGCGGCGCCGATCAGCCCGTAGATCGAGGACATGTTGAGCACCCGCCCCCAGCCGCGCCGCCGCATCACCGGCAGGCTGAGCCGGACCAGGTGGAAGGCCGCCGAGAGGTTGACGGCGATGTCCTCGTCCCAGGCCTCGGGCGTGGTCTCCTCCACCGGGCCGAAATGCCGGGCGGCGGCGTTGTTCACCAGGATGTCGGGCGGCCCCGCCTCGGCGATGAGGGCGGCGATGGCGGTCGGGTCCGCCAGCTCCGCACGGTGGTATGAGGCGCGAATGCCGAGCGCCTCCAGCTCCGCCAGCGCCGGCGCCGCCTCCGCCGCCGAGGCCAGGCCGTGCAGCCGGATGTCGCAGCCCGCCCTGGCCAGGGCGCGGGCCACGGCGAGGCCGATGCCCCCGGTGGAGCCGGTGACGAGGGCGATGCGCCCGCGCAGCCCCGGTTCCGCCCGCGGCCCTGGATTGTCTGTTAGCGATAACATATGCGCAGACTAGGACGGCTTCGGTTCTGAGCGCAATCGAAGCTTCATGGTCTTTACAGCTCCGGCGGCGAGGATTACCGATATCACGAATGGCGGCCCTTGGCCGCGCCGCGTCCAGGAACCCACCATGCCGGCCCATGCATGCCGAGCCCTGGCCGTTCCGCCGCCAGGGGCCGCCCCTGGGGGCGCCGGCCTGCCTCGCCCGCCGAAGCCGCAAACGACCACGGAGGACCGAGGCCCATGACCATCTCCCGCCGCCTCCTGCTCGGCGCCGCGGCCACCCTGCCGCTCGCCGCGCCGGCCCTGGCCGCCTTTCCGGAACAGCCGGTGCGCGTCGTCGTGCCGTGGAATCCAGGTGGCCTCGCCGACATCCTGATGCGGGCCCTCGGCCCCGGCATGGGGCGCCTGCTCGGCCAGCCCGTGGTCATCGAGAACCGGGCCGGCGCCAATGGCGCGGTCGGCACCCAGGTCGTCGCCCGCTCCCCGGCAGACGGCCATACGCTCATCCTTGGCAATGCCGAGACGCATGTCATCAACCCGCTGATCTATCCGAAGCTGACCTACAATCCGGCCACCGAATTCACCCCGGTGACGACCTTCGCCAGCGGGCCCTTCGTCCTCATCACCCGGCCGGGGCTGGGGGCGGAGACGCTGGAGGCCTTCCTCGCCATGGTCCGCCGCCAGCCCGGCAAGATCACCTTCGCCTCCTGGGGCATCGGCAGCACCTCGCACCTGGCCATGGAGGCGCTGATCAAGCAGGCGAAGCTGGAGATGCTGCACGTGCCCTTCACCGGCGCGGCGCCGGCGGCCACGGCGCTGATCGCCGGGCAGGTGGATTGCATGTTCCTCAATGCCGGGCCGGCCGAGGCCGCGGCGAAGGACGGCAAGTCGAAGATCCTCGGCGTCGGCTCCCGCACCCGCATCCCGCAGCTCCCCAACACGCCGACCATGGTCGAGCTCGGCCTGCCGGTGGATGCGGCGAATTGGTTCGGCCTGCTCGGCCCCGCCGGCCTGCCCGCCCCGGTGGCGGCCCGCATCGCCGCGGTGGTGGGAGACGCGCTGAAGGCCGACCAGGTGCAGGAGGTCTTCCGCGCCCAGGCGGCGCTGCCGGTGACGCAGACCCCCGCCGAGATGCAAAGCTTCCTGGCCGTGGACCGGGAGCGCTGGGGAGGCGTGGTCAAGGATCTCGATATCCGGCTGGAATAGGGCCGGCGATCCGGGACAGGGAAGGAGGAAGCGATGTCGGAAAATGTCTTCACCCAGGGCGGGCTGCGCCTCACGCCCCTGACCCCGGTCTTCGCCGCGCGGGCGGAGGGGCTGGATCTGCGGAAGCCCCTGACGCCGGCGCAGCAGGCGGCCGTCTCCGCCGCCATGGACCGCTACGCCGTGCTGGTCTTCCCTGGCCAGCCCTTCGTGGATGACGAGCAGCTCGCCTTCGGTCGCCAGTTCGGCGAGGTGGAGGAGACGCCGAGCCTGGTGGACCAGTCGCGCCGCCGCCTCGCCGACAACCAGGTGAACGACATCTCCAACCTCGGCGTGGACGGCAGGATCCTGCCTGCCGATGACCGCCGGCGGATGTTCAACCTCGGCAACCTGCTCTGGCACTCGGACAGCAGCTTCAAGCCGACGCCGGCGCACTGGTCCATGCTGAATGCCCGCGTCATCCCGCCGGAGGGCGGCGAGACGGAATTCGCCGATATGCGCGCCGCCTGGGATGCGCTGCCGGAGAAGATGAAGGCACAGGTGCGCGACCTCGTCACCGAGCACTCGCTGATCTACTCCCGCGCCCAGCTCGGCTTCGAGGCCTTCTCCCCGGAGGAGGTGGAGCGCTGCAAGCCGGTGCCGCAGCGCCTGGTGCGGCGCCATCCCGGCTCCGGCCGGCTCAGCCTGTATCTCTCCGCCCATATCGGTGCCATCCAGGGCTGGCCGCGGCCGGAGGCGATGGCGCTGATCCGCGAGCTGACCGAGTTCGCGACCCAGCCGCGCTTCGTCTACAGCCATCGCTGGACGGTGGGCGACCTGGTGGTGTGGGACAACCGCTGCACCATGCATCGCGGCCGGCGCTACGAGGACAAGGTCTATCCGCGCGACATGCGGCGGGTGACGCTAAAGGATTCCGCCCCGACCCTCGAACAGGCGGCCTGAGCCGATGCGCCGCCTGCTGCTGGCCCTGCTGCTGCTGGTCCCGGCGGCGGCGGGCGCCCAGGGCCAGGGCCAGGGCCAGGGCCAGTCCTATCCGGACCGGCCGATCCGCCTGATCGTCGCCACGGCGGCCGGCGGCGCCTCCGACATCCTGGCCCGGCAGGTCGGCGCCAAGCTGGCCGAGGTGCTGGGCCAGCCGGTGGTGGTGGACCCGCGGCCCGGCGCCAATGGCAACATCGCCGCCGTCGCCGCCGCCCGCGCGGCGCCGGATGGCTACACGCTGATGATGGGCACCATCGGCGCCATGGCGGTGAACGCCGCCATCTACCGCGACCCCGGCTACGACCCGGCGCGGGATTTCGAGGCGGTGGCGCGGCTCGTCCGCTTCGCCAACATCCTGGTCGTCCATCCTTCCAACCCTGCCCGCACCATGGCGGAGTTCATCGCCTGGGCGCGCACCCGGCCGGCCGGGGCGAACACCTATGGTTCGCCGGGCAATGGCGGCTCGCCGCACCTCGCCATGGTGGTCTTCGCCCGCATGGCCGGGCTGCAGATGGAGCACGTGCCCTATCGCGGTGCGGCGCCGGCGCTGAACGACCTCGTCGCCGGCAACCTCACTGCTGCTTTCAGTGATCCGCTGCTGACCCTGCCGCAGGTCCAGGACGGCAGGGTGCGGGCGCTGGCGGTCAGCGGCCCGCGCCGGCTGGCGGCGGCGCCGGAGATCCCGACCGTCGCCGAGGCCGGGCTGCCCGGCTACGAGGTGACGGGCTGGCTCGGCATCGTCGCGCCGCGCGGCACGCCGGGGCCGATCGTCACCCGGCTGAATGCCGAGCTGAACCGGATCGTGCAGGAGCCGGAGATGACCGCGCGGCTGGCCGCCCAGGGCGCCGAGGTCACCACCGGCACGCCGGCCGAGTTCCAGGCGTATATCCACAGCGAGATCCGCCGCTGGGCCGAGGTCACGCGCGAGGCAGGAATCCAGGCCGAATGAGCGAGACCATCATCGAGGCGCTGGCCGCGCGGCTGGCCGCGCATGGCGTCTGCCGCTTCTTCGGCGTGCCGGGCGGCGATTGCAGCCTGGATCTGATCGAGGCGGCCGCCCGCCACGGCATCGAGTTCGTGGTGACGCGGACGGAGACGGCCGGCGCCATCATGGCCGCCGCCACCGCCCAGCTCACCGGCGCGCCGGGCGTGCTGATGACGACGCGCGGGCCCGGCCTCGCCAACGCCGTGAACGGCATCGCCGCGGCGAAGCTGGACCGGGCGCCGCTGCTGGTGCTGGCCGATGGGCATGAGCCGCACCAGGCCCATGCCAGCCACCAGCGCTTCGACCAGGCGGCGGTGGTGCGCCCGCTGGTGAAGGCGGAAAGCTGGCTGGCGGAGGCCGACCCGGCTGCCGAGATCGAGCAGCTCATCGCCATCGCCCGCACGCCGCCGCAGGGGCCCGTCTATGTCGAGCTGGTGGGCCAGCGCATCCGCGCGCCGCTGCCAGCCGGCGCCACCGCCACGCCGCCGCCGCCCGCCGCGCCTGCCCCGGCGCCGGCTGCGGTGGCCGCGGCGGAGGCAGTGCTGCGCGCCAGCCGGCGCCCCGTCATCATCGCCGGGCTGCAGGCGGCGGAACCCGGCGCGGCCGCCGCGCTGCGGCGCCTCGCAAGGGCCTGGGGCGCGCCGGTGCTCGCCACCTACATGGCCAAGGGCGCCTTCCCGGATACCGACCCCCTGGCGGTCGGCCCCTTCATCGCCGGCGCGGCGGAGGATGCCCTGCTGCGCAGCGCCGATGCCATCCTGCTGTTCGGCGCCGATCCCATCGAGTTCCTCCCCACGCCCTGGCGCTACAAGGCGCCCACGGTGATGCTGACCACCCACGCCTTCGACCGCGAATTCCACCCCTGGGTGGCGGAAGTCGTCGGCAGCCTGACCGACAGCGCCGGCCTGCTGGAGGCCACGGTGAAGCCAGGCGGCTGGAGTGCCGGCGAGATCGCGGCGCAGCGCGCTGCCATGCAGGCAGCGGCGCGGACCGGCACGGCAGCGCGCGGCGTCTCGCCGCATGCGCTGGTGGATGCGGTGGTCGCCGCCGCGCCCGACGGGGCGCGCATCGCGGTGGATGCCGGGGCGCATATGCTGCCGGTCATGGCGCTCTGGCCCTCAGAGCTGCCGCACGGGGCGCTGATCTCCCGCGGCCTCGCCACCATGGGCGGGGCGCTGCCTTCGGCCATCGCCGCCAGCCTGGCGGAGCCGGAACGGCCGGTGGTGGCCTTCACCGGCGATGGCGGTTTGATGATGTGCCTGGCGGAGCTGGCGACGGCGGTGCAGGCCGGCTGCCGCAAGCTGGTGGTGGTGGTGTTCAACGACGCAGCCATGGCGATGATCGAGGTGAAGCAGCGCCGGCGCCAATTCCCGGCCCGCGGCATGGACTACGACACTGCGGATTTCGCCGCCGCCGCCGCCGCTTTCGGCTGGCGCGGCTTCAGCGTGGCGGCGCCGGAGCAGCTGGCCGGGGCGCTGCAGCAGGCCTTCGCGGCCGACCGCCCCGCGCTGGTGGACGTGACCGTGGACCGCGAGGCCTATCACAGCCTGCTGCCCGCGCTGCGCGGCTGAGGTGGCTCGGGGCGGCTCTGGTGCTGCCCCCGACCGGCTGCGCCCTTGCCCGGCAGCCGGCCGGGCAGGGGCAGCGCGCCGCTCCGACCGGTGGCGGGTTACGGTGCCCTGGCCGCTGGCATACGGGCAAGAAGGCGGCGGTCGTAGTCGTCCGCCAGGGCGTGCAGCGCCGCGGCGCCGTCCCCGCGGTAGGAGGGGCCGTGCATCAGCGCCAGGGTGCGTGGCGTATATCGCGCCAGCCGGCGGATCGTCGCGCCCATCTCCGGGTTCAGGCTGGAATATCCGAACATGTCCTCGCCCGCGATGGCGGGGCCGAGGATATCGCCTTCGGTGAGCGCGGGACCGTCGCCGGCCTGGGTGAAGAGGTCGCCGCAGAGCAGCGTCCCGGTCGTCTCATCGAGGAGGATGCCGGCATCCCAGCCATGCGGGGTGTGCGGCGTGTCGATGTAGCGGAGCCGCTTGCCGCGCCCGAGCTCGATCACCTGCCCGTCCTGCAGGATGCGCGGCGCGCGGTCCGCCATGTCGTTCAGCGAGACCATGCAGCCGGTCTGGCCATGCGCCACCTCGGCGTGTGGCGCCACGGCCAGCCACTCGTTCATCGCGCCGCACTCATCGGCCTCGTAATGGCCGAAGCTGATCCAGCGCAGCCGCTCGGGCGGCATGAGGCGGGCGAGGGCGGCATGGAGCAGCGGGAACATCCGGCGCAGGCCGGTATGGAACAGCAGCGGCTCCTCCCCGAGCAGGAGGAAGTGGTTGAAGGTGAAGCCGGCGGGCGGCGCGATCTGCGGCACATGAACCGAGAGCCGGAAGATGCCGTCCGCGATTTCGTCGATCCTGGCGTCCATGAGCCCCTCCTTGCCCCCGGGCCGGCCGGGGATCGGCGCCTCCGCAGCCTCTTATTCCAGGGTGATCCGCGCATCGGCGATGACCGGGCGCCAGATGGCCACCTCCGCCTGCATCCGGCGCGCCAGCGCCTCCGGCGTGCCGCCGAGGAGGCGCGAGCCGACCGCATCCAGCATGGTGCGCGTCTCCGGCTTCTGCAGGAAGCGGTTGGCGGCCTCGTTCACCTTCTGCACGATGCCGGCGGGCAGACCGGGCGGGCCGAGGATCGCGGTCCAGCCGATCGCCTCGAAGCCCGGCAGGCCCTGGGAGGCGATGGGCTCGGCACCCGGCAGCGCGGCCAGGGGCTCGGTCGCGGCGACGCCGAGGGCGCGGACCGTCCCCGCCTGGATATGCGTCTGGTAGGCGGGGACCAGGTCGATCGCCATCTCCACCGTGCCGCTGAGCAGCCCGGTGGCCGCCGTCGCGCCGCCGCGGAAGGGCACGATGGTCAGGTCGATCCCGGCGCGGCGTCGCAGCAATTCGGCGGCGAGATGGCCGAGCGCCCCGGTCGCCGGCACGCCGCAATTGATCTTCCCCGGATTGGCCTTGGCATAGGCCAGCATGTCCCGCAGCGAGGCATAGGGCGCGTCCCGCCGGGCGACGAGGATCACCGGCAGATCCGACAGCAGCGCGATCGGCGTCAGGTTGGTCAGCGGGTTGTAGGGCATCCGCCGGAACAGCAGCGTGTTCGTGGAGATCGGGCCGTTGGTGGTGACCAGCAGCACCTGCCCGTCGGGCTCGGCGCGGGTCACGGCATGGGTGCCGACATTGCCGTTGGCGCCGCCGCGGTTGTCCACCACGAAGCTCTGGCCGAAGGTCGTGGAGAGGTGCTGCGCCAGGGGGCGGCCGATGACATCGGCGGAGCCGCCGGGCACGAAGGGGACGACCAGGGCCACCGCCCGGCTCGGCCAGGCCTGCGCCGCGGCCGGCCCGGCAGTGGCGAGGCCGAATCCGGCGCCGAGGGCGCCAAGGCGGCGGCGCGTGATGCTCCCCATGGCGATCTCCCCCCTGTCCGATCCGGGCCTACTCGGCGAAGTAGAGGCGCATCGGCGTGTCGCCGGTGATCTGCCGGCGCAGCGCCGCATCGGGCACCCAGTCATGCAGGGCGGCGATGGTGTCGGCATAGCTCACCTGCCCCTCGAAGGAGGCGAAGGGCCAGTCGCTGCCCCAGACCAGCCGCTCCCCGCCCGCGACGGCGAGCAGCGCCCGGGCATGCGCCCGCGCCGCCTCCGGCGACTTCGCCCGGAAGCCGCCCGAGAGCTTCACCCAGGTCCGCCCCCGCTCGATGGCCGCCAGCATGGCCCGGAAGCCGGGGCAGTTCACGCCCTGCTCCGGGTCGGGGTGTCCCATATGGTCGATGACGAGCCTCACCCCGGCCTGCTCCATCGCCGCGATGACCTCCGGCAGCATCGGGCTGGCGACGAGCGTGTGCACATGCCAGCCGAGGTCGCGCACCCGGCGCAGCAGCAGCCGGTACTCGGCGGAGCGCAGATCGGGCGGGTTGGGCACGCGGCGGAAGAACAGGCGGATGCCGACGATGCCGTCCGCCTTCATCCGCTCCATGGTATAGAGATCCGTCTCCGGCCGCAGGAAGACGGTGCCGCGCAGCCGCGGATGCCGGCGCAGGGAGCGGATGGTGTAGTCGTGGTAATCGCCATAGAGGCTCGCCGCCGCGACCACGCCGAAGCCGACGCCATGCGCATCCATGACCGAGAGGAACTGCTCCGCCGTCGCATCCTCCGGCGGCTGGTGCCAGGCCCAATCCGTGATGGGCATGTCGCGCGTGTAGAGATGGAAATGGGTATCGACGAGCGGGGTGTCGCGGTCCGGGGCCGCCGCGGCTGGCTTGGCGTCAGCCCCTGAGGGTGCCTGCGGCATGCGTTTCCTCCTGCGCCCGCCGTGGCGCGGGGCTTTGCGCCAAGCTTAGGGCAGGCCCGGCGCGTCGCTCCAGAGGGCAATTGCCAGCTGGCAACTGGCACAGGGCCATCGGACGGGCGGCCGGCGCCAATCTGGCCTTCGCCCCGGCACCAGCGCCGGGGGGAGCCTGGTTCAGGCCGCGCCTTCCGTCTGGGTGAACACTTCCCAGCGCGCGCCGCGCACGCAGGCGATGAGGGTCATGCCGCAGGCCTCGGCGGTGCGGATGGCCAGCGTCGTCGGCGCCGAGACCGCGACCAGCACCGGCACGCCGAGCGTCGCCGCCTTCTGCACCAGTTCCACCGAGACGCGGCTGGTCAGCACCACCGCGCCCCGGCCGCGATCCTCCCCCGCGCGCGCCAGGGCACCGGCCAGCTTGTCCAGCGCGTTGTGCCGGCCGACATCCTCCCGCGCCGCGACCAAGCCGCGTCCAGGCACCCAGAAGCCGGCGGCATGCACGCCATGGGTCAGCCGGTGCAGCGCCTGGGCCTCGCCCAGGGCGGCGACGGCCTGCGGCACCTCCTCCGGCGCCAGGCGCAGCGCGGTGCGGAGGCGCGGCAAGGGGCGCAGCGCCGCCTCCAGGCTCTCCACCCCGCACAGCCCGCAGCCCAGCGCGCCGGCCATGCGCCGCCGCCGGGCGCGGAAGGCCGCAAGCTGCGCCTCTTCCAGCTCCAGCCGCAGCTCGATCCCGCGCGGCCGCTGCAGGATCGTGAGGCCGAGCAATTCCTCGGGCCGCGCGACGATGCCCTCGGTCAGGCAGAAGCCGAGGGCAAAATCCTCGAGCGCCGCCGGCGTCGCCATCATCACCGCATGGGTCGCGCCGCCGCAGGTGAGGGCGACCGCCACCTCCTCCGCCACCAGCCTTGCGCCGGGCCCGTCCGGCGTCTCGGTCGCAACGGCCTGGACCGGCGTGGGCAGGGGGGGCGTGGGCAGGTCCATGGCGGCCTCCGACTGGCCTCGGGATAGCGCCCGAGGCCCCGGCCCGGTTGCCAGGCCGGAACCAGAAGCCGCCCCCATCGCTTCCATCGCCACAGCCCCGTGCAGCGGGGCGAGGAGGTGCTATGCCTGAGCAGGAGCAGGATCTGCGCATCACCGACCCCAGCACGGCCTCTGGCGGCTGGGGTTCGCTGGAAGGGGTTGCCGGCATATTGGGGAAGGAGGGGCATGCGCTCTCCACCGCCGCCCTGCTGCGCAAGCAGAACAAGCATGACGGCTTCATGTGCGTCTCCTGCGCCTGGGCGAAGCCGGAGCCGCCGCATCTGCTGGAATTCTGCGAGAACGGCGCCAAGGCGACCGCCTGGGACCTGACCAGCCACCGGATCGACCCGGAACTCTTCGCTCGCCATACGGTGTTGGAGCTGGAGGGCTGGACCGACCACGCCCTGGAACAGGCCGGCCGCCTGACCGAGCCGATGCGCTGGGACGCCGCCTCGGACCGCTACGTGCCGGCGAGCTGGGAGGAGGCCTTCGCCGGCATCGGCGCGGCGCTGAAGGGCTTCGACCCGAAGGAGGTGGTCTTCTACGCCTCCGGCCGCGCCAGCAACGAGGCCTCCTTCCTCTGGCAGCTCTTCGTCCGGGCCTATGGCAGCAACAACCTGCCGGACAGTTCCAATATGTGCCACGAGAGCACCTCGGTGGCGCTGCCGAAGGCGATCGGCGTGCCGGTCGGCACCACGACGCTGGAGGATTTCACCCACACCGGCTGCATCCTGATCTTCGGCCAGAACACCGCGGTGAACAGCCCGCGCATGCTGCATCAGCTGGAGGACGCGACGAAGCGCGGCGTGCCCATCATCATCTTCAACCCGCTGCGCGAGCATGGCGTCGAGCGCTTCACCAACCCGCAGAGCCCGCCCCGGATGCTGACGGCGAAGTCGCGGCTGCTGGCGGCACAATTCCACCAGCCCCTGCCGGGCGGCGACCTCGCCGCCCTCACCGGGTTGTGCAAGCTGCTGCTGGAATGGGATGCGGCGGGGGAGGCGGTGCTGGACCACGGCTTCATCGCCGAGCACACCCATGGCTTCGATGCCTTCAAGGCCTCGATGCAGCGCTTCGGCTGGGAGGAGATCGAGGCCCGCAGCGGCCTCTCCCGCGCCGCGCTGGAGGAGGCGGCGCGGACCTATGTGACGGCGGACTCCGCCATGGGCATCTATGGCATGGGCCTCACCCAGCACCGCCTCGGCGTCGAGATGGTGCGGATGCTGGTGAACCTGCTGCTGCTGCGCGGCAATATCGGCAAGCCGGGCGGCGGCATCTGCCCGGTGCGCGGTCATTCCAACGTGCAGGGCCAGCGTGCCGTCTGGATCACCGAGAAGCCGGAGCTCGCGCCGCTCGACCGCTTCGCCGAGCTGTTCGGCTTCGACCCGCCCCGGGACAAGGGCATGGACGTGGTGGAGACTGCGCAGGGCGTCATCGAGGGCAAGGTGAAGGCGGTGCTGCAACTCGGCGGCAACCTCACCCGCTCCCTGCCGGAGCGCGGCCTGCTGGAGCCCGCCTGGCGCCGCCTGCCCCTGACGGCGATGATCACCACCAAGCTGAACCGCAGCCATCTGGTGCATGGGCGAAGCGCTTGGCTGCTGCCCTGCCTCAGCCGCATCGAGATCGACCGCCAGGCGAGCGGGCCGCAGATCGTCTCCATGGAGGACAGCACCTCCGGCATCCATCCCTCGCATGGGCAGCGGGAGCCGGCGAGCCCGCATCTGCTTTCGGAACCCGCGATCATCGCGGGCCTGGCCAAGGCCACGCTCCCGCCCAACCCGAAGCTGGACTGGGATGGTTGGGTCGGTGACTACACGCTCATCCGCCGCACCATCGCCGAATGCCATCCCGAATGGTTCTCCGATTACGATGCGCGCATGCGCCGGCCAGGCGGCTTCCTCCGCGCCAACCCGGCGCGGAAGCGGGAATGGCGGACGGAGACGAAGAAGGCGAATTTCCTGGCGCTGGAGAGCCTGGAGGCTGACCCGGACATGCCCCTCGCTCAGGGGGCCGGCCACTTCCAGCTGATGACGGTGCGCAGCAACGACCAGTTCAACACCACCATCTACGGTTACGAGGACCGCTTCCGCGGCGTCTCCGGCAGCCGCGAGGTGGTCTTCCTCAACCCGGAGGACATCGCTGCCCTTGGCCTCGCCGCGGGCCAGCGCGTGACGCTGGAGACGGTGGCGAAGGATGGGGTGGAGCGGCGCGTCCGCGGATTGCAGGTGGTGCCCTTCGACCTGCCGCGCGGCAGCGCCGCCGCCTACTACCCAGAGTGCAACCCGCTGCTGCCGCTCTGGCACCATGCCCGCGCCAGCCATGTGCCGGCCGCGAAATCCATCCCGGTCCGGCTGCACGCCGAGATCTGAATGCGCCGGCGCTGGCACTGGCTCTGGCTGCTGCCGGCGGCGGGGGCGCTTGCCGCTGCCGCGCTGTGGTGGCTCAGCGCCCCGCGGCCACGCTTCGGGCCCGAGGCGGCAGCGATGTTCGAGCAGGGCGATGCGGCGCGCGGCCGCCTCATCTTCGCCGCCGGCGACTGCGCCTCCTGCCACGCCTCGCCCGGCCAGCCGGATCGGCTGCGGCTTGGCGGCGGCATGGCGCTCGCCTCGATGCTCGGCACCTTCCGGCCGCCGAACATCTCGCCGGATCCGGAGGACGGGATCGGCCGGTGGAGCGGCGTGGAGTTCGCCAATGCGCTGATGGCCGGCGTCTCGCCGGACGGTCGGCACTATTACCCGGCGCTGCCCTATATCGGCTATGCGCAGATGCGGCCGGAGGATGTGGCGGATCTGTGGGCCTATCTCCGTACCCTGCCGCCGGTCCCGGGCCGGGCGCCGCCGCATGACCTGGCCTTCCCGCTGACCATCCGCCGGCCGATCGGGCTGTGGAAGCTGGTCTATCTGGAGGAACGGCCGCTGGCGCCCGATCCGGCGCAGGACGCTGCCTGGAACCGCGGCCGCTACCTGGTGGAGGCGGTGGCGCATTGCGCCGAATGCCATGCCTCGCGCGGGCCGTTGCTCGCGGTCAAGGAATCGACGCGGCTGGCGGGCGGGCCAGACCAAGAGGGGACGGGCTTCGTCCCCAACATCACTCCGGCGCGGCTGGGCCATTGGAGCGAGGCGGATTTCGCCACGCTGCTGAGGACCGGCCGCAGCCCGGAAGGGCGGCTGGCGCGCTCCTCCATGGCGGATGTGGTGCTGAACACGGCGGAGCTGCCGGAGGAGGACCGGCTGGCCATCGCCCACTTCCTGAAAAGCCAGCCGCCGCGGCCGACGCCGCAGCCCTGATCAGCGGGAATAGAGGAAGGCGGCGATGTCGCGGGCCTCGGCCTCGGCCAGCCCCGTCGCCGGCATGGCGGTGCGCGGCGAGACGGCGCGCGGGTCGAGCAGCCAGGCGATAAGGTTCCCGGCGCTGTTCGGCAGCACCCCGGCGATATAGACCCGGGCGCCGATCCCGCCGAGCGGCGGCCCCACCTGGCCGTCGGCGCCGGGCACGCCGGGGATGCTGTGGCAGCCGGCACAGCCATAATGGCGCAGCAGCGCGGGCGCGCGGGCCGGATCGCCGCCGGTGATGGCGCGGGCGACCAGCTCGGCCTCGCTGGGCTGTTGCTGCCACCACCAGCCGCCGGCGGCGGCCGCCAGCGCCGCAAGGACCCCAAGGGCGAGGACTGACCTAGGCCAGCGCATGGCGGCGCCCCCCGCGTTGCAGCGCCTGGCCCAGCAAGGCCAGCGCCGCCCCGGCATAGATCACGCCGCCCGGCACCCACATCACCAGCCCGGCCAGTTGCTGGTCCTCCAGCGGCGTCAGGCCGAAGCGCGCCGCCTCCGCCGTCTGCACCCCGTAGAGAACGCGCGGCGCCAGCACCAGCAAGGTACCGAGCAGGCCGGTGTGCAGCATGGTCAGGAAGAGATCCGCCACCGCCACCAGCGGCCGCGCCCGGCGCAGCATGGCCCACCAGAAGAGCAGCGCGCTGAGCAGGAAGGAGAGGTGCTGCGCCCGGTGCAGCATGGGGTGGCCCAGCACCGCGTCGAACACCGGCGGCACATGCCACGCCCAGATGGCCGCGCCATGCAGGAAGGTGGCGATGGCAGGGTGCGTCAGAAAATGCCAGGGCCGGCGCAGGCCCCGGGCGCCGCGCCCGATCCGCCGCCGTGCCGCGGGTGGGAAGGCCCAGAGGGCAACGGCCATGGGCCGGCCCAGCACCAGCAGCGGCGCGGCAACGGCCATGACCAGTTCGTGTTCCACCATATGCGCGGTGAACATCAGCTCACCCAGCACGTGCAGCGGCGAGAGTAGGGCGCCGGCCAGCAGCAGCCAACCGGTGAGCCAGGCAGCGGCTGGGGCGGCCAGGCGCCTGGCGCGCCCGCCCAGCCGCAGCAACCCGCCGAGATAGAGCGCCAGGAAGGCCAGGAGCGGCAGCAGCACCAGCGGGTCGAACTGCCAACCCGGCGTGTCCCCGCCATGCGCCAGCGCGGCGCCGGGCCAGAGCAGGAGAAGGGCGATCAGGCCTCGCATCCGCCCAGCACCAGCGTGGCCAGTAATTGCAGGCCGAGCGGCAGGGCCAGCAGCAGCGCCAGCAGCGCCCCGAGCGCGGCGGCGAAGCGCGTGGGGCCGTGTGCCCCGGCCCGGCCGCGCCAGGACAGCGCCGCACCGGCCAGGGCGATGGCGAGGCAGAGCGCCACCAGCGGCACGCCGGGGCGCACGCCGTCCCGGCAGAACAGCCAGGGCGTCATCTGCCCAATCTGGGTGCTGGCCCCGAGGGCGAGCGACCCCAGCACCCAGCCGGTCGGCACCAGCCATGCCCGCGCGCTCATAGCCGCGGCACCCAGTAGAGGCAGGCATAGACCGGCATCCAGGTGGCGACGATGAAGTACCAATAGGCCACCTCATCCTCCACATCGCCGTAGCGGCGCGGATTGTCGGCATGGCGGGTGAACATCAGCACCGCCAGCACCATGGTCTCCACCAGATCGGCCAGCAGATGCGTGGTGTGCAGGCCAAGCAGCACCCAGACGATGGAGCCATAGGCGCTCTCGTCCCACCGCACGTGGAAGGCCCCGAATTCCAGCACCCGCAGGGCCAGCGGCAGGACATTGACCCCGATCATCACCAGCAGCCCCAGCCGGACGCGCCGCAGATCCTGCGCCTTTGCCCAGCGGGAGAGCAGAAAGTTCGGAATGAGGCTGAGCAGCAGCACCAGCGCCACGCCGCTGCCCGCCGCGAGCTCCGGCGGCGGCGCCGGCGGCCAGGTGGCGACGACGGTGGCGAGGTAGAGATAGACGGCGACGGCCAGGGCGAAGCCCGTGCCCTCGATCAGCATGAAAGCGAGGTTGCCCCACCAGGTCGGGCTGGAGCCACGCGGGCCGCTGATCGGCAGCTCTGAGAGGTCAGCGACGATGCGCGCCTTCATGACTCATCCTCCGGCGTGCCACGCGGCCAGAACCAGAGGATCAGCGCCGCGACGACGGGGATGCTGCCCCAGACCACGGCCCAGGGGCTGAAGATGGACCAGATGAGCATCACCGAGGTGACGATGGCGGCAAGGAAGGGCCAGATGGAATCCTGCGGCGAGGAATCCCGCGCCTCCGGCTCCGCCGCCATCACGCTGGTCAGTACCAATTCCCGCCGGTCCAGCCGCAGCCCGGTGGCGACCTTCAGCTCACCCGGCGCGTCCCAGAGCGGGCTGACGCTCTCCACCACCGGGATGCGGCTGAAATTCCAGGGCGGGGGCGGGGAGGCGGTGGCCCATTCCAGCGTCGGCGCGCCCCAGGGGTCCGGGCCCGCCATCTCACCCTTCCGGGCGCTGCGCCAGGCATTCCAGAAGAACAGCAAGAAGCCTAGCGCCAGCAGCGCCGCGCTGAGGGAGGAGAACAGGTTCAGCCCGGCCCAGGGCAGCTCCGGCTGGTAGGTATAGACCCGCCGCGGCATGCCCCAGAGGCCGAGGATGTGCATCGGGAAGAAGACCAGGTTGAAGCCGCCGAAGACGAGGCCCCAGGCCCAGCGTCCCAGCCGCTCGCTCATCATGCGGCCGCTCAGCTTGGGGAACCAGTAATGGATGGCGCCGAGCAGCGGGAAGACCGCGCCGCCTATCAGTACGTAATGGAAATGCGCGACGACGAAGTAGCTGTCGTGCAACTGGGTGTCGAGCGGGACGGAGGCCACCATCACCCCCGTCATGCCACCGAGCACGAAGGTGAAGAGGAAGGCGAGGACATAGAGCATCGGCACGGCCATGCGCGGCCGTGCACCCCAGAGCGTCGCCAGCCAGCAGAAGATCTGCAGCCCGCTCGGCACCGCGATGGCCATGGAGGAGGCGGTGAAGAAGCTCTCCCCCAGCCGCGGCAGGCCGGTGGTGAACATGTGGTGGACCCAGAGGCCGAAGGCGAGCAGCCCGATGCTGACCAGCGCCAGCACCATGGCGGTGTAGCCGAAGATGGGACGGCGGCAGAAGGTGGAGAGGATGGTGGAGACCATGCCGACCGCCGGGATGAAGATGATGTACACCTCCGGATGGCCGAAGAACCAGAAGAGGTGCTGCCACAGCAGCACATCCCCGCCCGCTGCCGGGTTGAAGAATTGCGTGCCCACCAGCCGGTCGAGGATCAGCGCCGTGCTGGCCAGCACCACGGCGGGCATGGCCAGGATGACGACGAAGGAGGTGACGAGCATCGCCCAGACGAAGAGCGGCATGCGATCCAGCGACATGCCGGGCGCCCGCTGTTTGAAGACGGTGACGACGATCTCCACCGCAACGGCCAGGGCCGCGATCTCGGTGAAGGTGATCATCTGCGCCCAGATATCGGCCCGCTTGCCGGGGGCGTATTGCGGGCCGGAGAGCGGGACATAGGCGAACCAGCCGACATCCGGCCCCATGTCCAGCAGGAAGGCGATCCAGAGCAGCGCCCCGCCGAAGAGATAGACCCAGTAGGAGAAGGCGTTGAGCCTGGGGAAGGCGATGTTGCGCGTGCCCACCATCAGCGGCACGAGATAGACGCCGACCGCCTCCATCACCGGCACGGCGAAGAGAAACATCATCGTCGCGCCGTGCATGGTGAAGATCTGGTTGAAGCGGTCCGGCCCCAGCAGCCGCCCTTCCGGCTGCGCGAGTTGCCAGCGCATCAGCAGCGCCAGCACCCCGCCCAGCGCCAGGAAGAGGAAGGCGGTGGCGATGTAGCGACGGCCGATCGCCTTGTGGTCCACCGTGGTGAACCAGCCGAGCAGGCCCGGCCGGGCCGACCAGACGGAGGCGAGGGCGGCGTCCAGCGCCGCGCCATCCAGGCCGGTATCGCGTGGCTGCGCACTCACTGGAGCAGCGCCATGAAATCGGTCAGTGCCTGCAGCTCATCGGATGAGAGCGGGACCAGGGGCATGTTGTTACCAGGCTTCAGGGTCTGCGGGTCGGCGACCCAGGCGGCCAGCGCGCCGCGCGTCATCGGCAGCAGCCCGGCGCCGATGCTGCCGCGCGAGGCGAGATGCGTCAGGTCCGGGCCCGTGCTGCCCTTGGCCGTGCTGCCGCGCACCGTGTGGCAGGCGCTGCATTGCCGGGCCTCGAAGACCCGGCGGCCCTCGGCGGCCAGGGCCGGCTCGGCCGCCGGCGCGGCCTGGGCGGCGCGCCAGCGGGCGAACTCCTCCGCCGGCTGCACCATCACCAGCAGTGCCATGCGGGCATGCTGCAGGCCGCAGAACTCGGCGCATTGCGCGCGATAAATGCCCGCCTCGCGCGGGGTCAGCAGCAGGGCGTTGTCACGGCCCGGGATCAGGTCCTGCTTGCCGGCCAGGTTCGGCACCCAGAAGCTGTGGATCACGTCCCCCGCCGCCAGTTCCAGCCGCACCTGGCGGCCGAGTGGCAGACGCAGCTCATTGGCCGTGGTGAAGCCGGGGGCGTCGCCCTCCGCCGGATAGGCGACCTGCCACCACCATTGCCGGCCTTGGATCTGCACCACCAGCGGTGCCTCCGCCGCGGCGGAGAGCGGGCGGGTGGCAAGGTAGCTGGCGAAGGTGAGGCCAATGATGACCAGCACCGTCCCCGCCGTCGCCACGCCCACTGGCCAGCCGGGTCGCCGCGGCTGCCCGGGCCGGCGCCACAGCCCGAGGGCTGCCACGAGCAGCACCGCCAGCCAGATCGCGCCCAGCAACGCCACCACGGGCCAGAACAGGGCGAGAAGGGTGGCCGCCTCCGCCCCGCCCGGCGCCAGCGCCGATTGGGCTGCCTCCTTCATGGCTCGAGCGGCGCGAAGCGCGCCGGGGCGCGGTTCTCCGCCGGCCGGGTCGGCGGCGCGTCATCGCGGCTGGGCGCCGCCGCGCCGCCGCTATAGGCGCCGAGCTGCTGCACATAGCCGGCAAGCTGCCAGAGCTGGTCATTGGTCAGCCGGCTGCGAAAGGCCGGCATGCCGCCCGGCCTGCCATCGCGCACGGAAAGATAGATGGTCTCGAGCCCCGGCCCGTAATTCCACCAGCCATCCAGCAGCGCCGGGCCACGCGCGGTGCCCTCGCCCTGCCCATGGCATTGCGGGCAGCCGAACCAGGCATAGAGCCGCTTGCCCTCGGAGAGCTGGTAGGCATTGGTGCGATAGGGCTTGCCCAGGGCGAAATACACCTCCGGCGGGCGGCCGCCGATGCCGATGGGCAGGATCGCCACGCCGTCGAGCGCTGCCGCGACCGGGGGATCCGGCCGCAGATCGCGGGTCTCGCGCTTGCAGCCCTGGAGCAGCGGCACGGCCAGGGCCAGGAGCAGCATCCGCCTCATGCGCCGGGAGAGCCCCCCGGGCGGCTGGCTGGCATCGCACTCCCCCCTCCTTGCTCGAGGCCGCGGCGTCCATCGCGCCGGGCATCTTTACGCAACGCGCGGTGCCGGTATCCGATCACATGCGCGCGCGCGAAAACTTCGCCGCCATCCGTGGCGCATGGGATGCGGCGGGCCGGATGCGACCGCGCCGGTAGCGTGCCGCAGGCGCATGTCGTGCCGCGGGGGGTGGCGCGCCTTGCCGCATGCGCCACTGCGCGCCGATTGACCGATGCCGGTCGCTATGGTGCCGATGCCACGCGATCGCGCACGGGGAGAGATTTCGACGACCTGCTGCCGCACCCGAGGTCAGGGCCGCACGGCAGGTGCTTCCAGCGTCATCCCTGCCGCGCGCTGCGCGAGGTAGAGCTCGATCGCCACATATTCCAGCGCGCCATAGGCATAGGGTTCGGCTCGCACGCCTGTCATGCAGCCGCGCAATCGGCGCTGCAGGGAGCCAAGCGACTGCCATTCGAGCCGGTAGAGCGGATAGCCCGTCGGGTGTGCCTGCGGAATGGCGCTGCCGGCGAGGCGACGGCCGGCATTCTCGTCGTGGCATTGCGCGCAGGAGAGGTCGAGCTGCCCGCGCCGCTCGGTATAGAGCGCGCGGCCCTCCGCCCGTGCGGGGTCCAGGCGCGGATCCTCGGGCGGGGTGATCGGCAGGCCGCGCGACTGGCGCGCCACATAGGCGGTCAGGGCCAGCAGCTCCTCGCTCTCCCGTGGCAGGGGGGGCGCCCCCTGCCGCGCGGCGCGGCATTGCTGGATGCGGCCGGCGAGGTCGATCGGTGCGGCGTCCGCTTCGTCCCAGGCCGGGTAGCGCGCCGCGACGCCGCGCATGGCGCTCTCGGCGCTGCCATGGCAGCCGGCGCAGGGCTGGCCCGCAGGGCCCGCCGGCGCGTTCCACAGCGTTTCGCCCTCCAGCACCCAGAGCATGCCGGGATTGGCCGTGTCGTCCTGCTGCATCGCTTGGGTTTCCGGCGCCATGTCCTGGAAGCCGGAGCGGCGCTCCTCCGCGGCGGCCGAGAGGCAGAGCGGCAGCAGCAGGAGGATGCAGGCCAACCGAGTCACCCCGTCACCATGATCTCGCGGGTCTCGGTCTGGTCGAAGCCCTTGTCGCCCTGCCAGCGCAGCACCAGCGTGCCGGTCGTGCTGGCGACCATGGTGAAGGAGAGGAAGGGGTTGGCGGCGATGGCGGGGGAGAGGTCGGCGGCGAAGACCTCCTCGCCCTCGAAGCTGGCGGTGAAGCGGCGGATGATGTCGCGCGGCAGCACCTCGCCATCGGCGCCGGGGCGGTAGCCGGTTTCCATCACGTGCTGGATCAGGGTGCGGATGGCGATGACCTCGCCCTTGCGGGCGGTGCGGGGGATGTTCAGCAGCACGCGCGCCATGGCTCAGCCCTCCACGCAGGCGGCCAGCGTCACCACCACCTGGGCGCGGTCCGACCAGAAGCTGCCATCCGAGAACTGCGCCACCGCCAGCAGGGTCTGCGAGGTGGCGAGGCGGATATGCGTCGCCAGCATCGCCCGCCCGGCGCGGGGGTTGAGGTGCACGGTGATGACATGCGGCTGCGGGTTGCGCTCGTTGAAGACGGCGATGGCGCGGACATGCTCCGCCTCGGTCATCGGGCTTTCCACGCTGACCGAGAGCGGCACGGTGTTGCCGTTCTCCACCAGGGGCGAGATCTCGAGCGTCACTCGGCCGGGCCGGATCTCCGCCCCGCCGGTGAAGCCGCGCACCGCCTCCGCCATGGCCTCCGGCGAGGCGCGGCTGCCGCGCGGCAGCAGCAGCAGGGCAGGGGCGGCGAGCAGCAGGCGGCGCGGCGCCATCATCACGGCCTCTCCTCCTTCAGGGTGAGCAGATAGGCGACCACATCCTCGATCTCCTGGGCGCTCAGCACGGTGCGGCCGGCGAAGGCGGGGGCGACGCGGTGCAGCCCCTCCGTCCGGTAGTAGGAAGGCATCAGGCTGTCCGGGTTCAAGCGGCGGCTGTCCACCAGGCGCAGGCGAAGCTGCGCTTCCGTCCAGCGGCTGCCGGCGCCGGCCAGGTCCGGGGCGAGGTTGCCCTGGAAGCGCTCCTCCGGGATCGGTGCGGTGTGGCAGAGCAGGCAGAGGCCGCGCTGCCGGTCCGCGACGATGGCGCGGCCGCGCACGGCATCGCCGGGCGTGGCGGTGAGGGGCTCGGGCAGCCCCTCCTCCCGGGCAGCGGCGGCGAGCGGGGCGAGCAGCAACAGGGCCAGGCTAGCGCGTTTGCGGTTCACATGCGTGCATCGCAAACGCCCGATGCCCCGGTTTGCCGCGCCGCTTCGCGCCTTCGGGCGATGCCGCCCTGCGGCGATCTGCTCTAGCCGAAGGCATCGGCGGTGATGGTCTCGAACCAATCCTCCGCATAGGCCGCCTCCGCCGCGCGGGTGGCGGGCGGGGCCTCCAGCGGGCTGATGCCGCCGGCGCCGGGGATGTCCGCCAGCACGCCGCCGGCCGGGCGATAGACCCCGGCGACGGAGATCCCGTAGTCCGGCGCCACCAGGCTGTAGCAGGTGTTGAGCAGCCGCGGCTCCGGCACCGGCGCGCCGCGCAGCAGCAGGGCGATGGCATCGGCGCAGACCCGCGCCTGGGCATTGGCAGAGAAAGCGGATTTCGGCATGGCACCAGCGATGCAGGCATCGCCGATGACATGCACCCCCGGCAGCAGCCGGGATTCGAAGCTGGTGGGGTCGGTCGGGCACCAGCCGCTGCGATCCGCCGCCCCCGCCATCTGGGCGATGGCGCCGGCCCGTTGCGGCGGGATGACATTCACCACCGCGCCGGCTTGGCTGCCGAATTCGGTCACCACCGCCCGTCCTGCGACATCCACGCCGGTGGCGCGGCCGCCGCCCGAGAGGGGCACATATTCCAGCAGCCCGGGATAGAGCGCGGCCCAGCCTGCCTCGAACAGCCGCTGCTTGGAGAAGCTGTCCTTCGCATCCAGCACCAGCAGCTTGGAGCGGGGCTTCTTCGTCTTCAGGTACCAGGCGATCAGGCTCGCCCGCTCATAGGGGCCGGGCGGGCAGCGATAGGGGTTGGCGGGCACTGCCATCACCACCGTGCCGCCATCCTCCATCGCCTCGAGCTGGCGGTGCAGCAACTCCGTCTGCGGGCCGGCCTGCCATGCATGGGGCAGGGTCGCGGCGGCGGCCTCGTCATAGCCCTCCAGCGCGTCGAAGCGCAGCGCGATGCCGGGGGAGAGGACCAGCCGGTCATAGGCAAGCCGGCTGCCATCGCCGAGCGTCACCTGCCGGGCGGCGGCATCGATGCCGGTCGCTGCCTGATGGACCACGGTGATGCCCTGGGCCCGTGCCCCGTCATAGCCGAAGCGTTGCTGCTCCATCGACCGCAACCCGGCGATGACGGCATTGCTGAAGGGGCAGGCGGTGTAGGTGGCGTTCGGCTCCACCAGCGTCACCACCAGCCCGTGCCGGCGCAGCGCCTGGGCGCAGCTCGCCCCGCCGAAGCCGCCGCCGATGACCACCACCGCGGGCGCCGCCTGGGCGCGCGCCACCCGGGCCAGCACCGGCGCCGCCACCAGCCCGGCCAGGGCGCGGCGGGCGATCTTCATCGCACCACCCAGGCGGCGATGGTGCGGCTCTCCGCCGCATCGAAGCCGCGGGCGAGGCGGTCCATGACGGTCGCGGGCGCCTTGCCCTCGCGGAAGGCCTGCAGCATGGCGGCAATCTCCACCGGGTCACGCCCCCGCAGCGAGGGAATGGCCGCGTTCTGCCGTACCGGCGAGTGGCAGCCGAGACAGGCGGAGGCGCCGGGCGGCGCCGCCTCCTCCGCCAGCGCTGGCCCGGCCAGCGCCAGCAGCAGGGCCAGGCGCGGCGCCATCATCCCTAACCGCGCCGCAGGCTGGTGTTCTTCAGCGGCAGCTCCCGCACCCGCTTGCCGGTCGCGGCGAAGATGGCGTTCAGCACCGCCGGCGCCGCCACCGCGATGGTGGGTTCCCCGACGCCGCCCCAGAAGCCGCCGCTGGGGGCCAGGATGGTCTCCACCTTCGGCATCTCGTCCATCCGCAGCACCTGGTAGTTGTCGAAGTTGGTCTGCTCGATGCGGCCATCCTTCACCGTGCACTCGCCATGGAGCGCGGCGGAGAGGCCATAGACGAAGGAGCCCTCGACCTGTGCAGCGATCTGCTGCGGGTTCACCGCATGGCCGGGATCGGTGGCGGCGACGATGCGGTGGATCTTCAGCTCTCCGCCATCGCTGACCGAGACCTCGGCGCAGGCCGCGACATAGCTGCCGAAGCCATGGGTCTGGGCGAGGCCGCGGAAGACCGGCTGGCCATCCACCGGCGCCGGAGGCGTGCCCCAGCCGACACGCTCTGCCACCGCGTTCAGCACGGCGAGGTGCTTCGGGTGGTTCGCCATGAGCCCGCGGCGGAATTCCAGCGGGTCCTTGCCCACCAGATGCGCCAGCTCATCCATGAAGCATTCGAGGTAGATGGTGTTCTGGTTCAGGTTCACCCCGCGCCAGAAGCCCGGCGGCACATGCGGGTTGCGCATGGCATGGTCGATCAGCAGGTTGGGGATGCCGTAGCCGATCTCGGCCTCCCCGCCGCCGGCGTTCAGCCCCTGGAACACCACCGGGTCCCGCCCGTCGCGGATGTTCTGCGGGAAGATGCCGGCGACGATGGATTGCCCGGCGATGCGCATATGCAGGCCGGTGAGGTTGCCCTGCGCGTCCAGCCCCGCGGAGAGCTTGCACATGGTGACCGGGTGGTACCGGCCCTGCAGCATGTCCTCCTCGCGCGACCAGATCAGCTTGATGGGCGTGCCCGGCATCTGCCTGGCGATCAGCACCACCTGGCGCACCCAGTCATGCACCGCGCCGCGCCGGCCGAAGCCGCCGCCGAGATGGATCTTGTAGATCTCACAGCGCGCGGGCGGCAGGCCGGCGGCTTCGGCGGCGGCGGCATGCGCCGCCTCGCCGTTCTGGGTGGGCGTCCAGACCTCGCAGCGCTCCGGCGTCCAGACCGCCGTCGCGTTCATTACCTCCATGCAGGCATGGTTCTGGTGGGGGTAGTAATAGACCGCCTCGAATTTGCGCGGCGCCGCGGCGATGGCTGCCGCCGCATCGCCGGCGCGGTTGCCCACCGCCGCCTGCGACGCGTCCAGCGCGGCCTTCAGCACCTCCTTGAAGGCGGCGGAGGAGGCGGCGGCGTTCTCGCCGGCATCCCACTCGATCTTCACCGCCTCCAGCGCGGTCTTGGCCCGCCACCAGGTATCGGCCACCACGGCCACCGCGTCGTCGCCCACGCGCAGCACGCGCTTCACGCCCGGCATCGCCTCGGCCGCCGCGGAGTCCACGTTGCGCAGCTTGCCGCCGAAGACCGGGCAGGCCTGGATGGCGGCGTTCAGCATGCCGGGCAGCTTCAAGTCTATGCCATAGACCTGGCTGCCATTCAGCTTCGCCGCCGTGTCCAGCCGCGGCACCGGGCGGCCGGCGATCTTCCAGTCCTTGGGGTCTTTCAGCGCCACATCCGTCGGCACCGGCAGCTTGCCCGCGGCCTCGGCCACGGCGCCGTAGGTGGTGGTGCGGCCGCTCGGCGCATGGGTGATGACGCCTGCCGCCACGCGGCATTCGCCGGCCGGCACGCCCCACTGGTTCGCCGCGGCCTGCACCAGCATCATCCGCGCCGCGGCGCCGCCCTTGCGGACATATTCATTGCTCTCGCGGACACCGCGGCTGCCGCCGGTGGACATGTTGCCCCAGATGCGGCCGCGCGCCAGGTTCTGGCCCGGCGTCGGGTACTCCGTAGTGACCTTGGCCCAGTCGCAATCCAGCTCCTCCGCGACGAGCTGGGCGAGGCCGGTGAGCGTGCCCTGACCCATCTCGGACCGGGCGATGCGGATGATGACGGTCTCATCCGGCTTCACCACCACCCAGGCATTCACCTCGGGCGTGGCGGGAGCGGATTGCGCGGCAGCCTCGCCGGCCAGCGGGATGCGGAAGCCGAGGGTGAAGGCACCGAGCGCGGCGGAGGCGCCGGCGAGAAATTGCCGGCGCCGCGGTGTGATGGCGTTCATCGCTGCCTCCCTCAACCCGCGGTGGACACGCCAGCGGCGCGCTGGATGCCGGCGATGACGCGGTTATAGGTGCCGCAGCGGCAGATATTCGTCACCTCCTCGCGGATCTGCGCCTCGGTCGGGCGCGGCGTGGCGGCCAGCAGCGCGGCGGCGGCCATGATCATGCCGGATTGGCAGAAGCCGCATTGCGGCACGTCCAGCGCCAGCCAGGCCTGCTGGATCGGGTGGCTGCTGTCGGGCGACAGCCCTTCGATCGTGACGATCTTCTGCGTCTCGTCGAAGGCCGAGACCGGCATGGAGCAGGACCGCACCGCGGCGCCGTCCACATGCACGGTGCAGGCGCCGCATTGCGCGACGCCGCAGCCATATTTGGTGCCGGTCAGGCCGAGTTGCTCGCGGAGCGCCCAGAGCAGCGGGGTGTCGTCCTCGACCTCGAACTCGATGACGCGGCCATTCACGTTGAGCTTCGCCATCCCGTCTCTCCCGCAGGGCGCATCCCGGCCACGCCGGGTCCGCCTTCATACTGGGTGTTCCCGCGAGACTAACAAGGCAGGAGCGGTGCGAACAATCGAAACAGCGAAGACGATATGCGCTGGCCGGCGGCTTTCATGCCAATCGCTATTTATGGTCGATAATAGCGCGTGGTCAGCGCAAACTGGGCGCCCCGTCGTCGCGCACGCCTCCACTGGCGGTGTACCATGGCCGACTGGCACGGCGACAATGTTTGTCTCGCCGGATGCGCAGCCCGCATGGCCGCTGCGCCCATGGCTTGTCAGGGCAGGGGACCGGTCCGGTAGAGCGTGACCCGCAACCCGCCATGTGGCACCGGGGCGCCGGGTGGCAGGAAGGGCAGCCCTGTCGCATGGGCCAGACGGTGCTCGCTGGCGATGAGCCCGACGCGCCAGCCAGCGAAACGCTGCAGCAGAACCTGCCCGAGGGCACGGTACAGCGGCGAGAGCTCCGCTCGCTCCCCGATCCGCGTGCCGTAGGGAGGGTTGACGATGACGAGGCCGGGCAGTCCTGGCGGCGGGCGGATATCGCTGACCGGCGCCTGCCGGAATTCGGTGTAGTTGGCGACGCCGGCGCGTTCGGCATTGGCGCGGCTCATCGCGATCGCACCGGCATCCCGGTCGCTGCCGTGGAAGCGGGCCAGCGGCACGCGCTCGCTCTTCACCGCGCGCATGCGCTGCCAGGCGGCGGCATCGAAGGTGGCAAGCTGCTCGAAGGCGAAATGCCGGGCGCGGCCGGGGTTGAGACGGGCCGCGATCTCCGCCGCCTCGATGACGAAGGTGCCGGAGCCGCACATCGGGTCGAGCACGGGCTCGCTGCCCTCATAGCCGCATTGCCGCAGGAAGAGCGACGCCATCGTCTCCCGCATCGGCGCACGGTTGACGGCTTCCTTGTAGCCGCGCTTGTGCAGCAGCTCGCCCGAGGTATCGACGCTGAGGGTGCAGACATCCCGCTCGATCCGCACCCTGACAAGGATCCCGGCCTCCGGCGAGGTGGGCGCGCCGAGGGTTTTCCGGATCGCCGTCTCCACCCGCTCCGCCGCAGCGCCGCTGTGATAGATGCGCGAGCCCGTGCAGCTTGCCTCCACGCGGAAGGGCAGGTCCGGGCGCAGCACCTCGCCCCAGGGCACGCGGCGCGCCCGAGCCTCGAGCTGCGCCAGATGCGGGGCGGGAAAGGCGGCGATCCGCGCCAGCACGCGCCCGGCGCCGCGGACCCAGAGATTGGCGCGCCATACCTCCGGCCAGCCGCCCTCGATGACGACGCCGCCCGGCACCGGCCGCGGCCGCCGGAAGCCCTTGCTGCGGACCTCCTCGCAGAGCGCGGCTTCCAGGCCCGGTACGGTCGTCAGGAAGATCTCGAAAGCCTCGTCGGTCCTCATCTTCGCCGCATGCCGGTGGCCCGATGCCGAACGCCTCGGCCTTCGCTTCCAGGCCGCCGGCCCTTGCCTCCCATGGCCTGCCCGCCGGCCCCCTTCGCCGGCAACCCGGCAAGCTCCGCGGGCAGAACACTAGGCAGCGCCGCGCGACGCGGCAAATCCGGGGGGCGCCAGCCTCTGGCCGTCAGCGGCAGAACGGGGCGGGGAGCGCCGCCCGCAGGCGCCGGGCCACGCCCCCCCTGCGCCATCCACCGCCTGGAGAACCGGACCGGCAGGCAGGGCCAGCCTTCCGTCCCGGCTTTATTCCCTGCCGCGCGGAACGGAAGGCAGGCTGCGCGGTTTGGCGCGTCATTGGAGCACCCTCCCACATGTCGCACCCGAACCCTGTAGGCCAGCCCTTTCGCCGCCGGCACGCCATGCCCTTTGGCGCCGAGTTGCAGAGGGAGGGCGTACGCTTCCGGCTATGGGCCCCCTCGCACGAGGCCGTCCGGCTGGAGCTGGATGGCGCGCCGGCGCCACTGCCGATGCAGCGTGGCGAGGGCGGGTGGCACGAGCTGGTCAGGGCCGAGGCCAGGGCGGGCAGCCGCTACCGTTTCGTGTTGCCCGACGGGCAGCGCGTGCCCGACCCGGCCTCCCGCTACCAGCCCGAGGATGTCCACGGCCCGAGCGAAGTGGTGGACCCGGCCGCCTATGCCTGGGGAGATGCCGGCTGGGCCGGGCGCCCCTGGGAGGAGGCGGTGCTCTATGAGCTGCATGTCGGCGCCTTCACGCCCGAGGGCAGCTTCCGGGCCGCGATCGGCAGGCTGGACCACCTGGTCGCGCTCGGCGTCACCGCCATCGAGATCATGCCTGTCGCGGAATTCCCCGGGGGGCGGAACTGGGGCTATGACGGCGTCCTGCCCTTCGCGCCCGATGCCAGCTACGGCCGGCCGGAGGATCTGAAGGCGCTGGTCGATGCCGCGCATGCGCGCGGGCTGATGGTGCTGCTGGACGTCGTCTACAACCATTTCGGGCCGGAGGGGAATTACCTCTGGGCCGTGGCGGGCGAGACCTTCACCGACCGCCACAAGACGCCCTGGGGCGCGGCGATCAATTTCGACGGTCCGGGCAGCGAGGAGGTGCGCGCCTTCTTCCTGCACAACGCCCTCTATTGGATCGAGGAATTCCATCTGGATGGGCTGCGGCTGGATGCGGTGCACGCCATCCTCGACGACAGCAAGCGCCATATCCTGGCGGAGCTGGCTGAGCGGCTGCGCGCGGCGGCGCCGGGGCGCCATATCCATCTGGTGCTGGAGAACGAGCACAACGAGGCGAGCCGCCTGCGGCGCGACGATGCCGGCCGGCCGCTGCAGCACACGGCGCAGTGGAACGACGATGTGCATCATGTGCTGCACGTGGCGGCCACCGGCGAATCCAGCGGCTACTACGCAGAATACCACGGCGATGCGCGGAAGCTGGGCCGCGCCCTGGCGGAGGGCTTCGCCTTCCAGGGCGAGCACATGCCCTATCGCGGTCATCCCCGCGGCGAGCCGAGCGCCGGGCTGCCACCCACCGCCTTCGTCGCCTTCATCCAGAACCATGACCAGGTGGGCAACCGTGCCTTCGGCGACCGGCTGAGTGCCAGCGCGGCGCCCGAGGCGCTGCGCGCCATCGCCGCCTGCTACCTGCTGCTGCCGCAGGTGCCGATGCTGTTCATGGGCGAGGAATGGGCCGCTGCCCAGCCCTTTCCCTTCTTTTGCGATTTCGGCCCTGATCTGGCGGATGCGGTGCGGGAGGGACGTCGCAACGAGTTCGCGCGCTTCCCGGAATTCGCGGACCCCGAGAGCCGGGCGCGCATCCCCGACCCGATGGCGGAGGCGACCTTTGCCAGCGCCAAGCTGCGCTGGGAGGATACGGCGCGGCCGCCACATGCCGGCTGGCTGGACTGGTATCGCCGCATCCTGGCTGTGCGCCATGCGGAGATCATTCCCCGGCTGTCCGGGATCCGGCGAGGCGGCGCGTTCGAGATCCTCGGCGAATCCGCGGTCGCGGTGCAATGGGCGTTCCCACACGGCATCCTCCACCTGCGCGCCAACCTCGCCCCGCGGCCGCTGCCTGTCTCCGCGCCGCCCGGGCGCCTGCTCTGGCAGGAGGGCAAGCCGGGTGGCGCCTGGTTCCTGGGCTGGTCCATCGAGGAGACCGCGGCGTGACCGAGGCAACGCCGGCGCTCGATGCCCTCGCCCTGCATATGGGGATCGAGCCGCAATACCATTCCGCGCAGGGTGATCTCATTCACACCAGCGCAGCGACCAAGCGCCTGATGCTGGCGGCCATGGGCCGCCCCGTCGAGGATGAGACCGAGGCGGAAGCGGTGCTGGCGCGGGAAGTGCTGGCCGAATGGCAGGCGCCGCTGCCGCCCGTGGCGGTGGTGGCCACGGGAGGCGAAGCCCGCATCGGCCTGCGCCTGCCCGCCGGGGCTGGCACCACCGCCTGGCGCATCACGCTGGAGGAAGGAGGGGAGCGGCGCGGCGAGGCGGAATTCCACGCCCTGGACTTCGCCGGCTTCGCCGAGATCGGCGGCACGCGCATCGAGCACCGTCTCCTGCCGCTGCCGGCGGACCTGCCCGCCGGCTACCACCGCCTGTCGCTGGAGCCCGGCAGCGCCAACATGTCCCTGGTCGTGACGCCCGGCCGGTGCTGGCTGCCGGAGGCGCCGGACCGCGACGGCCGGCTCTGGGGCATCGCCGTCCAGCTCTACCTGCTGCGCTCGGCGCAGGGCTGGGGGATCGGGGATTTCAGCGACCTGCGCCGCCTGGTGGAGGTTGCGGCGCCGCGCGGGGCCGCGGTGATCGGGCTCAATCCGCTGCACGCCCTGTTTCCCGACGATCCCGAGGCCGCCAGCCCCTATTCCCCGGCCAGCCGCCTGCTGCTGAACCCGCTGAACATCGATGTCGCCGCCCTGCCGGAGCTGCAGGACTGCCCGGCGGCGCAGGCGCTGGTCGCCTCGGCGGAATTCCGGCAGAGGCTGGACGCGGCGCGCAAGGTGCCGCTGGTGGACTACACATCCGTCGCCGCGCTGAAGCTGCAGGTGCTCCGGCTGCTCCACGCGCAGTTCCGCCAGCACGCTCCGGCGGAGCGCCGCGCCGCCTTCGCCGCCTTCCAGGCGGAGCGCGGTGAGGCCTGGGCACGGAGCTGCCTGTTCCTTGCCCTCCGCACGCATTTCGCCGCCCAGGCGCCGGAACTCGCCTGGTGGCGGCGCTGGCCGGAGGGCTACCGCGATCCCGCCTCTCCGGAGGTGCGCCGGTTCACCGAGGACCATGCGGCGGAGGTCGAGTTCCAGGCCTGGCTGCAATGGGTGGCGGATACCCAGCTCGGCACCGCCGCGGCGGCGGCGCAGGGCATGGCGATCGGGCTCTACCGCGACCTGGCGGTCGGCGCGGACAATGGCGGGGCGGAGACCTGGGCGAACCAGGCGGCCGTGATCTCCGGCCTGCAGGTCGGCGCGCCGCCCGATTACTTCAACCCGGCCGGCCAGGATTGGGGCCTGCCGCCCTTCCACCCCCGCGCGCTGCGGGCGGAGGCCTATCGCAGCTTCATCGAATTGATCCGCGCCAATATGCGCCATGCTGGCGGGCTGCGCATCGACCATGTGATGGCGCTGCTGCACCTGTTCTGCATCCCGGCCGGCCACAAGCCGGCGGAGGGCGCCTATATCGCCTACCCCATCGAGGATCTCATCGGCATCCTGGCGCTGGAGAGCCACCGCCACCGCTGCCTGGTGGTGGGCGAGGATCTCGGCACCGTGCCGGCAGGGTTCCGCGAGCGGATGGCGGCGGCGAACATCCTCTCCTACCGCATCCTCGCCTTCGAGCAGGATGCGTCGGGCCGGTTCCATCCGCCGGAAGCCTATCCCCGCCTGGCCCTGGCGGTGCTCGGCAGCCACGACCTGCCGACGCTGCGTGGCTGGTGGGAGGGGCACGACATCGCCTTGAAGCGGCGCCACGGCCGGCTGACGGAGGAGCAGACCGCCGGGCAGGAGGAGACGCGCGCGCGCGACAAGGCGAACCTGCTGCAGCTTCTCCGCGAGCGGGGGCTGCTGGGCGCGGGCCCTCCGGACATCCCGGCGCTGTCACGCGCGCTGCATGGCTTCCTGGGCCGCAGCAACGCCCTGCTGGCGATCGCCAACCTGGATGACATGCTGGACGAGCCCGACCAGGTGAACCTGCCATCCACCGATCGCGAGCACCCGAATTGGCGCCGCAAACTCTCCGTGCCGGTGGAGGCGCTGCCCGGCCATCCGGGATTCGAGGCCGCCGTCGCGGCACTGCGGGCGGAACGCGGAGGCGCCGATCATGGCTGAGATCCCGGTGCCGCGGGCGACCTACCGCCTGCAATTCCATGCCGGCTTCCGCTTCCGGGACGCGGCGGCGCTGGCGCCCTATCTGGCGCGGCTCGGCATCAGCCATGTCTATGCCTCGCCCTGGCTGAAGGCCCGGCCCGGCAGCAGCCATGGCTACGACATCGTGGACCATGCCGCGCTCAACCCGGAACTCGGCGACGAGGCCGAGTTCCATGCCATGTGCGAGGCCTTCCGGCAGCATGGGCTCGGCCAGATCCTGGATTTCGTGCCGAACCACATGGGCGTCGGCGGCGCCGACAATCCCTGGTGGCTGGACGTGCTCGAATGGGGCTCGGACTCCGCCTATGCCGGCTGGTTCGACATCGATTGGGACCCCGACCGCCGCTACCTTGCCGGCAAGCTGCTGATCCCCTTCCTCGGGGACCAGTATGGCGTGGTGCTGGAGGCCGGGCAGCTCCGCCTCCGTTTCGATGCCGAGGAGGGCAGCTTCGCCGTCTGGGCCTATGACACGCACAAGCTGCCCATCTGCCCGCACCACTACGCCCGCGTGCTGGGCGACGCGCACCCGGTGCTGGAACGCCTCGGCGATGCCTTCGCCGGCCTGTCCGACTGGCGCCCGCAGATTGCCGCCCGGGCGCGCGAGCTGAAGGCCGAGCTGGCCGCCGCGGCACGCGAGGACGCGACCGTGCAGGAGGCGGTGCAGCAGGCGGTGGACCGGCTGAACGGCCGGGAAGGCGAGCTGGAGAGCTGGCGCGCCCTGGACGCGCTGATCCAGGACCAGCACTGGCGCGTGGCGCATTTCCGCGTGGCAGCGGACGACATCAACTACCGCCGCTTCTTCAACATCAACGAGCTCGCCGGCATCCGCATGGAGCTGCCGGAGCTGTTCGACCACGCCCATGCCCGCGTCTTCGCCCTGCTGGCGGATGGCACGCTGGATGGGCTGCGCATCGACCATGTCGATGGGCTGCTGGACCCGAAGGGCTACCTCGCCCGGCTGCGGGAGCGGGCGCCGCGCCCCTTCTACCTGGTGGTGGAGAAGATCCTGGCGCGGCATGAGGCGCTGCGCGAGGACTGGCCGGTGGAGGGCACCACCGGCTATGAATTCGCCAACCTCGTGCTGGGCCTGCTGGTGGATTCCACTGGCGAGGAAGGGCTGACCCGCGCCTATGCCGATTTCGTCGGCGAGGTACCGCCCTTCGAGGAGGTGGTGCGCGACTGCAAGCTCCGCATCATGGCGAATGAGATGGCCAGCGAGCTGAACGTGCTGGCCCGCGATGCCGGGCGCATCGCCAGGCAGAACCCGAAGACCGCGGATTTCACCCGCAACATCCTCGGCCGCGCCCTGCGTGCCATCGTCGCCGCCTTCCCGGTCTACCGCACCTATGTGGATGCCAGCGGCACGCCGGGGGAGGCGGACCGGCGCGACCTGGACTGGGCGGTGGCCTGGGCGCGGCGCTTCGAACCCGACCTCGACCCGAGCGTCTTCGACTTCCTGCAGCGGCTGCTCTCGACCGACCTGGTGGCAGCGCCGCGCAGCGGCTTCAGCCGCCATACCGTCATGCGCTTCGCCATGCGGGTGCAGCAGTACAGCGGCCCGGTGATGGCGAAGGGGCTGGAGGACACCGCCTTCTACCGCTGGAACCGGCTGGTGGCGCTGAACGAGGTGGGCGGCCACCCGGATGTGCTCGGCCTGCCGCTCGCCGCCTTCCACAAGGCGAATGCGGCGAGGGCGAAGCGCTGGCCGCATGCCATGCTCTCCACCTCCACCCACGACACCAAGCGGGGCGAGGACACCCGGGCCCGGCTGGCGGTGCTGGCGGAGATGCCGGAGGAATGGTCCCGCCAGATCCGGAGCTGGAGCCGCATCCTGCGCGCTCGGCGCGGCGATGTGGAAGGCACCGCGCCGCCCGACCGCAACGACGAATACCTGTTCTACCAGCTCCTGCTCGGCGCCTGGCCGGCGGAGATGACCGATGCGCCGCTCGATGCGGACGCCCTTTCGGCCTTTGCCGAGCGGCTGGAGGGCGCGATGCGCAAATCGGTGCGGGAGGCGAAGCTGCACTCCTCCTGGGCCGCGCCGGACATGGCCTATGAGGACGCGCTGCTGGGCTTTGTGCGGGATGCGCTGGCGCCCGGCGCCTCCTCCGCCTTCCTCGACGCCTTCCTGCCCTTCCAGTCGCAGGTGGCGCGGCTCGGCCTGGAGAACAGCTTGGTGCAGGCGGCGCTGAAGCTGAGCGTGCCGGGCATGCCGGACATCTACCAGGGCGCGGAGCTCTGGGATCTCAGCCTGGTGGATCCCGACAACCGCCGCCCGGTGGATTTCGCCGCCCGCCAGCGCCTGCTGGCGGAGATGGAGGAGGCCCTGGCGCAGGACCGCCCCGGGGCGCTGCGCGGGATGCGGGAATCCTGGAGCGACGGCCGCCTCAAGCTGGCGCTGACCGCGACGCTGCTGGCGCATCGCCGGACCCAGCCGGCGCTTTATGCGGAGGGCGACTACCAGCCGCTGACGGCCGAGGGCGACATGGCCGAGCGCATCTGCGCCTTCCTGCGCTGCCGGGGGGGGGAGGCGCTGCTGGTCGCCGCCCGCCGCTTCCCGGCCCGGGGCGAGGCTGCGGGTGGGATCCGCCTGGCCCTGCCGCTGGCGGTGACGCAGTGGCGCGACCTGTGGAGCGGCGCCGGGCTGCGGGCCGAGGACGGGGTCCTCGACCTCTCCGGCCTGCTGGCCGAGTGGCCGGTAGCGGCGCTGGTGCCGGAGGCGGCGGCGCCATGATGCGGCATGGCCGCCGGTAGCCTCCCCCTGGGCGGCCGGCAGGCATCGGCAGGAGGGAAGGACGGCATGGGATTGATCGAGAGGGCACCGGACCGCCTTCTGGCTCTCCAGCGACGGCATGTGCTCGTCAGGGAGGACCGCGACCTGATCGCCGGCAGCTGGCCCGTCTCCCCCGGGACGCCGGCTGCCTGGTGGAGGGGCCTGCGCAACCCTTGAGGACAGGCTGCGGCTGGCGCGCCGTGCCGAGTGCCGTATCGACGCCGCGACGCTTCACATCGACCTGCACGGGACGCCGGTCTATCCGCTGGCCGAGCTGCTGCGGGGGCGGTGGATGCCCTTCCTGTTCCTGACCGGCCGTGGCCCCCTGGTCATCCCCGACGCCTGGATGGATACGCCGCGCCTCGAGAAGCCTTTCGATGCCGGTAGCTTGCCGCGGGCGCTCGCCACGCTGGCCTCAACGCCACCAGCCCGGCAGTGCCGTCATCAGCAGCCCGTTGAGGATAACGGCGAGGACGCGCGGCAATGGCGGCCGAGCGGAACAGCACGTCGATCGCGGGCCGCACCCGGTTCTCCTGCGGTCCCGGCGTAACAGCATCCGGCGACAATCCTCACTCACGAGAGGATGAACATCCGGCGGCGCCACGAAGACATGTCCCGGCGGAGCTCCGCGCCCCGCTGCGCGGGCCGGCGGCTTCCCGGCGCGTTCCGGGATGGCAGGCCGCAGGCTGCGCGCCGTGGACGCCAAGTGCTGCACACCAACACGGTAGCGGGCAGGTCGTGCGGCAGGCCCTGGCACAGCTTCGCCAGGGCATCGACGCCCCCGGTGGAGGCGCCGAGGAGGACGGGCTTGTAGTGTACCTGGCCTCCCATGCCGCGCCCGCTGATTCGGACCATAGCCTGTCCAGCGAGGAGGTGGTCGCTCCGTGCCCGTATAGGGCGGAACGCCGGGCGGCGCTGGCCGTTCGGGGATTCATGCCGCAACTGGGTGTTCCCTGCGCATCAGCCCGCCCATCGGAGGCCGAGGGCCCATGAGCGACGCAGAGCGCCTGCGTCAGCTCGAAGGCGAGGTCGAGCGTTGGCGCGTGGCGGCGGAGGATGCGCAGGCAAAGGCCGGAAAGCTGGCGCAGGAGCGCAACGCCCTGCAGGCGGAGGTGAACCGGCAGGCGCAGTTGCTGCGGGAGGCGGAGGCGCGGCTGCGCAAGACGGAGGCCGGCCACCTCGCCTACCCCGGTCCGGCGGAGGCGGCGGCACTGCGCCTGCCGATGTCGCGGCAGGCGGCGACCGAGGAAGAGCTCCGCCTCGCCATGGAGGAGCTGCAGGCCGTCGCCGAGGAGCTGGAGGAAACCAACCAGGCCCTGATCCGCGGCAACGAGGAGCTGGAGCAGCGCGTCCACGAACGGACGCGCGCCCTGGCCCGGGCCAATGCGCAATTGCAGGACAGCGAGGAAAGGCTGCGCATGGCGCAGCGCTATGCCGGCGCAGGCACCTGGGACTGGGATCTGCACCGGCCGGATCGACTGGCCCGAGGAGTATTTCGACCTCTGCGGCCTGGATCCGGCGGTGGTGACGCCGAGCCGCGAGGCGTGGCTCGCCTCCATCCTGCCCCTGGACCGGGACGGCGCGGCGGCGGCGCTGGAGGATTGCCTGCGCCGGCGGAACCCCGACATCCGCATGGAATACCGCATCCATCATCCACGTCGCGGCGAGCGCTGGCTCTCCGTCCGCGGCCGGCTGATCTGCGACGGGGTAGGCAATGCCGTCCGCCTCATCGGCCTCAACATCGACGTCACCGACCGCAAGCGCGCCGAACTGGCCGTGACCGAGGCCAATGAAGGGCTGCGACGGGAGGTGGAAGCGGAGACGAAGGCGCGGGAGGCGGCGCAGGCCCGGCTATTCCAGACCATGAAGCTGGAGGCGCTCGGCCAGCTTACCGGCGGCGTCGCGCACGACTTCAACAACCTGCTTTCCGTCATCGTGAGCGGCACCGCCCTGCTGCGGCGCGACCAGGACGGCGCCAGGCGCGAGCGGCTGATGGACGCGATCGAGCAGGCGGCGCGGCGCGGCGCCGAGCTGACGCGACGCCTGCTGACCTTCGCCCGCCGCCAGGCCCTGCGGCCGGCGCCGCTCGACCTGCGCGCCTGGCTGGAGGAGATCCGGGAGCTGTTGGCGCGCTCGCTGCGCGGCGACATCACGGTGGAGATCGTCGCGGAGGCGGGGCTCTGGCCGGTGCTGGCCGATGCCGGGGAGCTGGAGCTGGCGGTGCTGAACCTTGCCGTGAACGCCAGGGATGCCATGCCGCGCGGCGGCAGGCTGCGGCTGCTGGCGGCGAACCGGGAACTGCAGGCGCGCAGCGACCCGGATGGGCTGGAGGGCGCCTTCGTCGCGCTGTCCATCGAGGATACCGGCATCGGCATGCCGCCCGAGGTGCTGGCGCGGGTCTTCGAGCCCTTCTTCTCCACCAAGGAGGTCGGGCGGGGAACGGGGCTCGGCCTCGCCCAGGTCTATGGCTTTGCCCGGCAGAGCGGTGGGGCGGCCCGCATCGCCAGCATCCCCGGCCAGGGCACGACGGTGACGCTGCTGCTGCCGCGCAGCGCCGTCTCGCCGGAGGTGGAGCGGGGGGCGGAGGAGGCGGGGCGCCTGACGCCGGAGGCCAGGCTGCGGCTGAAGGTGCTGCTGGTCGAGGATGATGACGACGTCGCGGCGCTCACGGCGGACATGCTGCGCTATCTCGGCCATATCGTGTCCCGGGTGGAAAGCGGCGTCGCCGCCCTCCGGGCGCTGGAGGCGGGGGGGGATGCGGACCTCGTCCTGACGGATGTGGTGATGCCGGGCGGGCAGGATGGCCTCGATCTCGCCCATGCTATCCGCTCCGGCCCGCGCGCCGTGCCGGTGCTGCTGTACAGCGGCTATGGCGGGGCGCCGGCGCGGGTGGCGGCGGCCGGCATGCCATTGCTGCGGAAGCCCTTCTCCCTGGCCGAATTGGATCGCGCCCTGGCTCTGGCCTGTCGCCGGGCGCCGGTGGGGGGGCGGCGGCAGCAGGCGGTCTGAGCGCCGGTTCTGCCAGGGTCGCGGCAAGGAGCCCCGGCGGGTAGCGGCCAGAACCCGCCGGCCCGGCATGGCGGCCTGTCCTGCCTGCCAGGCGCGGGCGGGTGCATCGGCCCGGCTGTCATTCCTTGACCAGTTCGTGTCCGATGCCATACATCCCCGCGTCACCTTGAATCGCCTGACCGATCGCCACCCTGCCAGGAGGCAGGAAGCTCCATGCCTTTGCGGCGGTTCACCGATCTGCGGTCCTGCCTGAAGCGGCTGCTGGGTCCCGGTGCCGTCCTGGGCCGCGGGCCCGGGCGGGCGGCACCGGCGGGGCCGAAGCGTCCCGGCACGGTGCTGTTCTGGGCCGGCGGCATCGCCCTGGCCGCCCTGCTGCCGCTGGGGGCCGCCACCTACCTGATGCAGCAGCGCGAGGCGGCGCTGCGCGAGACCGAACGCCAGGTCGGCAACCTGGTCATGGTGCTCGCCTCGGCGGTGGAGGCCAGCTTCAGCTCCGTGGATCTGCTGCAGAGCGCGGTCCAGGAATGGATCCGCTCCACGGAGACGGACCGGCCGGAAAGCTTCGCGGCGAAGGCGGGCAGCCGCGAGACCCACCTGGCCCTGCGGGCACGGGCCGCTGCCCTGCCGCAGCTCCGCAGCGTCTTCCTGACCGATGCCAGCGGCCAGGTCCTCAGCAGCACCTTGAGCTGGCCGCCACCGCAGCGCAGCGTGGCGGAACGGGACTATTTCCGCCGCTTGCAGGCGGGCCCGGTGTTCGACCGCACCGTCAGCGCGCCGCTGCGCAACGGCATCACGGGCGATTGGAACCTTGTCCTCGCCCGGCGGCTGGTGGCGGCGGATGGCAGCTTCCTCGGTCTCATCGGCGTCTCGGTCAGGCTCGATTACTTCGAGGATTTCTTCCGCCGGCTGGCGCTGGGGCCGGGGAACTCCATTTCGCTCTTCCGCCGCGACGGCACCCTGCTCGCCCGCTATCCGCGGCTGGAAGACAAGATCGGCCTCAAGGTCGCCCGTGGCCCTGCCTTCCGGCAACTCGAGGCCGGCATGCCGGCGCCGGTCCTGCGGACGCGCAGCACGGTGGACGACCGCGACCGCATCGTGAGCGCCCGGGCCACCGAGTCTCCATCCTTCATCCTGCTGGCCTCGCGGCTGGAGGAGGAGGCCTTGCAGTCCTGGCGGGGGGAGGCTCAGCGTGTCGCCACCGCGGTGGCGCTGCTGGACGGGCTGATCCTCCTCGCGCTGGTGCTGCTGCGCCGCCAGGGCCGGCAGCGCGCCGCGCTGGGGGAGATGCAGGCCGCCCGGCGGGAGGCCGAGGACAAGCTGCTCCGCGCCGCGGAGCGGGAGGCGGCGGCCCGGCTGCTGGCGGAGCGGGAGGCGAAGCTGCGCGCCAGCGAGGCGATGCTGCGCCTGGCCATGGAGGTCGGCCGGGTCGGCGGCTTCCGTCACGACCTGGTGCGGGACATCGTCGAATGCGGCCCGGAGACCCGGGCGCTGCAGGGGCACGCGCCAGGGGAGGGACCGATGCCCGCCGCCGAATGGTTCCGCCCGGTGCTGGCGGAGGACTGGCCGGAACTGCAGGCAAGCTTCCGACGCAGCCACGAAGCGCAGGTGCCGGAGACGGTTGCGGATTACCGGGTCCGCATGCCGGACGGCCAAGTGCGGCACCTCGAGGCCCGGGTGCGGGTGCAATTCGAGGCCGGCGGCACGCCGCACAGCGCCCTCGGCACCATCATCGACATCACCGAGCGGCGGGAGGCGGAGGCGCGCATCGCGCATCTCGCGCACCACGACACGCTGACGGGGCTGGCCAACCGCGCCCTGTTCCGGCGCCGGCTGGACGAGGCCCTGGCCCGCGCCCGCCAGGGCGGTGCCTTCGCCGTGCTTTGCCTCGACCTCGACCGCTTCAAGGAGGTGAACGACACGCTCGGCCATCCGGTGGGGGATGCGCTGCTGCGCCAGGCGGCGGAGCGGCTGCAGGCCTTGCTGCGCGAGGCGGACAGCCTGGCGCGGCTCGGCGGCGACGAATTCGCCGTCATCCAGGTGGCGATGGAGCGATCCGCCGATGCTGCCGCCCTGGCCCGCCGGCTGGTCGCGACGCTCGCCGCCCCCTTCGAGCTGGAGGGCCATCAGGTGATGATCGGCACCAGCATCGGCATCGCTGTGGCGCCGCGGGACGGGATGGATGGCGACGCCCTGCTGAAGGCGGCGGACATGGCGCTCTATCGCGCCAAGGCGGATGGCCGCGGCCGCTGGCGCTTCTTCGAGCCGGAGATGGATGCGCGCATGCAGCTCCGCCGGGCGCTGGAGACCGACCTGCGACGGGCCCTCAGCCGCGGCGAATTCGAGTTATTCTACCAGCCGATCGTCACCCTCGCCTCCCGCCAGGTGGCGGGGTTCGAGGTGCTGCTGCGCTGGCGGCATCCGGAGCGCGGCCTGGTGCCGCCGGATGCCTTCATCCCCTTGGCCGAGGAGATCGGCCTGATCGGCCCGATCGGCGAATGGGTGCTGCGGCAGGCCTGCCGCGAGGCGGCGCGCTGGCCGGCGCCGCTGCGGGTCGCGGTCAACCTCTCCCCCGCCCAATTCGCCGGCCGCGTCCTGGTCGATGCCGTGACCGCGGTGCTGCGGGAGACCGGCCTCGATGCCGCGCGGCTGGAGGTTGAGATCACCGAGGCGGTGATGCTGCAGGACACCAGGACGACCCTGGTCACCCTCCACCGGCTGAAGGCGCTCGGCGTCCGTATCGCCATGGATGATTTCGGCACGGGCTATTCCTCGCTCGGCTATCTCCAGCGCTTCCCCTTCGACAAGGTGAAGATCGACCGTTCCTTCACCCGGGAGCTGGAGCGGTCCCGGAAGAGCAACGCCATCATCCGCGCCGTCGTCGGTCTCTGCGCCGGGCTGGACATGGGCGTGACGGCGGAAGGGGTGGAGACGGCGGCGCAGCTCGAGACGCTGAGCCGCTGCGGCTGCGACGAGGCGCAGGGCTTCCTGTTCGGCCAGCCCCGCCCGGCGGCGGAGCTGCCCGAAATGCTCCGGCAGCTCGAGCAGGCGCGCCGCGCCGCCTCGGCGGCGGCCTGATCTCGGCAGCCGGTTCCTAGAGCGTTTTCGTTTTACATGCGTTCACCGAAAACGCTCTACGCCTTTGGTTGCAGAGCCGGTTCACACCTTCGGGCGATGCCGCCCTACGGCGATCTGCTCTAGCTGTTTGATCCCAGGGTTTGATGGTGCAGTCTTCTCCCCGGCATGGAGGGATGCGCTATGGGCCAGGTTCTTCATGGCTGCGCCCGCACGACAGAGGCAGTCCGTCGGGCGATCCAACATAGTCAAGAGAGCCTAAGAGCCCTGGCCCGGCGCCATGGGATCAACCCGA
>NZ_JAMZIK010000149.1 GCF_024178315.1 Siccirubricoccus soli | reverse complement strand
GGCGGCGCGCCGGGGCTGCCGGCCTCGGCCAGCACCACATCGGCGGTGGCTGCCGCCTCGGGCTCCACCAACCGCAGCCCGGGCTGGCCGGCGAGGCGGTCCGCCAGCGCGGGGTCCGGCGGGTCCAGCGCCACCAGCAGCGGGGCGGCCGGGTGGCGCGGCGCGGTCCTCGGCCGGTCCAGCGTCGCGATCATGCCGCGGCCCTCGCCCGGATGGTGACGCGCGCCTGGCGCTTCTGCCCACCGCGCAGCAGGTCCAGCACCACGGTGCGGCCGACGCTCTCCGGGTCCAGCCGCGCCAGCATCTCCCGCACCGAAGCGAGGGGGGCGCCGTCCCAGGCGAGCAGCACGTCGCCGAGCAGGATCCCCGCCTCCCCGGCCGGGCTGCGGGGATCGACGCCGACGGTGATCAGGCCGCGGCCGGGCGCTTCCTCCAGCCGCACCGGCTGCAGGGCAAGGCCGAGATAGCCGCGCGGGATGCGACCCTCCGCTGCCAGCAGGGCGGCAACGCGGCTGACGGTCTCCACCGGCACCACCAGGGCGCGGCGGCGGGGGCCGGGAACGGCCATGCCGAGCAGCCGCCCCTCATGGTCCAGCACCGCGCCGCCCTCGGCCATGGGGTCGAGCTTCAGGTCGAGACGGATGCGGCGTTCCAGCCGGCCGCCGCGCAGCGAGCGCCAGGGGCCGCCGAGTTCCGCGACCATGGCCTGGGCGGCGACCGGGCCGTATTCGCCGCGGCCGACGGCAAGGACGAGGTGGCCGGGCTCCAGCCCCTCCGCCGGGGCGAGGTCCAGCGGGGCCGGGCGGCCGGTCTCGGCGCGCAGCAGGGCGAGGTCGGTGCCAGGGTCGCGGCCGGCGAGGCTGGCGGGGATCTGGCGGCCATCCGGCAGGGTGACGGCCAGGTCGTCGTCGCGCTCCAGCGCCTCCTCCGCCGTCACCACCTGGCCCTCGGCCCAGAGGAGGCCGGAGCGGGCGCGGCCATCCCGGCCATGCACCAGGCAGCAGCGGGCGGCGGCCGCGGCGGTGAAGGCGGCGAGCTGGCGGGAGAGGGCGGCGAAGGGGGTGAGCTCTTGCATGGTGCGGCTCCCTATCTGGGTAGCAGATGCGGCGCTGGCGAGGGGGGTGCCATTGCCCGGATGGGCGGGGTGGCCCGCGGGGGGGGCTGCCCCCGTTGGCGGCAGCGCCGCCAACCCCAGCGGGGGAGGGGAGGACCCTCCCCGGACCCCGGTGTGAGTCTGCTGGTTCGGCCTGCCGCCCCTTCCCCACGGACCCTACGCCAGGGAGAATGCGCGCCGCATGGAAACGCCCCACCCGCCGCTCGCCGCCGTGCTGCGCGCCGCCATCTTCGCCGCCCGGGTCCACGCCACCCACACCCGCAAGGGCGCGGCGGCGGAGCCCTATGTGAACCATGTGCTGGAGGTGGCGGCGCTGCTGGCCGAGCATGGCGCGCCGGAGGTGGCGGTGATCGCCGGCCTGCTGCACGACACGGTGGAGGACAGCAGCGACGACCCGGAGCCGGTGACGCTGGCGGCGCTGGCCGCCGAATTCGGCGAGGCGGTGGCCGCGATCGTCGCCGAGGTCACCGACGACAAGAGCCTGCCGAAGGAGGTGCGCAAGGCGCTGCAGGTGAAGCACGCGCCGCAGGCCTCCGCATCGGCGAAGCAGCTCAAGCTGGCGGACAAGATCTCCAACCTGCGGGCCATGATCGCCAGCCCGCCGCGGGCCTGGGAGCATGCGCGGCGCGTCGAGTATGTCGGCTGGGCGGGGCGCGTGGCGGTGGGGCTGCGCGGCTGCAATCCGGGGCTGGAGGCGCTGTTCGACGCCACCTATCGCGAGGCCATGGCAAGGCTGGCGGAGGAGGCATAATTCCCCGCGACGTTGCTGCGCAACGCCGCGGGGGCCCCGGGGGCCGCCGTTCTCTCCAGGCGTCGCACAGCCTGGCGCGGCAAAGCCGCGCCAGGGCAACGGGCGGCGGGGGGCGTGCTGCCCGGCGGCCGGCCTGCCCTTGCCGTGGCGTGCGTCCAACCCCGATAGTGAGTCGCAACGCCCGCCACGGGCGAGACGACGGGGAGACGACCGAGATGCTGGGGCTGATGCAGGACCGCCCGCTGCTGATTTCCGCCCTGCTGGAGCATGCGGCGCGCAACCATGGCGGGTCGAAGATCGTCTCCGCCCGGGCGGATGGCAGCCTGGACCGGCATAGCTGGCCGCAGATCGCCGCCCGCGCCGCCCGGCTGGCCCATGCGCTGGCCAAGCGCGGCGTGCAGCGGGGGGAGCGCATCGCGACGCTCGCCTGGAACGGGCACCACCACCTGGAATGCTATTACGGCGTCTCCGGCATGGGCGCCGTGCTGCACACGGTCAATCCGCGGCTCTTCCCCGGGCAGATCGGCTACATCCTGGCGGATGCGGCGGATACGCACCTCTTCGTCGATCCCACCCTGGTGGCGGGGGCGGAAGCGCTGGCGGACAGGCTGCCGGCGAGCCTGAAGACCATCGTCATCATGGGGGATGCCGGCGACATCCCCGCCGAATGCAAGCTGCGCGGCCGCTTCGAGGTGCTGAGCCAGGAGGAGCTGATCGCCGGCGAGCCGGACAGCTTCCCCTGGCCGGATCTGGACGAGCGGTCGGCGTCCTCGCTCTGCTACACCTCCGGCACCACGGGAGAGCCGAAGGGGGTGCTCTACTCCCACCGCTCCACCGTGCTGCATGCCATCAGCACGCTGCAGCGGGACTGCTTCAACATCGGCGCGACCGATGTGGTGATGCCGGTGGTGCCGATGTTCCATGTGAATGGCTGGGGCATCCCCTATTCCGCCGCCGTCGCCGGGGCCTCCCTGGTGCTGCCGGGGATGAAGCTGGACCCGGCGAGCCTCTTCCGGCTGTTCGAGGCGGAGGGCGTGACCTTCTCCGCCGGCGTGCCGACCATCTGGACCGCGCTGCTGCAATGGCTGCGGGCCGATCCGTCCCGCCGCTTCGCGCGGCCGCCGCGGCTGGTGGTGGGCGGCACGGCGCTGCCGACCGCGATCAATGCCGGCTTCCTGAAGGAATACGGCGTCGAGATCCTGCATGCCTGGGGGATGACGGAGACCAGCCCGCTCGGCACCACCAATGCGCGGAAGCCGGAGAATGCGGCGTGGGATGCGGACCGCTTCCTCGACTATTCGCGGAAGCAGGGGCGGGCGCTGTTCGGCGTGGAGATCCGGGTGCGGGACGGCGAGGGCCGGGAGATCCCGCATGACGGCGTCGCCTTCGGCGAGCTGGAGGTGCGTGGCCCCTGGGTGGCGAGCGCCTATTTCAACCGGCCAGGCGACCCGGCGCATACCGCGGATGGCTGGTTCCGCACCGGCGATGTGGTGACGGTGGATGCGCTGGGCTGCATGGAGATCGTCGACCGCGCCAAGGACGTGATCAAGTCCGGCGGGGAGTGGATCAGCTCCATCACGCTGGAGAACCTCATCATGGGGCATCCGGCGGTGGCGGAGGCGGCGGTGATCCCGGTGCGCCACCGCAAATGGGATGAGCGGCCGCTGCTGCTGGTGCAGCCGAAGCCGGGCATGACGCCGAGCGCCGAGGAGATCCTGGCCTTCTACGAGGGCAAGGTGGCGAAGTGGTGGATCCCGGACGCGGTGGAGTTCGTGGAGAGCCTGCCGCATACCGCGACCGGCAAGCTGTGGAAGGCGGAGCTGAAGCAGAGCTACAAGGACCGGGTGATCGGGTAGTGATGGGGCGGCGCCCTCCGGCCTAGGGCGGAGGTGCCTTCCAAGCGCCTTCGACACCCACGGGTTCCCCGCGAAGCTTGCTTCGCGGGGTGTGGGCGAAGGCGGCAATTGGCGAGGGCCATGGGGCTGGCTTGGGGTGCGTTCGACGGAGTCGAGCGCGCAGGGCGTGCCCGGACACTGGAGCAGATCGCGTTCAGATGGAATCATCTGAACGCGTGAAGATGCTCTAGGCCGTCCTCTAGGATGGCGCCTGTCGCCGCCCCGCCGCGGCCGGGTCAAGCCGAGATATGCATGTGGCGGTGTGCGCCCGCGCCATGGTCGTGCCGCGCCTCCTCCACCCGCGCCGGCACCAGGTGCAGCGCGTGATGCCGCACGCCGCGCTGGCTCGTCATCTCATCCGCGAAGCGCCGCACCGCGCCGGAGGCGCCGCGCAGTACCGCCACCTCCAGGCAGGCCGCGTGGTCCAGATGCACGTGCAGGCTGGCGATGCTGAGGTCGTGATGCGCGTGCTGCGCCTGGGCCAGGCGCCGCGGCAGATCCCGCACGCCGTGGTCGTACACATAGCTCAGCGTGGCGATGCAGGGCGTCTCCGGCGCCGCCTCCCGCGCCGCCGCCTGGCGCAGCAGGTCGCGCATCGCCTCCGACCGGCTGGCATAGCCATGCCGCGCCACCAGCGCATCCACCGTCGCCAGCAGCTCCTCCTCGATGGTGATGGTGATGCGTTCCATGCCTGCCCCCTGCCCGCCCCGCCATCCTGCCCGGGGGATTGCACCGCCGCAATGCGCGTGTGATCTATTCGAGAAATCGTATGAGGATCGGGCATGCGTGGAATTGGCTGGGCCGGGCTGCTGGCAATTGTCTCCGCCCAGGCCCTGGCCCAGACCGCCACCCTGCCGCCGATCGAGGTCTCCGCCCCCGCCCAGCCGCCCGCCGCGGCCAGCGAGCGGGAGCTGACGCGGGAGGAGCTGGCGGCCCGCCCCATCGCCCGGATCGGCGAGGTGCTGGAGGCGACGCCCGGCCTCATCGTCACCCAGCACAGCGGGGAGGGAAAGGCGAACCAGTATTTCCTCCGCGGCTTCAACCTGGACCACGGCACCGACCTCGCCATCACCGTGGATGGCATGCCGGTGAACATGCGCACCCATGGCCATGGCCAGGGCTATGCGGATCTGAACTTCCTCATCCCGGAGCTGCTGGGCGGGATGCGGGTGCGGAAGGGCCCCTACTTCGCCGATGCGGGGGATTTCGCCACTGCGGGAGTGCTGAACCTCGGCCTGGTGGAGAGCCTGGACCGCGCCCTGGTGCAGGCGACGGTGGGCAGCTTCGGCTACTGGCGGGGCCTTGCCGCCGGCTCCACGCCGCTCGGCGCCGGCATGCTGACCGGGGCGGTGGACGCCACCGCCTATGACGGCCCCTGGTGCCGCGGCGATGCGCTGGCGCGCTTCAACGGGCTGCTGCGTTTCGTCCAGGGCAGCGCGGAGGAGGGGTTCAGCCTGACCGGCATGGCCCATTCCGGCCGCTGGCGGTCCACGGACCAGGTGCCGGCCCGCGCCGTCTCCGCGGGCCTCATCTCCCGCTTCGGCACGCTGGACCCGAGCGATGGCGGCAAGGCGGAGCGCTTCAGCCTCTCCGGAAGCTGGGCCAGCACGGGCGAGTACGGCACGACGAGCGTGAGCGCCTATGCCATCCGCTCCACCCTGTCGCTCTACAACAATTTCACCTATTTCCTCGACGACCCGGCGGATGGCGACCAGTTCAACCAGCGCGACCGCCGCTGGGTCTGGGGCGGGGAGCTGGCGCATCGCCTGCCCTGGCAGGCCTTCGGCCGGGCGGCGGAGACGCGCTTCGGCCTGCAGGCGCGGTTCGACGACATTCGCCTCGGCCTCTTCCGCAGCGCCGCCCGCGCCCTGCTGGCGCCGGTGCGGGAGGATCATGTCAGCCAACAGAGCCTCGGGCTGTTCGCCGAGACCACGGTGCGGCCGACGCCCTGGCTGCGCGCCACGGCTGGGCTGCGCGGCGACTGGATGGGCGGGCGCGTGCGCAGCGATGCGGCAGAGAATTCCGGCAGCGCGGGGGAATGGATCTTCAGCCCGAAGGGCGGGCTGGTGCTCGGCCCCTGGTGGGACACGGAATTCTTCCTGAACGCCGGCATGGGCTTCCACAGCAACGATTTGCGCGGCGCCACCATCCGGGTGGACCCGACGGACCGGCTGACGCCGCTTTCCCGCGTGCCGCTGCTGGTGCGGGCCAAGGGGGCGGAGATCGGCGTGGCGAGCCGGGCCATCCCCGGGCTGGAGACGCGGCTGGCGGTCTTCGTGCTGACCCTGGGCTCGGAGATCCTCTTCGTCGGCGATGCCGGCACCACGGAAGCCGGGCGGCCCAGCCGGCGGATCGGGGTGGAGTGGAGCAATGACTGGCGCCCACTGCCCTGGCTGGGGCTGGAGGCCGACATCGCCGTGACCCGCGCCCGCTTCACCGATGCGCCAGGACTAGGGCGGCATGTGCCGGGCGCGCCGAACTTCGTCGCCAGCGCCGGGGTGACGGTGGATGAGGGCCTCGGCTGGTTCGGCGCGCTGCGCCTGCGCTGGTTCGGCGCGCGGCCGCTGAACGAGGAGAACACCGCCCGCTCCCGCGACACCGCGCTGGTGAATGCGCGGGCGGGCTACCGCTTCGAGAACGGCGTGCAGGCGGTGCTGGATGTGTTCAACCTGTTCGACAGCAAGGCCAGCCAGATCGATTACTGGTACGCTTCCCGCCTGCCCGGCGAGCCGGCGGAGGGCGTGGCGGACCGGCATTTCCACCCGGCGGAGCCGCTGGCGGTGCGCTTCACCCTGGCGGCGCAGTTCTAGCAGGCTGCTGAGAAGCGCCGTCACCGCCGCAACCGAGGCCGAAGGGAATCGGCAGGCGGCGTGCCGCGCGCCTCTGCGGCGCGAGACGAGTCAAGGTTGCAGCGGAGAAGGCGGGCTTTTCGGTAGACTGCCAGGCGCGCTCGCTGGACCTCGCGCCGCCTGGTGCCCTGGCGCGGCTTTGCCGCGACAGGCTGTGCGAAGCATCGGGCAGCAGGCGCCTCCGGGGCCCCCGCGGCGGTGCGCAGCAACGTCGTGGGGAGATCAGAGCGCGCGGTGCGCGATGTCCCGCCGGCAGAAGCCTTCCGGCCAGTCGATGGCGTCCACCGCCCGGTAGGCGGCGTCCCGCGCCGCCTGCAGCGTCTCCGCGATGGCGGTGATGCCGAGCACGCGGCCGCCATTCGCCACCACCGCGCCATCCGCGCGGCGCGTCGTTCCGGCGTGGAACACCTGCACGCCCTCCACCGCCGCCGCGCGGTCCAGCCCGCGGATCTCGGTGCCCTTGGCATAGGCGCCGGGATAGCCGCGCGCCGCCATCACCACGGTGAGGCTCGGCCGCGCATCCCAGCGCAGGTCGAAGCGCGCCAGCTCGCCATCGCAGGCCGCCAGCAGCGCGGAGAGCAAATCCGATTTCAGCCGCACCATCAGCGCCTGGCATTCCGGGTCGCCGAAGCGGACATTGAACTCGATCAGCTTCGGGCCATCCGCCGTGATCATCAGCCCGGCGAAGAGCACGCCGCGGAAGGGGGTGCCGCGCCGCGCCATCTCCGCCAGCACCGGCTGGACGATGCGGGCCATCACCTCGTCGCGCAGGGCATCGGTGAAGACCGGCGGCGGGGAATAGGCACCCATGCCGCCGGTGTTCGGGCCGGTATCGCCATCCCCCACCCGCTTGTGGTCCTGCGCGGCGCCGAGGGGCAGCGCCGTCACCCCGTCGCAGAGGGCGAAGAAGGAGACTTCCTGGCCGATCAGGCATTCCTCGATCAGCACGGTCGCGCCGGCCGCGCCATGGATGCGGGATTCCATGATGTCGGCGATGGCCGCCTCGGCCTCCGCCACCGTCGCCGCCACCACCACGCCCTTGCCGGCGGCGAGGCCATCCGCCTTCACCACGATGGGGGCGCCCTGGGCGCGGACATAGGCGCGGGCGGCCTCGGCCTCGGTGAAGCGGGCCCAGCGCGCGCCGGGGGCGTCGGCGGCATCCGCCACCTCGCGGGTGAAGGCCTTGCTGCCCTCCAGCCGCGCCGCCGCCTGGCTGGGGCCGAAGCATTTGAGGCCGGCGGCGGCGCAGGCATCGGCGAGGCCAAGCGTCAGCGGCGCCTCGGGCCCCGCCACCACCAGGTCCACGGCATTGTCCTTGGCGAAGGCGATCAGCGCGGCGATGTCCTCGGCGCCGATGGCGACGCATTCCGCCACCTCGGCAATGCCGGCATTGCCGGGGGCGCACCAAAGCTTCGTCAGCAGGGGCGAGGCCGCCAGGGCCCAGCACAACGCATGCTCGCGGCCACCGCCGCCGACTACCAGAACCTTCATCGTCACTTCCCGTGTGCCGAGAGGGGGCGCTGCCCCCTCTCGGGCTCTCCCCCGCCAAAGGCCGAAGGGCCTTTGGAAACCATGAGTTCGGGCTTCGCAGGTCCAACCCGCAGACTCAAGGGTTCCAAGGGCCTTTCGGCCCTTGGCGGGTGGGGGTTTGGGGGAGGGCAGCGCCCTCCCTCAACACCCGGCCGGGCTAGCATATACTCCGCCCATGGACACCACCCCGCCCCGCGCGAACATTCCCGAATTCGCCGTCTCCGAAATCGCCGGCGCCATCCGCCGCACGCTGGAGGGCGCCTTCGGCCGCGTCCGCATCCGCGGCGAGATCACCGAGTGCAAGCGCTACCCCTCCGGCCATGTCTATCTCTCCCTGAAGGATGAGAACGCCAAGCTGGAAGCGGTGATCTGGAAGACCTCCGTCCCCCGTCTCTCCCTGCAGCCGGAGAACGGGGTGGAGGTGATCGCCACCGGCCGCATCACCACCTATGCGGATCGTTCCAAATATCAGCTCGTCATCGACCGGCTGGAATATGCCGGGGCCGGCGCGCTGCTGGCGCGGATCGAGGCGCTCCGGGCGAAGCTGCTGGCGGAGGGGCTGTTCGCGCCGGAGCGCAAGCGCCCCCTGCCCTTGCTGCCGCGCATCATCGGCGTGGTGAGCAGCGAGCGCGGCGCGGTGATCCAGGACATCCGCACCACCATCGCCCGGCGCTTCCCGCGGCGGATCATCCTCTGGCCGGTGCAGGTGCAGGGGGCGGCGGCGGCGGAGCAGGTGGCGGCCGCCATCCGCGGCTTCGGCGCCCTGCCACCGGGCGGTCCCGTGCCGCGGCCGGATGTGCTGATCGTTGCGCGCGGCGGCGGCAGCCTCGAGGACCTCATGGCCTTCAACGAGGAGATCGTGGTCCGCGCCGCGGCGGAGAGCCCGATCCCCCTCATCAGCGCCGTGGGGCATGAGACGGACACCACGCTGATCGACTTCGCCGCCGATCGTCGCGCCCCGACGCCGACGGCCGCTGCGGAAATGGCCATCCCGGCGCGGGCCGACCTGCTGGCGGACCTGGCGCAGAAGGAGGCGCGGCTGCGCCAGGCCGGCCGCGCCGTGACGGAGCGCGCCCGCCGGCGGCTGATCGTGGCGGAACGTGGCCTGCCGGACCTGCCCGGCATCCTCGGCAGGCTGCGGCAGCGGCTGGAGGACCGGGCGGAGCGGCTGGCCGCCTGCTGGCCGGTGATGCTGGAGCGCAAGCGCGCCGCGCTGCACCGCGTCGCCCAGCGCCTGCCGCATCCGCGGGAACAGGTGGCGGCGAAGCGGGCGGCGCTCTCCCTGCTGGCGGCGCGGAAGCACGCCGCCTGGCAGCGCGGCCTGGCGCGGCGGCAGGCGGCGCCGGCGCTGGCGCGCTTCTCCGCGACGCCGGTGCTGGCCCTGCTGCGGGAGAAGCGGGCGCGGCTGGAGGGGCTGTCCGCCCGGCTCGCCAGCGTCTCCTACCAGGCGGTGCTGGCGCGGGGCTTCGCCCTGGTGCAGGACGCCGATGGGACGCCGCTGCCGAACGCCGCCGCCGTGGCACCGGGCGCACGGCTGAACATCGTCTTCGCCGATGGCGCGGTGGGGGCGACGGCCGATGGCGTGGCCGCACCCAAACCCGCGCGCCGGAAGAAGGACGCGCCGGAACAGGGGGCGCTGCTGTGATCCGCCGCGCGCTGCTGGCCCTGCCGGCGCTCGCCCTGGCCCGCCCGGCCGCGGCCGCGCTTTCCCTGCCCGCCGCGGCGCTGGCCCAGGGCGGCTTCGTCACCGGCCGGGTGCCGCCGGGCACCGCCCTGGCGCTGGAGGGAAAGCCGCTGCGCATCGGCCCGCGCGGCGAATTCGTCTTCGGCTTCGGCCGCGACCATGGCCCGCACGCCATGCTGAGCGTGACGCCGCCCGGCGGCCGCCCCGCCCGGCAGCGCCTGGCCGTCGCCCGCCGTCCATGGAACATCCAGCGGCTGCAGGGCCTGCCCGGCGCCATGGTGACGCCGCCGCCCGAGACCATGGAGCGCATCGTGCGGGAGCGCGAGACGCTGGCCGCCCTGCGCCGGACGGACAGCGCCACGCCCTGGTTCGCCGCCGGCTTCCGCTGGCCCGCCCAGGGCCGGATCAGCGGCGTCTATGGCAGCCAGCGCATCCTGAACGGGGAGCCGCGGGCGCCGCATCTCGGCCTCGACATCGCGGTGCCGGCCGGCACGGTGCTCCACGCCGCCGCGGCCGGGGAGGTGTTGCTGGCCGAGGAGCTCTACTTCACCGGCCTCACCACCATCCTCGACCACGGGCACGGGGTGCAGACGCTCTACGCCCATATGTCGCGGCTGGACCTGGCGCCCGGGCAGCGGGTGGCGGCGGGGGAGCCGGTCGGCCTCTCCGGCGCGACCGGGCGGGTGACCGGGCCGCATCTGCATTTCGGCCTCACCTGGTTCGCCACCTGGCTGGACCCGCAGCGGGTGCTGCCGGCAGGCTGAGGCCCGGCGCCCGGGCGCTTCGGGACCTGAGCAATATCCGATCAGGTGGAATCCACCTGATCGGAGGCCTGGCTTCGGAAACACAAGATCTGGAGCAGTTTGTCTCCGACCTGATGGATCACGGCGTGATCCATCAGGGCGGCGGCTGCTCCAGCGCCTGCGCCCTGGCGATGGCGTTCCGGCCCGCTCCGAAATGAGATGCGCCCGGCTTGCCGGATTCCGCGAGACAAGACCTGGGCAACACGCTTAAGAGGCGATCCTGGGAATGCGGCCGATCCTGGGACACATGACGAGCAGAGCCGCGCAGAACGCCATGCCGACCCGCGGAGATCCCGGCAGATCCGGCAGCGCGGCAAGACAGGAGGCGGGGCCCGGGGCGCCGGCGGCCCTGCCGGAAGCGGCGGGGCGGAACTTCCGGCTGCTGCTGCTCTGCCTGGGTCTGGCGGCGCTGCTCACCCTGCTGCTGGCGGCCGACCTCTTCGCGGACCGCCGCGACCTCTGGCACCGGGCGACGGATTCGGCGCGGCAGCTCAGCCTGCTGCTCGGCCAGGAGGTCGAGCACGCCGTCACCGGGCTCGACCGGGCCCTGCGCCTGGCCGCGGCGCGGCAGGCCGCGCCGGGGACCGGCGCCCTGCCGCCCGCCCTGCGGCGCGCCCTGCTGTTCGATCAGGCCATGGCGCTGGAGGATGTGCGGCTGGTGCTGCTGCTGGATGCGGAGGGCGCCATCCGCCTCGCCTCGCGCGAGCCCGCCGGGCTGCCGCCGGGCGGGACGGCGGCCGGCTACCTGCCGCCGCCCTGCAGCCGGCCCTGGGAGGGGCTGTGGATCAGCCCGCCGCTGCCGGGCCCGGGGGGGCGGGAGGTGGTGGCGCTCGGCCGCGCCCTGTCCGGCGCCGATGGCCGCTTTGCCGGGGCGGTGGTCGGGCTGCTGGACCTCGGCGCGCTCCGCCAGCGTCTCGAGGCGGCGCTGCAGGCCGCCGGGGGCGACTACGCCCTCGGCCTCCACCGCCGGGACGGCATCCGGCTGCTCGGCGCCGGCCAGGCGGGCCCGCCGGAACCGGAGGCGGGGATCGCCGGGCTGTTCCGCGAGGCGGCCGGGCAGCCCCAGGGCGCCTTCGTCGCGCCCGCCCCGGAGGGCGGCCTGCGCGCCCATGCCCGGGCCGGCGACTGGCCGCTGCTGCTGAGCGTGACGCGCAGCGCCGCCGATATCGAGGCGGCATGGCGCCCCCACGCCATCGCCATGGGGCTGACGACGGCGGGGCTGTTCCTCATCCTTCTCCCCCCCATCCTGCTGCTGCAGCGGGAGGTGGTGCGGCGCCGCGCGGCGGAGCAGGAGGCGCGGCGCAGCAGCGATGAATTTCGGCTGCTGATGGAGCATGGCGGCGACCTGGTCTCCCGCATCGGGCCGGACCGCATCCGCCGTTACGTCTCCCCCGCCTGCCGCCGCATCCTGGGCTACGAGCCGGAGGAGCTGACCGGCCGGGCGCCGCGCGACCTCACCCATCCGGACGACAGGCAGCAGATGCTGGACACCGTCGGCCCGGTCTATGCCGGGGAGCAGGAGACGGCGACGGCGGCCTATCGCCTCCGCCGCCGGGACGGCAGCTGGGTCTGGCTGGAGGCCACGATACGGACGGTGCGGGACCCGGTGACGGGGGCGCTGGACGGCATCGTCGCCATCGCGCGGGACGTGACGGAGCGCAAGCGGCTGGAGGTGGAGCTCGCCCGCATCGTCACCGAGGATTCGCTGACCGGCCTGGCCAACCGCCGCGCCTTCGATGCCGGCCTCACGCGGGAACTGGGCCGCTGCGCGGCGCTCGGCCAGCCGCTGGCCGTGCTGCTGATCGATGTGGATCATTTCAAGCTCTACAACGACCATTGCGGCCATCCGCGGGGCGATGCCTGCCTGCGGCGGGTGGCAGCGGCGATCGGCGCGGCGGCGGCGCGGCCGGGGGAGCTGGCGGCGCGCTATGGCGGGGAGGAGTTCATCCTGCTGCTGCCCGGGCTGTCCCTGGAGAAGGCGGAGCCGCGGGCGGAGGCGCTGCGGGCGGCGGTGGAGGCGCTGGCCGTGCCGCATCCCGGCATTGGCGGGCGGGTCGGGGTGGTGACCATCAGCATCGGCCTCGCCTCCATCGTGCCGGAGCCGGGCCGGGAGGAGGAGGCGGGGGAGAAGCTGATCCTGCGGGCGGATCACTGCCTGTACGAGGCGAAGCGGCGCGGGCGGAATTGCGTCATCGCCTTCGGCTCCCCTGGCGTCGTCGCCTGATACCCGGCCCGGAAAGTCCTGGCGTTCCGAGCCGGGTATGGCGCACAGGGTTGGTGTGGCGGCTGCGCGCCGGAATCAGGGACATCCCGGCCGCGCGCCCGTGGACCGACATCGGTCGGCATTTTGCGGCCGGTATGAGCCATCCGCCGGGGCGGCCCTCAGGCCGCCGCCAGCACCTCCGCCACCGGCCCGTCGGCGAGGATGCGTCCGGCGTCCAGCAGGATGGCGCGGGTGCACCATTCCCGTACCACGCCCATGTCATGCGTCGCCAGCACGAGGATATCGGCATCCTCCACCAGCCCGGTCAGCTTCTCCCGCGCCTTCTCGCGGAACTCGGCGTCGCCGGCGAGGAACCATTCGTCCATCAGCAGCACCTCCGGCGACATCACCGTGGCGATGGCGAAGGAGAGCCGCACCTGCATGCCGGCGGAATAGCTGCGCACCGGCACGTCGAGGAACTCGCCGAGGCCCGCGAAGGCGCCGATCTCCTCGGCCAGCGCGGCGCTCTCCGCCTCGTCCATGCCGCGGAACAGCCCGCGCAGGGTGATGTTCTCCCGCCCCGTCGATTCCTGGTCCATGCCGGCGGCGGGGTCGATGAGGGCGCCGATCTGCCCCTGCACCTCCAGCCGGCCGCCCACCGGCTCATAGACGCCGGCCAGGGTCCGGAGCAGCGTGGTCTTGCCCGCGCCGTTGCGGCCGATGAGCGCCACCCGCTCTCCCGCCCCGATGCGGAAATCCAGGCCGCGGAGTGCCGAGACGACGACGCGGTTGGCCTCGTCCTGCCGCAGGCGCAGCGGCGAATGCGCCAGGAGGCGCTTCTTCAGCGAGCGAGCGCCGAGGTGGTAGAGCGGGAACTCGATGGTGAGATCGCGCGCGGCGATATAGGGCATGGCGGAACTTCTCCTGCCGGCCGGTTCGCGCCCTGCGGCTCCGCCCCCGGGCGACCGGATGGCTAGACCCAGAAAGCGATCCGCCCGCGGAAGCGGACGAAGAAGGCGAAGGCGACGACGCAGGCGAGCAGGGTGTAGAGCCCGGCGGAAAGCCAGATCAGCGGCGCCGCGCCGCCTTCGACCAGCGGGCCGCGCACCGTCTCCATCACCACGTAGAAGGGGTTGAAGGGCAGCCAGACCTGGCGCTCCGCCAGCAGCTCCGGCTTCCACAGCACCGGGGAGAGGAAGAAGGCGAGCTGCATGGCGGAGCCGACGATCGGCGCGATGTCGCGGAACCGGGCGCAGACCATGCCGAGGAAGAGCGCGATGGCGAAGGCGTTCACCGCCACCAGGGCGAGGCCGGGCAGGGCCAGCAGCGCCTCCCACCCCGGCAGCACGCCACAGGCGAGGAAGACCAGCAGGATGAGCGGCAGGCTGTGCGCCGCGATCAGCGCGTTGCGCATGACGCAGCGCAGGATGTGGACCGAATAGGGCAGGGCGAGCTGGCGGATGATGCCCTCCGAGCTGGTCAGGCTGGTGCAGGCATCGGCCACGATCTGCGAGATCATGTTCCAGACGATCAGGCTGACCGCGAGGAAGGGCAGGTAGTCCGCCAGGGGCAGCTTGAAGAGGGAGGAGTAGAGGATGCCGAGCCCGACCACCATGACGGCGGTGGAGAGCGTCAGCCAGAAGGGGCCGAGGACCGAGCCGCGGTAGCGGTTGCGGATGTCGAGCCGCGCCAGGGCGGCGGGCAGGCGCCAGCGGCGGAAGCCGGTGGCGAGGTCGGCCAAGGCCTTCTCGCGCCGCCGCGGCGCAGCCGCATCGGCGACATAGAGCGGGGCGGCGGCCTCGATCTGGTCCAGCATGGGCGGGCTATAGCCTTGCTGGGGCCGAAGGGGAAAGGGCGGGGCGGATCACGGTGCGGCGGCCATGACCTCCAAGGTCATGGTCCGGGCGCCGGGCCGGCGGGTAGGAGGGCGGGCAGGACGGGGCAGGAGGGGCGGGACGGCGGCATGCAGGCGGCGGGCGAGACGGTGGGGGAGCTGCTGCGGCAATGGCGGCAGCGGCGGCGGCTGAGCCAGATGGCGCTGGCGCTGGAGGCGGAGGTCTCCACCCGGCATCTCAGCTATGTGGAGACCGGCCGGGCGGCGCCGAGCCGGGAGATGGTGCTGCGGCTGGCGGAGCCGCTGGAGCTGCCGCTCAGGGAACGCAACCGGCTGCTGCTGGCGGCGGGCTTCGCGCCGCTCTTCCCGCAGCGGCCGCTGCAGGACCCGGCCCTGGCCCCGGCACTGGCCGCCATCCGGCAGGTGCTGGCGGCGCAGATGCCGAACCCGGCGCTGGCGGTGGACCGGCAATGGCAGATGGTGGAGGCCAACCCGATGGTCGGCAGGCTGGTCGCCGGCTGCTCCCCTGCCCTGCTGGCACCGCCGGTGAACGTGCTGCGGCTCTCGCTGCACCCGGAGGGGCTGGCGCCGCGGATCGTCAACCTGGCGGAATGGCGGGCGCATCTGCTTGCGCGGCTGCGCCGACAGGTAGAGGTTGCCGCCGACCCCGCCCTGGCGGCGCTGCTGGAGGAGCTGCGCCGCTATCCCGCGCCGCGGGAGAAGCCGCCGGAGGTGGCGGCGGAGTCGATTGCGGTGCCGCTGCGCCTGGCGCTGCCGGCCGGGGTGCTGAGCTTCCTCAGCACCACCACGGTGTTCGGGACACCGGTGGATGTGACGCTCTCCGAGCTCGCGGTGGAGGCCTTCCTGCCGGCCGATCCGGCGACGGCTGTTGCGCTGCAGGGACTTCACAAATCGTAGATTGACTACAATGTGATGCATCGCGATAGTGAGAGGCCAAGCGACCGGCCCCTCCATCCCAGGAATGCGCGATGCTCCCAGCCCCCGCCCGCCCGGCCGGCAGCCGAGGCCATCTTGCCCTGGCCGCCGAGAATGACGGCCTGACGCCCTGGTGCGGGCCTGCCGCCCTCGCCCTGGCCGCCGGCCGCCCCTATGCGGAGGCCTGCGACGCCCTGCGCGCGGCGGCGCCCGACTGGTACCCGGCCTCCGGCCCGGTGGTCACCGCCTATTGGCGGGACCTGCTGGCGGTGCTGCGGGGCTACGGCGTGCCCTTCTGCCCCGTGCCGCTGCCGGAGAAGCGGGTGTCCCTGCTGAAGCTGGTGCGGGACGGGCTGCCGCGGGGCTGGTACCTGGTGCGGGTGACGGACCATTTCCTGCTGCTGCAGGTGCATGGCTTCGGCCTGGCGACGGTGCACGACAACCGCCACACCGCCGCCGTGCTGACCGCCGACACCCATGGCAAGCGGCATGTGACGCATCTGGCGCTGCTGCCCGAGGGGCCGCGGCTGGGCATGGCGGGCTGAGGCCAGGGGAGGGTGACCATGGCTGCTGACCCGCACCTCGGTCGGCGGGCGGGCTGCCCGGCATCGGCCGGGGACCGATGCCGCTGATATAAGGCGCGGCAGCCGGACGGGCCGAAGGGCGCAGCGCGGAGCCGGCATTGTGGCGGCTGGCCCGGGGCCGTTCCTCAGCCCAGGGCGGCGAGGCCGGGACGGCAACCGATCCGGCAGGGCCGCCGGCCGGCAGGGCGCGGGTTCAGCTTGGGCGGCGCAGGGCCAGGACGGCGGCGGCGAGGCCGGCGCCGAGCGAGAGGGCGCCAAAGCCCGGGGCCGCCAGCAGGGCCATCGCCCCGACCCCGGCGCCCAGCGCCAGGCCGACCACGGCCAGGCCGGCCAGGGCAGCGGCAATGGCGATGAAGCAAAGGGCGAACATCAGGACACTCCGGCAAGAGGTGCGGGGCAGGCCCCGCCATATTCCTGCCATCATTTGGTCCCGGATTGCCACATTATCCAGCGCGGCGGGCCGCGATGCCCGGCCGCTTGCGGAAACGTGAGAGTGAGGGCCGGCCCAGAGGCCGCCTGCGGGGCAGCCTGGCTGCCACCGGCCCCTCGGGCCGGGCTCCAGGCGCGGTTCCCGCTGGCCGCGCCAGTGGGACCTGCTGCAGCCCCTTGGCGTGCGCAGGGTCAGCGCCACCAGAGCGGGGCTGGAGTGAGCTTCGTTCACCCCAGCCCCGCCCTATCCTGTTGCCAGGCCATGTGAGTGACGGTTCGGCCGATCCGGCCCTGACCGATCACGCTCCAGCCGATGCCGCCCGGCCGGAAGGCGCCCGGGTGGCAGCCTCGGGCCGCCCCCCGCCCCGGCCTCAGCCCGCCTGCTGGATGGCGGAAAGCTGCCAGGGGCCACCGGCCCGGCGGGTGAAGGTCCAGAGCTCCGTCGCCACCGTGCGGCGGTTCGGGTCGCCCTCCATCACCGCCCGGTCGGCCAGGCGCCAAGTCACGTCCACCAGGCTGAAGCGCATGGCCACGGTGGCGAACTCCCGGTCGCCCTCCCGCCAGGCCTCGGCCAGGTCGCCCTGCTCCAGCCGGACGTCGCGCGTCTCGTTGTGCCAGCCGCGGGCGGCGAGGTCGGCGAGGTCATCGGCGAAGTAGCGGGCCATCTCCGGCGTCGCCAGGCGCTGCAGCGTGCCGGCGTCGCGGCGGGACCAGGCGTCGTTCACCGCCTTCAGCGCCTGCTCGAAGGCGTTGAAATCCTCCGGCAGGATGCGGACCGGGGCGGCGTCCGGGCCGGCGCTGCCGGCCATGGCCGCGCCGGGGCGGCCGGCGCCCATGCTGCCGGGGCCGTCCCCGGCCATGGCGTTGCGCGCGAGGCCGGGCGCCATGCCGGCCATCGCCGGCTGCGGCTGGCGGCGGCGCAGGAAGCCCATCACCAGCCAGACCAGCCCGGCGATCAGCGCGATCTGCAGCAGCAGGCCAAGGAAGCTGGCGAAGCCGGTGAAGCCGCCGAACAGCCCATGGCCGAAGAGCAGCCCGCCGATGCCGGCGCCGATCAGCCCGCCCATCAGCCCGGCCATGAAGGGGCTGCGGGAGAAGAAGCCGCCCTGCGGGTTGGGCCGGCCGATCGGCGCCCGCGGCGCCGGCTGGGCATAGCCGGGGGTGGCGGGCCGGGTCGGGGACTCCATCGTCCGGTCCATCGGGCGGAAGCCGCCGCCGGGGGTGGTCTGGGTGCTGGGTGGCGGGCTGTAGGTGCGGGCGCCGCGGCTGCCCATGGAGCTGCCGCCGCCCGGCCGTGCTTCGGTCAGCGCCGGGGCAAGGGCCAGGGCCGCGGCGGCCAGGGCTGCGAGGAGCAGACGGGGACGGGGCATGAGGCAAAGGTCTCCGGCAGGTTCTTCTTACAGGTAAGACATAGATTACAGCCAAGATAGGTATGCCGGGGGCGAATTGCGACCTGCCGGGCGCGGAGCTGTTACAGCGAGAGCATCTGCCCATCGGTCACCGCGGCGAGGAAGGTGGCGACGCCCGCCACCTCCACCCCCGGGGCGAGAGGTGCCCCGGCCAGGCCTTCCGCCTTCAGCCCCGCCTCGCAGGCGATGCGGCGCAGGCCGAGCTCCGCCGCCGCCTCCAGCAGCACCGCCAGGGTGGCGACGCCGCGTTCGGCCAGCAGCGTCTCCCGCTTGTCGGCGAGCAGGGGCGTCTCCGCCAGGAGGAGGCGGCAGCCGGCATTGCTGGCGAAGAGGGTGACCTCCCGCCCCAGCGCCGCCGCGCCGGTGGCCAGCACCAGGGCGTAATGCGCCCGGTCGTGGTCGCCGGAGAGGAGGAGGATGCCGAGGGGCTTCATGCCGCGCTCCCGCTGAAGGATGCTCGCGGCCGGAGGCATGACCGGGCCGGCGTGGTGGCGGCAACCGGAGGCAGGAAGATGCAGGAGGCCCGGCGGCGGGCGCCGAGCGGCCACATGGCCCCGCCCCGGAGGGTGCAGGCGCCCGGCGGCGCGGCCCGGCCGGCTGCATGGCGGGAGCCGTCGCCGGAGGGTGCAGCGGCCGGAGGCGCGACCCGGCCGGCATCACGGCAGTACCCGGTGGCCCGAGGGCGCGGCGCCCGGAGGCGCGGCCCGGCAGGTACCATGGCAGCGCCGGATGCCCGGAGGCGCGCCCACCGCATCAGACGGCCGCGCAGACCAGGGGCGGCGGCGCGGCATGGGCGGAGAGGTCATGGATCGCCGCCCCCTCCCCGCAGAGCGGGCAGCCGGGGTCGCGCCGCAACTTCACCACGCGGAAGCGCATGTCCAGCGCATCCCAGAGCAGCAGCCGGCCGGACATGCCCTCGCCGATGCCGAGGATCTCCTTCAGCACCTCGGTCGCCTGCAGGGTGCCCAGCACGCCGGTGACGGCGCCCAGCACCCCGGCCTCGGAGCAGCTTGGCACCAGCCCCTCCGGCGGCATCTCCGGGTGCAGGCAGCGATGGCAGGGATGCGGCGCGCCCAGATGCGACTTGTAGGTGGAAAGCTGGCCCTCGAAGCGCAGCACGGCGGCCGAGACCAGGGGCCGGCCGAGCAGGTGGCAGGCATCGCCGAGCAGGAAGCGCGTCGGGAAATTATCCGTGCCGTCGCAGACGATGTCGTAGCGGGGGATCAGCTCCTCAGCCGCCGCGGCGTCCAGGCGGCGGGGATGGGCCTCGACGCGGATCTCCGGGTTCAGGGCGGCCAGGGTCTCCGCCGCGCTCTCCGCCTTGTTGCGGCCGAGGCGGGCGGTGGCGTGGACGACCTGGCGCTGGAGATTGGAAAGCTCCAGCACGTCATGGTCGAGCAGGCCGATGGTGCCGACTCCCGCCGCCGCCAGGTAGAGCGCGAGCGGCGCGCCGAGGCCGCCGGCGCCGATGATCAGCACGCGCGCGGCGCGCAGCTTCGCCTGGCCGATGGCGCCGACATCCTGCAGCAGGATGTGGCGCGAATAGCGGTGCAGCTCCGCTTCGGTGAAGTCGAGGTCCATGGGGGGGATATGGGGGCGGGGTGGCGGGGCCGGCAAGGCGGGGGCGGGGTGGGCCGCTCACCGGCGGCGCGCTTCAGCCGCCCGTGCCGGTGCTGCCGAAGCCCCCCTCCCCGCGCCGCGTCTCCGGCAGCGCCGAGACCTCCGCCCAGGCGGCCCGCGTCACCTGCGCCAGCACCGCCTGGGCGATGCGCATGCCGCGCTCCACGGTGAAGGGCTCGCTGCCGCCGTTCAGGACGATGACCTGCAGCTCGCCGCGGTAATCCTCGTCGATGGTGCCGGGGGTGTTCGGCAGCATGATGCCGTGCTTCAGGGCAAGGCCGGAGCGCGGCCGGACCTGCAGCTCATGCCCCGGCGGCAGGGCGATGCGCAGCCCGGTCGGCACCAGGGCGCGGCCGCCGGGCGGGATGGTGAGCGGCGCCGCGACGGCGGCCAGCAGGTCCATCCCGGCCGCGCCCTCCGTCGCGTAGCTGGGCAGGGGCAGGCCCTCGGCATGCGGCAGGCGGACCACCTGGACCACCGCGCTCATGCCAGCGCCTCCGCGATGCGGGCGGCGAGGCGGGCGGCGACCGCCTCCTTCGGCAGTTCCGGCCAATCCTCCACGCCTTCGGCGGTCACCAGATGCACGGTGTTGGCATCGCCGCCCATCACCCCGCCGGTCACGTCATTCGCCACGATCCAGTCGCAGCCCTTGCGGCGGCGCTTCTCGATGGCGTGCTCCACCACCTTCTCCGTCTCCGCCGCGAAGCCGATGACGAGGCCGGGCCGCTGGGCGTGGCGGGAGAGGGTGGCGAGGATGTCGGGGTTCAGCGTCATGGCCAGGGTGGGGGCGGCGGCGCCCGGCTCCTTCTTCAGCTTCTGGTCGGCCTCCCGCGCCACCCGCCAATCGGCGACGGCGGCGTTCATCACCGCGATGTCGGCGGGCAGCGCCGCCTCGCAGGCGGCCAGCATCTCCCGCGCCGATTCGATGCGCGTGACGCCGACGCCCGGCGGGTCCGGCAGCACGGTAGGGCCGGAGACCAGGGTGACGCGGGCGCCGAGCGCGGCGAGCGCGGCGGCGATGGCATAGCCCTGCTTGCCGCTGCTGCGGTTGGCGATGTAGCGCACCGGGTCGATCGGCTCATGCGTCGGGCCGGCCGTCACCAGGGCGTGGCGGCCGGCGAGCGGGCGGGCGGCGGGGGTGAGAAGCGCGGTGATGGCGGCGAGGATCTCCCCCGGCTCCGCCAGCCTTCCGGGGCCGCTTTCCGGCTCCGCCATCGGGCCGCTGTTGGGGCCTGACACGGCGACGCCGCGGGCAATGAGCAGCGCCAGGTTGGCGCGCGTCGCCGGATGCTCCCACATCGCCGGGTTCATGGCGGGGGCGACCAGCAGCGGGGCTCGGGTGGCCAGCAGGATAGTGCTGGCGAGGTCGTCCGCCAGCCCATGCGCCATCTTCGCCAGCAGATCGGCGCTGGCCGGCGCCACCACGACGAGGTCGGGCCAGCGGGCGAGGCGGATATGGCCGATCTCGGCCTCGGCGGCCCAGAGATCGTCATGCACGCGCTGGCCGGTGATCCCTGCCAGCGCCTCCTTCGTCACAAAACGCGCGCCGCCGGCGGTGAGCACCGCCATCACCTGGGCGCCCGCCTTGCGGAGCAGGCGCGTCAGCTCCAGCGCCTTGTAGGCGGCGATGCTGCCGGAGAGGATGAGAAGGATGCGGCGGTCTTTCAGCATGGCGGCAGCCTAGCGCGGGCGGGGGGCGGCTGTCGAAGCGGGTGGCGCCCGCGGCGCCGGCCTCGCCCTGGCAGGCCGGGACATTGCCCTGGGTCAGGCGAGGGATGCCCAGAGGAAGGCCAGGGCCGCCGCGGCGCCGAGCGCGGTGCGGCCGGCGTGCAGCGCGTTCCAGCGCTGGATCATGGCGCGGCTCTCGGGGCCGGCCATCGCCGGGTTGATGCCCATGAGCCGCCGGTTCGTCGGCATGATGGCGAGGAGCGTGACGGGCCAGTTGGCGACCATAAGGAGCCCGCCGATGGCCCATCCGGCATGGCCGGCCTGCCACCAGGCGGCGAGCCCGAGCAGGCAGCCGATGATGGCGAGCGGGGCCTGCATGGCGGTGCCGCGCCGGTAGGAGAGCGTCCACTCGGCCAGCAGGGAGCGGTCGTCCAGCGACAGGCGGGCGGGCTGCTCGACGAGGTTGATGTAGAGAGCGGCGCCCGCGAAGACGGCGGCAACGAGAAGCGCGAGTTGACCTGTGAGCATCGATGCCTTTCCCGGCTCCGGGCCGCTCCAGCCTTCACCCTCCTCCCGCCACGCGCCACGGAAAAGCTGCGTGCCTTCCCCGGCATGCGGCGCTCGTAGCCACGCCCGGGCGGTTGCGGACCCTGACGCCCATCGAAACCTGCCGCCGCCCGTTGTCCTTCCGCGGCTTCGCCGCGGAAGGCTGTGCGGGATCCCGGGACTCCAGCGACTCCGGCCCCCCACGGCGTCGCGCAGCGACGTCGTGGGGAATGCTATACGGGCCGCTCGCCCTTCACCGTCACCCGGTTGCCGTAGCGGCGCTGCGGCCAGTAATCCCACATGGCCCGGTGCTGGGCACAGCGATTGTCCCAGAAGGCCACGGAATTCGGCTGCCAGCGGAAGCGGCACTGGAAGAGCGGGTTCTCCATATGCTCGTAGAGGTAGCGGAGGATCCCCTCGCTCTCATCCACCGGAATGCCGAGGATGCGGGTGGTGAAGCCGCGATTGACGTAGAGCGCCTTCTTCCCCGTCATGGGATGGGTGCGCACCACCGGATGCACCGCCTTCGGGTAGCTCGGCTTGTCCGCCACCCCCTCCTTGGCGAACATGCCGCGATAGACATGCTCCCCGCTATGGATGGCGGTCAGCCCTTCCAGATAGGCCTTCATCCGGTCCGAGAGCGCGTCATAGGCGGCGTACATGCTGGCGAAGAGCGTGTCGCCGCCATGGGGCGGGCATTCCTTGATGTAGAGGATGCTGCCCATGGGCGGCTCCTCGTCGCAGGAGACGTCGGAATGCCAGCCCTCGCCATTGGCGCGGACGGAGTTCTCGTCCGCCTTGATGATCATCAGCTCGGGATGGCCGGGCTCGTGCGGGGCCGCGGGGTGGAGGTGGAGCTCCCCGAATTGCCGGCCGAATTCCAGGTGCTGCTCCTGGGTCAGGTGCTGGTCGCGGAAGAAGATGACCAGGTTCTCGGCCAGCGCGCGGTGGATCTCGTCCATCTGCCGGTTGCTGAGGCGGGCGAGGTCCGCGCCGCCGATCTCGGCGCCGATCAGCGGCGTCAGCTTCTCGACCGTGATGGTCTCGTAGGGCAGGCCGGCCTCGGTGATGGATCTGATGCGGGGGCCGCTGAGGGCGCTGAGCGACATGGGCGTTTCCTTGGAGCTTCCTGGCAGGCGGCGCTGCTGCCTCTCCCGGACAGCGGCCGCCCGCGCCGCGGAGGCTGGCGGCCGGCGCCCGGCCGGCAACATGCGGGTCCCAGGCTAAAGCAAAGCCCGGCCGGGGGGAAACGCCCCGGGCATGGTGCGGGGGCCGGGCGGGCCGGCCCTCGCTGCCCTGCCGCCCGGCCCCTGCCCGGGGCCGCGCGGGTCCTGCCTGCCGGCACGCCCCCCCCGCCCGGCATGGGCGAAGGGCTGCCGGTCGCGGGGTGTCAGGCGGCCTTCCGCCGGCTGGCGACGGCGCCGAGCCCGGCGATCGCTACGCCGAGCAGCGCCAGGGTCATCGGCTCCGGCACCTCGATCGGGACCGGCGGGGAGGCCAGGGTCGCGCTGACGCTGACCGAGGCGCCGGCGCCGCCGGTCTGGGTGAAGCTCATGGTCAGGCTCGCCGGACCCGCCAGATAGGTGTCCAGGATGCCGCTCGGCGTGAAATCGCCGAGGACGGTGATCGAGACGATTCGGTTCGTCGTCGCGCCGCTGACGGTCGCGAGCGCAATCTGGCCGACGAAGTCGCCGACCGCGGAGGTGAACTGCACCATCGCGTTGAGCGTGGCCGTCACCGCGCTGAAGACCAGCGGGGTCGCCTCGACGCCGGCGAACTGCCCGGTGGTGGAGGAGATGTAGGAGAGGTTCGGGAAGGCGGAGCCGCTCGGCAGGGTGAAGGTGGTGCCGAGCCCGATGACGGTACCAGTATAGCCGATGATGCCCGCGGTGCCGATGGAGGCGGTGCCGTCGATGGTGGTGCTGACGGGGGCGGCCTGCGCGGCCGAGGCCAGCAGACTGGCCGCCAGAGCCAGCATGGTCAGGAGTTTCTTGAACTTCATCGTTGGATCCCTTGGCCGGACCTGGCTACCAGGCCCTGGCAGAACACAGGCAAGTGATATGCCATGGGCCAACGCTCTGAAATTACGGTGCAAACCTGCAAACTCTTCGCGAAGTGTAAAGAAATCCGACACCGGATCAGGGCGCCGCTCCGCGGTGCGCGACGGGCGGGTGTCCCCGGCCGCGCAAGGCCAGGCCAGGGCCATGGCGCGTCCCTGGGCCGAGATGCCAGCCGGCAGGGTCATTGGCCGGGACAGGCCGCGCAGGGATGCCCGAAGGCTGGGAAAGCCGCGCTCGCCTCGGAACGCCGCCGGGCGCGACAGCCGGCGCGGCGCCGCGCCGGCGTGCCGCGGCTGGCGGCTCTGGCGCGCAGGAGGCACTGAGCGGGACATCCGCAGCGTGACCGGCCGAGCCAAAGCGACCGGAACCGCGCGCCACGCGCTCGAAGGATGTATCGGAGCGGGATGCGTGAGCGAAGCCCGGCCCCGCAGCCATGTCCGATCTGCCGGATCACGGCGTGATCCGGCAGATCGGGACGGCTCTAGCCCCGCGGCGCCGCCGCCGCCGCCGCATTCACCTGCGGCGCCCGCTTCCCGTCGCCGATCAGCGCGAAGGGCGCCCAGTAGTAGGGGTGGCCGAATTCCGCCGGCAGCCGCAGCCCCGCCTCGTCCAGGATCAGCCGCTGCGCCCCGCGCAGCGCCGCCGCCGAGGAGGCGCCGCCTTGCTGCCGCCGCATGGAATCCGAGACGATGAGCATCGCCGCATCGTCGTTCACCGCCCAGTGCGTCACCATCAGCCCGCGCGCCCCGGCATAGAAGAAGGCGCGCGCCAGGCCGGAAAGCGCCTCGCCGCCGCCCGCCCCCGAAGGCCCGCCGGTGTTGCAGGCGGAGAGGATGATGAGGTCGGCGTTCAGCTTCAGCCCGAGCAGGTCGGAGGCCTTGACGAAGGCGGCATTGGCATCCGGGGCGCCCGGCGGCGGGGAGACGACGATGGAGGGTTCCGGCAGGCAGGAGAGCTCGCCCGGCAGCAGCGCATGGGTGGCGAGGTGCAGGATGCGCCGGCTGCCGAGATCGGCCTGCCGCAGCGCCGCCGCGGTGAACTCGGTGCCGAGGCGGATGTCGCGCGGCCCGGCGCCGAGCAGGTGCTGCACCTCCAGCACCTCCCGCCGCGTGCCCGGCAGCCGCGTCAGCCCCTGGGCCAGCCTTGCGTCGGCGGCGCAGCGATCGACGGGGAAGCTGCGGAGGAGCTGGGCCGGCGTCGGCGGGGAGAAATCCCCGAACCCGCCATAGGCGAGCGGCGCGGAGGAGGCGGCGCCGGTGCCGCGCAGCGTCACCAGGGTCTGCGGCGAGGGCACATGGACGATGCCGTGCCGCTTGATGAGGAAGGGCGCCTTGCCGAGGTTGGGGTCGGTCACCGGCCCGGTCAGCAGCAGGCCGAAGGGGATGCCGAGCAGCGGCCCGTCCGGCACCACCACCAGCGTCTCGGCGCCGTCCAGCGCCGCCTCCAGCGGCTTCAGCAGGGCGTTGTAGAGCGCCTGGGCCGGGGCGGGGTCGAAGCGGCCGGGGGCGCCGTTCTGGTCGATGACGCCGGCGCGGATGGCGTTCACCAGCCCCGCCGCCTCCGCCTCGCCCAGGCTGGCGCGGGCGCTGTAGACCTTGCCGTCGCGGAGCGCGAGCACCCAGGCGCTGTGGCGCCCGAGCAGCATGGTGACCAGCGCCTCCTGCGGCGCCAGCACCGCGTTCACCGCGTTGAAATCCGCGGTGGCGAGCAGGAGCTGCCGGTAGCCCGGGGCGGCGGCGGCCACCTCGCTCTCGGCCTCGGCACGGGCCTGCTGCGCCTCGGCGATCCGCGCGTCGATGGCGGCGGAGGGGGCGGCGTCGCGCTCGGCGAAGAGGTCGCGCAGCGCCTGGTCGGCATCCTGCAGCCGGCGGACCGCCTCGGAGACGCGCTGGTCCCCGCCCGAGGCGCCGATGCGGGCGCTGGCCTGCTGCACGAAGCGCACCGTGTTGCTGCGCTGGGCGAGCTGGGCGGCGGCGAACATCTCCCGCCGCAACGCCTCCGCCTGATCCGGCCGCGCCGCGGCCTCGGCCTCCAGCGCGTCCAGATAGGGCAGCACCATGGTCGCCGGCAAAGCAAGCTGGCGGGCGCGCAGGATGTCGGCGCCGGCGCGAAAGGCGCTCAGCGCCTCGCTCCGCCGGCCGGTCGCCTGACGCCGGCCGCCGGAGAGGAAGAGGGTCACGGCCTCCGGCCGCTCGCCCGGGGCGGCCACGGCGAAGCGCCGCGCCGCGGCCTCGAGCTGCCGCGCCGCCGCCTCGTTGCGGCCGAGGCTGGCGGCGTTGCGGCCTTCGGTGCGCAGGGTGCGGGCGATCATCGGGCCGGGCGCATTGCCCACCTGGCGCAGCAGGCGGCGGCTTTCGGCGATCTTCGCCTCCGCCTCCGCCGGATGGCCGGTGGTGGCGAGGACGCGGGAGAGGTTGCGCCGCACCTCCGCCAGGCCGAAGGCGGCGGTGGTGGCGGTGGGGTCGGCCAGCAGGTTCACCTCGCTGTCCGAAGTGCCGAGCATGCTGCTGGGCAGCAGGGCGGCGTAGCCGGCCTCCGCCTCGCGGAGATGGGTTGCCGCCTCCTCCAGCTTGTGGGCGCGCTGGGCGGCGAGGCCGCGGTAATGCGCGAGGCGCGGCACCGCGGTCTCGTCCGCCGCGCGGGGCGCCAGCCCCTCGGCGCGGGTGAACAGCACCTCCGCCTCGTCCAGCCGGTTCTGCGCCGCGAGGTTGAGGGCAAGGTGCAGCAGGGGCAGGACGATGTTCGGGTCCTCCCGGCCCAGCACCCGCTCCTGCAGGGCGAGGGCGGCGCGGTAGGCATCCTCGGCGGCGGCGAAATTCTCGAGCTGGTTGAGGTCGCGGCCGGCGGCCATCAGCGTCTCGAACCGGCTGACGTCGTTGGCGCTGAAGCTCTCCGCCGCCATGCGGCGCACCGCGAGCTCGAGCGCGGCGGAGCGGGGCTGGGCGGCGCCGGCGGCCGTCACCTGGCCGGCGGCGAGGCGTTCCATCACCGGCGTCGAGGTGGCGACGCCATCCGCCAGCACCGGCCCATGCGGCCCGGCGGCGACCATGGCGACATGCGGCCAGCCGCCGGCCTTGCGGGTGCAGGCCAGCAGCCGCGCGGCGTAGCCGCCGGCGATGGTGGTGGCCTGCGGCGCGGCACAGGTCACGCGCTGGTCCAGCCAGGTGCGCCAGAGGCCGCCGCCGGCGAGCTGGTCGAGCGTCGCGGCATCGGTGCTGCCGCGCAGCGTCGCCACCCGGGCGGCGGCGGAGGTCCAGCCGCCGCAGAAGACCTCCTGCACCCCGGCCACGGGCAGGTCCGCCGGCAGCGGGTTGCCGCGCTGGGCGAGGCAGGCCTCGCCCTTGGCATCCACCCCGGCGGGTTCGCCGGCGGCGGCGCGCTGGGCGGGCGCGACGAAGCTGTCCTCGGGCGGGGTGCTGCAGGCGGCAAGCAGCAGCCCGAGGGCCGGCAGCAGGCGGAGCGCGGGCGGCAGGCGGCGCGGGCTCATTCGTCGTCCTCGTCCGAGACGTTCGGGATGATGACTTCGGCGGTATTCAGCCGGCCCGCCTCGATGGTGAGGGAGGCGCGGTCCACCGTCCGCGGCGGCACGATCTGGATCTGCGGCGGCACCACGCAGTTGATGGAGGTGACGACGCAGCCATTGATGCGGTAGCGGGTCAGCGCCGCGGCCGGGACGACCTGGGTAATGTCGGCATACTGCGCCGCCCCCGCCCCGGTCTGACCGTTCAGCGTGCCGAGCAGCGTCATGCTGCCGCCATTGCCGACGACGCCGAGCCGCCCGGCCTCGACGGTGCCGGAGATGTTGCCGCTGCCGGCGAGCAGGAAGGCCGCGCCCTGGTTCTGCAGCCCATAGCCGGTATGCGCGACCATCTGCAGGTTGAGCGCGATGTCGCCCGCCGGGTCCGGGGTGCCGGGGCCGAAGGCGCCGGGCAGGGTGTTGTTCACCCGGACCTTGGTCGGCTGGTTCTTCGGCACGCCGCCCGGCAGGTCCGGCTGCACGGCGCCGAGGCCGGATTCCAGCAGGGCGAGGCGGCTGCCCGCCGGTGCCGGCACCCGGCTGTCGAACAGCGCGGCCGGCAGCACGTCGCGGCCCGGGGTGATGATGGTGGCCTCCCCGGCCAGGATGCCGCCCGCGCCGGCGAAGGCGATGGCGGAGCCGATGCTGGCCTGGACGCCGTCCAGCATCAGCGTCTGGGGCTGGGCGCCGAAGCCGGGGTTGAACAGCATCGGCACCCCGGCGCGGATCGCCGCGGCCTCCGCGTTCAGGGTGAGGCCGGTCACCGTGATGGCGCCGCCCGAGTAGAGGGTGACGAGGCCGGCGCGCTGGGCGAGGTCCAGCCCCTCCAGCGTGCCGCCGGCGCCGATGGCGCTGGCCACCGCGGTGCCGCTGCTGCTGATGCTGGCGCCGGTGACGGTCAGCGCCCGCTCTGACCAGAGCTGGATGGCGCCGGCGGCGGCGAGGGTGCCGTTCACCAGGGTCGGCGATTCCACCGTCTGCAGCCGGATGGCGCCGGCGCTGCTGGCAAGGTTGCCCACCACATCCACTTGGTTGCCGCGCGCCGCGCCGCTGCGGGCGCTGCCATAGGCCAGCAGCTCGATCCCGTCGCGGGCCGAGCCGGTGAGGCGCGGCGCGTCGATCGCGGCGCCGCTGTCCGGCGCCTGGGCGAAGCGGCCGCCCGCGGCGGTGAAGGCGACGCTGTTGGCGGCGCTGCTGCCGCGGGCGGAGATCAGCCCGCCGCTCTGGGTGATGTCGCCGGCCGCCGTGGTCAGCACCACATGGCCGGTGCCGCCGCGTGCCGCCTGCAGGATGCCGGAGGTGAAGGCGCTGCCGGCCTCCGGCGCCTGGCCGGTGAGGCTGATGCCGGTGGCGGCGGCGAGGATCACATCCGCGGTCGCCTTCACGCTGCCGCTTTCCGCGGTGGCGGAGCCGAGCAGGGTGATGCTGCCGGTGCTGGCCGTGAGGCTGGCCACGGCGCCGGCCCCGGCCGCCTCCACCAGCCCGCCGCTGGCGATGGCGCCGCCTGCCAGCAGCGTGGCGTTGCCCGCCCCGGCGCGAACGGCGCTGCCATCGCCCAGGATCACGTCGCCAGTGGCGGTGAGGCCGACGGCGCCCGCGGTGGCGCGGATGGCGGTGCCGTTGCCGATGCCGATCGCCCCGGCGCTGGCGGTGAGGCCGATGGGGCCGCGCGCCTGGAGCGCGCCGTTGGCGCCGATCCCGACCGAGGCGCCGGTGAGGGCGAGGCTGCCGGAATTCGCCTGGACCGAAGCGCCGTCGCCAAGGGTGACGGCCCCGGCGCCGCCGGCGAGGCTGGCATTGCCGGCGGTGCTGGCGGCAAGGCCGGTGCCGGCAGAGATGCCGGTGGCGCCCTGCAGGGTCAGCGCCGCGGCGCCGGCCAGGCCGATCCCCGCGCCGAGGCTGATATCCTGGGCGCTGGCCGTCAGCGCCAGCCCGCCGGCGCTGGCCGAAAGCTGGCTGCCATCGCCGAGCCGCAGCCGGCCGGTCGTCGCCGTCACCCCGATGCCGTTGCGCGCCTGGAGCGTGCCGTTCGCGCCGAGATCGACCGCGGCGCCGGTGATGGCGAGGCTGCCGGTATCGGTGCCGAGGATGGCGCCGCTGCCGAGGGTGACGCCGCCCGTGCCGCCGGCAAGGCCGACATCGCCATTGGCGGCGGCGGCGAAGAACAGGGTGCCGGCGGTGATGCCGGTGGCGGCGGACAGGCTGGCGGCGCCGCCCGCGACGCTGCCGAGATTGCCGATCCGGATCCCGCCCAGCGTCGCCTCCAGCCGGGCGGTGCCGGCGGCGGTGGAGAGGCTGACGCCATCGCCGGCGGTGAGCATGCCGGTGCGCGCCCGCGCCGTCAGGCCGGTGCCGGCGGTCAGCACCGTGCTGTCGCCCAGGGTGATCGCCCGGGCGTCGAGCGCGAGGCTGCCGCCCCCGGCGGCGATGCTGCCATGGGCGCCGGTGGTGATGTCGCCGGCGCTGCTGGTGAGGCTGGCATTGCCGCCGATGACGGTGGCGACGACCCCGGTGCCGGTGCTGATCCCGCCTGCGCCCGCCAGGATAAGGTCGCCCGCGCCGGCGATCATGGCCGTGCCGCTGCCGAGGCCGATGGTCCCCGTGCTGGCGAGGCCGATCCCGCCTGCCGTGGCCCAGAGGCCCGCGCTGTTGCCGAGCTCGATGGAGCCGGCCGTGGCCCCGAGCGTGATGCCGTCGCGCGATGTCAGCGAGCCAAGGGTGCCGATGTCGATGGCGGTGCCGCTGACCGCGAGCGCACCGGCTTCGGCCTCGATCACCGCATTGGCGCCGAGGGTGACGCTGCCGGCACCGCCCTCGAGGCTGGCATTGCCGCTGCCGGCGGTGCCGGTGAAGCCGGTGCCGCCGGCGATGCCGGTGCCGCTGGCCAGCACCAGCGCGCCGCCGGAAAGGGCCACGCCGTTGCCGAGGCTGATATCGGCCGCATTGGCCTGCAGCAGCGTGGTGCCGCCGGTGCTGGTGACGCTCGCCCCGTTGCCGAGGGCGAGGGTGCCGGTGCTGGCCGTCAGGCTCGCGCCGGTGGCGGCCGAGACATCCGTGCCGTCGCCCAGGGTGATGGCGGTGCCGGTCAGCGTCGCGTTGCCGGTGGTGCTGCCGAAGGTGCCGTCGGTGCCGATGCCGATGGCCCCGTTGCCGCCGGCCATGGTGAAGTCGCCGCCCGTGGCCGTGGCGGTGACGTTGTCGAGGAGGGTGAGGCCGGTGCCGCTGACGAGGCCGAGCGCACCCTGACCGGCGGTGACGCTGGTGCCGCTGTTGAGGGTGATGTGGCCGAGGCTCGCCGTGAGGCTGGTGGCCCCGGCGGTCGCCCGGATGGTGCTGCCGCCGCCGACCGTGATGTCGGTGGCTGTCGCCGTCACCGCGGTGCCGTCGCGCGAGGAGAGGGTGACGCCGTTGCCGAGGAGGATGGCGGTGCCGGAGAGGCCGAGGCTGCCGGCCCCGGCCGTGACCTGGCTGCCGCTGCCGAGGTCGATGGCGCCGCCGCTGCTGGCGAGGGTGGCGTCGCCCGCGCTGGCACTCGCAGTCAGCGCCGCGGTGGCGGTGATGCCCGTGGCGCCGGAGATCTGCAGCGGGCCGCTGCCGGCGCTCACCTGGCTGCCGCCGCCGAAGCGGATGGCGCCGGCGGTGGCGCCGATGCTGACCGGGCCGGCCGAGGCGGCGATCGTCGCCGCCGTGGTGAAGTCGATATCGCCCGTGGCGGTGGCGAGGCTGACGCCTGCGCCGCCGCGGAAGCTGGCGCCGCCGCCGGTGGTGAGGCCGGTCTGGGCGGAAACCTCGATGGTGCCGTTGGTGCTGCGCACCACCGGCGCCGCGCCGAAGGCGATGCTGCCGGCGCTGGAGGCGATGCGGCCCGCGCCGCCCGTGGTGGTGAGGCTGGCGGCGTTGCCGAAGCCGATATTGCCGCTGGCGGTGATGTCGAAGCCGGTGGCGGCGATGACCCGTACCACCACCGCGGCGTTGGTGATGCTGGTGCCGCCCAGCACCACATCGGCCTCGGTGGAGCCGATGGTGATGGTGCCGGCGGCAAGGCCGCCGAGGGTGAGGGCGCCGCCGGTACTGCGCAGCGTGGCGCGGCCGGTGCCGGCCTGCAGCGTGACGCCCTCCGCCACCCCCACCGCGCCGGTGGCGGTGACAGAGGCAGCGCGGCCGGCCGAAATGCCGCTGCCGGCGCCGAGGTCGAGGGTGGTGCCGGCGGTCAGCAGCGCGTCCCGGCTGGCGGTGACGATGGCGCCGGGCGCCAGGCCAAGGGCGCCGGCGGTCGCCGTCAGGCTGACATCGCCGGCGAGCGGGCCGGGGCTGCTGGCCTCGAATTGGCTGCCGGCGCCGGTGGCGATGTCCGTGGCGGCGCTGACGGTGACGGAGCCGTTGCCGGCCGTGACCGTGCTGGCGGCGCCGAAGGTGACGGCGCCGCCCAGCCCATCGGCGCTGACGGTGACGCTGCCGGCGCTCGCGGCCAGGGCGCTGCCGTCGCCAAGGGCGACGACGCCGGCGGTGGCGGCCAGAGTCAGCCCGTCCCTGCCGGCAAGGATCAGGTCCGTGCCGCCGGTGATGCCGATACCGCCGGTGAGGGCAGCGCTGCCCGCCAGGGCGCGGAGCGAGGCGGCATCGCCGATCCGCAGCAGCCCGTCCGTCGCCGTCGCGGTCAGCGCGCCGGTGGTCGCGGCCAGGCTGACCCCCTCGCCGATATCGAGGGTGCCGGTGGCGGCGGTGGCGGCGAGGCCGCCGCCGGTGAAGCTGCTGGCCGGGCTGCCGCCGCCGGCCAGGGTGATGTCCGTCTGGGCCGAGAGCGTCAGCAGCCCCCCGGCCGAGACCGCCGCGCTGGCGTCGATGCCGAGGCTGCCGGCATTCGAGGCGAGGGCGCCGTCGCCGTTCTCCGCCGCGAAGTGCAGGCGGGCGCCGACCGAGAGGTTCCCGAAGCTGGACAGGCTCGCCGCGTCCGCCGCGAGGACGGTGACGTCATCGCCGAGGGTCAGCGCGCCGCCGGTGACGGTGAAGACGGCGCTGCCGCCCGTGGCGGTGATCTGAACGGCGTTCCCGGCCTCCGAGTCCAGCCCGGCGGCGATGTTGACCGCATTGCCGCTGACCGAGGCGAGATCGCCGAGGGTCACATGGCCATTCGCGGCGGAGAGGGTGGCGGTGCCGGTCCCGGCCGTGACGGCGGAGCCGGTGCTGCCGGCGATGTCGCCCGCCGTGCTGGTGAGCGTTGCCGTCCCGCCTGCGAGGATGGTGCCGTAGCTGATATCGCCGCTCGCCGTCAGGCTGGCATCGCGCGTGGCATCGACGCTCCCGAGCACGGCGATGGCGCCGGCCCCCAGCACCGCATCCCGACCGGCGAAGACGGTGCCGAGGACGGTGACGAGGCCCGTGTTGGAGGTGAGGCGGGCATCGCGCGTCGTCGCGGTGACGTCGGTGACGGTGATCCCGCCCGTCGCCGTCAGGATGGCGTCGCGCCCTGCCGTCAGCTCGGAGACGGTGATGGCGCCGCCCGTGCCCGTCGCGGTCAGCGTCGCGCTGGTGCCGGCGCTGAGGAGGGTGCCGGCCTCCGAAACAATGGCCCCGTTCGCCGTCACCAGCAGGAGGTCGCCCTCCATCGCCCTCAGGCTGCTGGTGTTGATGATGCCGGTGGCGGCGGAGAGCACGAGGCCGGTCTTGGCCAGCAGCGCCGCATTCACGCTCTGGCTGCCGGCGCTGGTGACGGTGACCGAGGCGATGCCCGAAGCCGCCGCATGGCTGGCGGTGACGCTGCCGGCAATCGTCAGGGACCGGGTGGTGATGAAGGTGAAGCTGCCATCGGTCGCGGCATTGTCGGCATCCGTGCCGATGCCGGTGGTGAAGGAGACGCCGCTCTCCCCGTCGCTCAGCGCGCCGCGCACCGCCAGCCGGTCCACCCGGTTGGTGACGCTGCCGAGGGTGGTGCCGAAGCGGGAGCTGCCGGCGAGGTCCTGCACGTTCAGCCCACCGCCGGTCTGGCTGATGGTGCCGCTGCCATCCGTGCCAACGCCCGCATGCAGCTCCAGCCGCACCACGCGGTTGAGGTCGGCGCCGTCGCGCAACGCGACATCGCCGACAAGGGCGATGTCGCCCGCCGTCCGCGGCCCGGCGGCGCTGCCGGTCTCCGCGCTGCCGAGGGCGAAGGGGGTGGGCCAGTTGGCATTGCCCACCACCGCCGCATCGGCGGAGCGGCCGATGCGCAGCACGGTGGTGGCGCCGGCGGTGTCGCCGATCCGCGCCAGGGCGGCGGTGGTGAGGGAAAGGGTGTTCGCCGCCATCCCGCCCAGCGTCACGCCGCGGCCCGCCGTGGCGGGCAGGATCTCCACCGTGCCACCGGGGGCCGAGACCTTCCCGCCGGCGGGAATGTCGAGCGCATCCGCCACCAAGGTGATCCGGCTGCCCTCGCCGCCGAGGGCGGTGACGCTGCCGGCCACGTCCACCCGGTTGTCGGGGTTGCCGCTGCCCAGCCCGTCCGCGGTGACGGTGGCCACCGGCGCCTGGCGCAGGGTGAAGACGCCCGCCGTGCCGCCGCTGCCCACGGTGATGCCGGCGATGCCGCCGGCGATCACATCACCCGCCAGGGTGGCGATGCGGTTGTCCGCGCCCAGCCAGATGAGGTCGCGCGCGCTGCCGGTGAGGTTGCCGACGCGGATCCAGCCGCGCGCGTCGCCGCTGTCCGGCCCGTTGCCCTCGGTCTCCGCCGAGGCATCCCCGCTGCGGCCGCGCTGTTGGATGGAGGTCTGGGCGACGAGGGTCAGGGTGGAGGCGGTGCCCTGGTTGCCCTCGGGCCCGGCCCCGGCATTCCCGGCCGTGCCGAGGAGGTCGATGTTCTCGCCATATTGCCGGATGGTGCCGGCCACCGGCAGGCCGGCGCTGCCGATGACGGTGCCGTCGCTGCGCCGGCCGAGCAGGGCGCTGCCGCCGGCCTCCGGCGCGCGGCCGATGATGAGCGTATCGGCATGGACCGCCGCCAGCTCGGCCGCGGTCAGCCCCAGCTCGTTGCTGCCGGCGGCAGCGATGCTGCGCGCCAGGGCGATGTGCCGGCCATCGGTATGCGGCGCCAGGGCGACGAGGCCGCCGGGCGCCACCAGCGCCGCTTCCAGCGCCATATCGTCCGCCAGCAGGGTGATGGCGCCGCCCGTGGCCACCACCGCGCCGCTGCCTGCCGCGCCGGCACCGACACCGGCCGAGACCTGGCCGGAGATGGTGAGGAGGGCGCTGCCGGTGTTCAATGCGAAGACCGCATCCTCGGGGCTGGCGGCACCCGTGCCGGCGCGGAAGCCGATGCCCGCATCGGCGGCGCTCAGCACGCGGCGCTGGGCGATGGCGTCGATGGTGTTGCCGGCATTCATCAGCGCGGTGAAGCCGCGCGAGCCGCCGGCGATGGCGGCGACGTCGATGCTGGTGCCCGCCGCCTGGGTGATGCTGCCCGGCGCCGCCTCCCCGGCCACGCCGGCATACAGCTCCAGCGTATCGGCGACGCCGCGCAGGGAGAGGTTGCCCAGCACGGCAATGTTGCCGGCCATGCGGCTGTTATCCGCCCCGGCGATACCGGCCAGCGTGGCGTCGCCGCCGCCGATCGGCGCCAGCGCCCCGTTGCCGATGACCGCCGCATCCACGCTGCGGCCGATGCGCAGCACGCCGCCATTGGTGGATAGCGCGGCGAGCGTCGTGGCGCTGATCTCGCCCACCGCCGAGGCATTGGTGACGCCGAGGCTGAGATCGGTGCCGGCGGTGCGCGGCAGCAACTCGATCGTGCCGGCATTCACGCTGACACTGCCGGCGAAATTCCCTAGTATATCGGCGATCAGCGTCACCCGCCCGCCGTCGCGGTTCAGGGCGATGCCGGCATCGGCGACCTGCAGCGCCTGCCCCGCCGCCTGGCGGATCGTCACCACATTGCTCGGCAGCACGCCGTCCTGGGTGGCGCGGTCGATGGTCAGGCGGATGCCGGCGCCGCCACTGCTGGCGAGGCCGGAGGTGTCGCCGATCCGGCCGATATGGTTGTCGGCGCCCAGCCAGACCGTGGCCGGGGCATCATCCGCCCCGCTGCGGTCCGCGGTGCGCACCGTGGCGGCGAGGTTGGCGACGGTGAGGCCGGCCGTCTCGACGCCGGAGAGGAGGGCGCCGAGCTGGACGAAGCCATAGGCGCTCAGCACCTCCAGCGTCGTCACGCCGGTGCTGGTGAGGTCGATCGCCTGCTGGCCCTGCGCCACCCAGCCGGTGCTGGCGGCGGCGCCGTCCAGGCTGGACAGCCCGCCGATGCGCAGCAGCCCGGCGGTGACGAAGCCGAGCTCCTCCGCGGTGAGGGAGAGGGCGTTGCCATCCGCGGGCTCCGCCCCCACCGGGCCGGTGGCGGCGCCGCCCAGCAGCACGCCCTGGCCGGCGGTGACCGGCTGCAGCACCACACGCCGACCGGCGCCGGCATTCAGCGCGGCGGCGATGCGCAGGTCGTCCGCCCGGAGGGTGATGTCGCCCGCGCCGTTGGTGGTGATGGCGCCGGCGATGGTCAGCGCCGCGACGCTGGCCAACGGGTTGCCATTGGCGTCCAGCGCCGGCGGCAGCGCGGGTGTGGTGCCGAGGGCGGCCAGGCTGGCATCCGCCACCCCCGCCCGGCCGCCAACCCGCAGCGTGACCGCGCCATGGGCGCTGATGCCGGCGACGCTGAAGGCGCCGCTGGCACCCGCCGCCGTTACATGGGTGGCGGTGCCGGCGATGGTGTTGATGACGTTCACGCCGTCCAGCACCACCGCCCCGCCGGCGAGAGCGGCGAAGCGCTCCACGTTCAGGCGCGCGCCGGCCTGCTCGGTGATCGCGCCGCCGCTCGCCAGCACCAGGGTGCGGGCCCGCGGATCCTCGTATTCCGTGGGCGTGCCGGGCGCGCCGCGCAGATCCACCTGGCCGCGGATGGTGATGGCCCCGGCATCGGCGCGGCCGAGGACGATGGTGCCGGCGCTGGTGCCGTCCCGCGTGTCGAGCTGCGCCAGCTCCGCGCTGTCCAGCGTGAGCTCGCCATTGTTGGTGCTGCCCGGGGCGCCGCCGAGTGAGATGGCGCGCGGCGTGGCGCCGCCCAGCGTGTGCGGCGCAAGCTCGATGGTGCCGCCCGGGGCGCGCAGGGAGATGCCGTCCGGCGAGAGGCTGGCGTCCAGCACCATGTCATCCGCCAGCAGGCGGATTATCCTGCCGGGGCTGATGGCGGTGACGGTGCCGGTGCCGTCCACCTGCGTCCCGGCACGCACCAGCCCGGCAACGGTCAGGGTGGCGGCAGAGCTGTTCAGGACGAAGCTGAGGCCGGCCATGCTGCCGAGCCGCGCCGGGTCGTTCACCGTGAAGGCGGTGGCGTCCAGCGCGCCGGTGGCGCCGGTGCCGAGCAGGGCATGAACCGAGTTGCTGCTGCCGCTCAGCGAAACGCTGCCGCTGGCGCGCGCGATGAGCTGCCTGGCGGCCAGCGCGCCGGTGCCGGACTGGGTGATGCTGCCGGCCTCCGCCACCAGCGCGACGGTGCCGTGCGGTGCTGCCGCCATGGCGGTGAGGGTGCCTGCCGTCTGGCTGATGTTCCCCAGCCGGGCCCGGAGGGAGATGTCGCCGCCGCTGCTGGCGATATCTCCAGACAGCGCGATGCCGCCCAGGAGGCCGGCGGTCCCCGCCTCCAGCCGCACCGATTCCGTGGCGGAAATGCTGCCGGCATGGTTGATGCCGAAGCCGGCGGTGAGGGCGACGCCGCCGCCCGCCGCCTGCACCTGCACGCCGCCACCGATGGTCAGCGTGCCGGCCGAGAGCAGGGCGACGCCGGAGCCGCTGGGGGCGGTGGCCTGCACATTGCCCGTGACCGTCAGCGAATTGGCCGAGGCGACGCCGATGGTGCCGCCGCTGGCGGTGACGCCGGCGAGGGTGTCGATGCTGTTGACCGCCTCGCCGGCCACCAGCCGGTCCAGCGCGAAGCCTGCGGCATCGGCGCCGTTCACCGTGGTGACGGCGCCGGTCAGGGTGGCGACGTCCAGGATGCCGCCCGTCTGCGTCACCTGCTGGCCGCGCAGGTCCAGCACCGCGGCATGGCCGCGCACAATGGCATCGCCGGCGATGGTGATGACGCCCGCCGTGGTGGTGGTGCCGTCCGAGCCGATGCGCAGCATGCCGGTGCCAGCGGCGATCTGCGCGATTTCGGCATTGAGGAGGGAAAGCGTGCCGGGGGCGTTGCCGCCCAGCGTCACCGCCCTGCCGGGCGTGTTCGGCAGGATGGAGACCGTGCCGAGATTGCCGCCGCCCGCGGCCTGGATGGCCGCGGCCAGCACCAGGTCATTCGCCCGCAGCGTGACGTCGGCGCCTGCGCCGGCCTGGATGACGCCGCCGGCCAACACCCTCAGCGCGGCGGAGGTGCTGGTGATGGCGATGTCGCCTCCGGCGCGCAGGCCGAAGCCCGCGACCTCCGTGCCCTCGACGATATTGCCGATCGCGTTCTGGCCGGCGAGGGCGATGCCGTCGCCAGCCCCTGTCCCGGCAGCGGCGGCGAGCCTCGTCACGGTCAGCGCCGTGCCGTTGGCCTGGGAAATGCCGCCGCCGGCGACGAGTTCCAGCGTCGTCACGCCGCGGGCGGCGAAATCCTGGCTGGAGGCGAAGGAGAGGTCGCCGCCGGCGACGAAGATCAGCCGCCCTGCCACCACCTGCTCCAGCGAGGCGTCGCTGAACTGGGCGGTGCCGAGGGCGAGATCCGTGGCGCTGCCCAGCGTGGCGATGCGCACCGTGCCGAGGGTGCTGGCATCCACCGTGTCGGCGCCGTTGGCCGTCAGCCTGTCCGCCGTCAGGCGGATGGTGTTGCCGGCATCGGCGGGACCGGCGAAGCCGATGCGGGCATCCGCAATGAGTTCAGACGCGGTGAGCGCGATGGTGCTGCCGGCCGCGGCAGTCAGCGCCGCATCCACCGTCAGCGTGGCGGCGGTGGAGAGCAGGGCGATGCCGCCCGCCGTGGTGCTGCCGCTGACGAGGCTGAAGGCGTTACCGGTGGCCGCCGCCAGGTTGATGGCGCCGGCGGCGCTCAGCCGCAGCGCCTCGGCGGTGATGGTACCGGACGCGGTCTGGGTGATGCCGCCGTCATTCGCCGTCAGCGTCACGGTCTGGCCGGCGGCCGCCACCGCGGCGTCCAGCGTGAGGGAGCTGGCCTCCAGCCCGACGCCGCCGCTGGCGGCGACGGAGATGCCGGTGCCGCCGACCGTCATCGCGGTGCGGGAGAAGCCGGCGACGCCGCCGGTCGCCGTGCTCGCCGCAAGGCTGCCGATGCGGTTGCCGGTGACGGCGTTGCTGGCGGTGGCGAGCGCCACGCCGGTCTGGGCCGAGGCGGTCAGACTGTCGGCATCGATGGCGGCGGCAGCCGCCTGGGTGATGCTGCCGCTGGTCGCGGTCAGCGTCACCGCCTGACCGGTGGCGGTGACCACGTCGTTCAGCGTGAGGGAGGTGCCCGTCAGCTCCACCCCGCCCGAGCTGGCGACGGTGACGCCGCCAGTGGCCACGGTGAGCGCGCCGCGGGAGAAAAG
>NZ_JAMZIK010000148.1 GCF_024178315.1 Siccirubricoccus soli | reverse complement strand
GTGCCCGTCAGCTCCACCCCGCCCGAGCTGGCGACGGTGACGCCGCCAGTGGCCACGGTGAGCGCGCCGCGGGAGAAAAGGGCGACCCCGCCGGTCGCCGTGCTGGCAGTGACGCTGCCGATGAGATTGCCGGTGGTGGCGTTGTTCGCCGTGGCCAGCGCCACGCCGGTCTGCGCCGTGGCGGTGAGGCTGCCCGCATTCACCACGCCGGACGCGGACTGGGTGATGCCGCCGGTGGTCGCCGTGAGGCTGAGGGCAGTGGCGGCGACCGGTGCCTGCAGCGCCAGGGCCCGGGCGGTGAGAGTCACGGCGCTTGGCGTAACCGTGCCGCCGATGCCGCTCACGCCGCTGCTGCTGTCGCTGACGATGGTCAGGGTGGTGGCGAGCGGGTCGGTGCTGCTGACGGCGATGGTGCCGCCGCCGCTGCTCGCGGCCGCCAGCTCGTCGATGCGGTTGCTGGCGCCGGCGCGGGCGAGGTCCACATTGCCGCTGGCCTTCACCACCACCCGGCCGACATCGATGTTGCCGCCGCTGTGCAGGACGTTGGCGACGCCTTCGATCTCGAGTACGCCAACGCGGCCGCGCAGCGCCACGTCGCCAAGCACCGTCAGGTCGGCGCCGACCGGGGTGAAGCGCAGCCGCGTCGCTGCGACCGTGCCGCCGCTCGCGCCGCTGCCCCCCAGCAGGCCGAGCTCGGTCGCGTTGAGGTAGATCCCCGCCGGGTCGCCGCCACCCTGGTCGCCGCCGATCCCGATGACCAAGCCGGGACTGACGGTGCGGATGTTGATTTCGCCATCGGGGGCAGCGACGCGGTCACCGATGTCGAGATCGCCGGCGCGGATCTCGATGCCGCTGGAACTGCCGGTGACCTTGGCTCCGATGGTCGTCAGCCCGGAGCTTTCCAGGAAGATCCTTCCGGCATCGGCGGTGACCGCCGCGCCGATGGTCAGGGCGCCGAAGGTGCTGACGCTGATCTGGCCGAGATCGGCCCGCAGCGTGCCGGTGCCGCCGGTGGTGAGGTCCCCGGTGAGGTTGGCGATCTCCAGATTGCCACTGCGGGCGCGAACAGCGCCTAGGATCTGCGTCGCCGTGCCGGTACCGGAACTCCTGTTGAGATCGACGCTGCCGGCATCGATCCCGCCCGTCGCGGCAACCGTCAGGGTGCCGGTGGTGTCCGCCCGGAAGGCGGCGCTGTCGGCGAGGACGACCGGGGCATCGATCGAGAGATCCGTCGCGACGATGGTGGCGTTGCCGCCATTGGAGGTGACGGCGCGGGTCGGGCTGCCGGTGCCGCCGCGGTTGCGGCCGGCGGCCAGGCTGGCGAAGGCGTTCAGGCTGTTGTCCAGCGTGATGTCGCCACCGGCCGAGGCGGCGAGCGAGCCCGCGGTGATGCGGCCGCTGGCCGTCTCGCTGATGGTCGCCGTGCCGCCGGGGTTGTCGAAACCCGCGCCGGTGCGCAGCACCACCTGGCTGGCGCCGGCATTCACATGCGCGCCGATCGAGATGCCGCCGGCGCCTTCCAGGTCGATCAGCGACCCGCCGCTGCCGATGTCGCCGGCGATGGTGAGCAGTCCGATGCCGGTGCGGAGCTGCACCGCGCCGCCGGCGGTGAGGCCGGTGACGGTGAGCGCATTCGCCGCCACCACGCTGACCGCGGCGGAGGAGGCGACGCTGAGGTTGCTGATGGCGTTCGCCGCTTCCAGCGTCACCGCCCCGGCATTGGCGCCGGTCGCGCCCTGCACGATGAGGGTGTTGGCGGTGATGATGCCGTTGGCGGCATCGGCGGTGATCGCGCCGTCCGAGCGCAGGGTCAGCGCATTGGCGTCGCCGACGTTGACCGCCTTCTGGAGGCTGATGCCGTCGGTGCCGGTGAAGGTGCTGCTGGCCGCCGCCGTCACCGCCTCGTTGATCGCCAACGTCGTCGCCGCGGTGAGCGTGGCGCTGCCGTTGAAGACGGTGATGGCGCCGCCCACGGTGATGCCGGTGGCGGAGGCGAGGGTCAACGCGCCGCCGGAGGGCGTCTCGCCGCCCGCGCCCAGGGTGATGACGGCATTGACGAAGATGCCCGGCGTGCCCGTGGTGCCGGTGGTGCGCAGCGTCAGGTCGCCGCTCGCCTTGTTGATGGCGGCATTGACGTTGATGGTCTGGACCGCTTCCAGCACCAGGTCGCCGTCGAAGGCGCTGACGCTGGCGGCGCTGAGGGTCAGGGTGGTGCCGGGATCGTCGCCCGCTGCCACGTCGCCCGGGGCCGCGCTGCCGGCGGCGGCGATGGTGATGACATCGGGGTCGAGCGAGAGGGTTCCGGCGCGCCCCGCCGGCGCGCCGACATCCACCGCCGCCAGCAGGTTCGGCGCGCGGATCCCGGCCAGCGCCGAGACCTCGACGAAGCCGCCATTGCCGCCCTGCGGCCCGCCGCGGGCGGACAGCGTGCCGAGCACCGTGGTGAGCGCCGAGCTGTTGACCGCGATGGTGCCGCCATTGCCGCTGGCGGTCGCATCCGCGACGAGGCGGGCGCCCTCTTCCAGCGTGGTGTTGGCCGCCACGGGCTGGTTGCGGCCGAAGCCGGCAGTGCCGAGGCGGATATCGCCGCCCCCGGCCTTGCCCGAGACGTCCACCTTGCCGCTGCCGGCGACGCTGGCGCTCTCCGTCGCCTGCACCGCCACGCTGCCGCCGCGGGCGCCTTGGCCGGTGCCGCGCGCCGTGACCGTGCCCTGCACCCGCGCCGCCCGGGTGCGGGTGCTGCCGATGGCCACGCCGCCGCCGCCGGCGCCGCCCGAGGCATCCACCCGCGCGCCCTGCGCCACCGTGACCGTGCCGCTGGCCGTGGCCGAGACGCTGCCGCCGCGCTGCCCAGCCCCGCCAGTGGCGGCGACATTGCCCTCCACCCGGACATTGCCGCCTTCCGCCCGCAGCGCCACCATGCCGGTGCGCCCGCCATCGGTCGCCGCGCTGATGCGGCCGGTGTTGCGCACCAGATCCTCCACCAGGCCGGAGGCGGCGCTGGCGGAGATCAGCACGGAGCCGCCAGAGGCGTCGATGACGCCGGAATTGGTGACGAGGGCGGCGCTGCCGTCCGGCGCGCTGCGCACCGCCTGGGTGACGTCGATGGAGAGCAGCCCGTCGCCCGCGAGGTCGAGGCTGTAGGTCTCTGCCCCCTGCAGCGCCACGCGGCCGAGGCGGGCGCGGATGGTGCCGGTATTGGCGACGCGCGGCCCGACCAGCGCGGCGAGGCCGCGATCCGCCACCGTCACCTCGCCATGGTTCTCGACGCGGGCGCCCGGGTTGGGCGCGCCGTCGAACACCATCCGGCCATTCATGAAGTTCTGGTTGGTGATGTTGGCGGCTGAGGCGATGAGGCTGCCGACATTCACCTGCGCGCCCTGGGCGAAGACGACACCGGACTGGTTGACGATGGCGACGCCGCCATTGGCGGTGATGCGCCCGGCGATGACCGAGGGGTCCGAGGTGACGACGCGGTTCAGCGTCCAGGAGGAGGCGGAGGGCTGCTGGAAATTGACGCTCTGCTGGCTGCCGACGTTGAAGCTCTGCCAGTTGATGGCGGCGCGGTCGGTGGTCTGGTGGATGGTGGTGGTGTTGGGGGACTGGCTGATGCTGGCGCTGCCGGCCACCACTTGCCCGCCGGTGGGCCGGGCGTTCGGCGCCACGCTCTGCGCTTGCGCGGCGCCGATCGCCGGCAGCAGCGCCGTCGTTCCCAGCAGCCACGCCCTGAGCGCGCGCTTGCCCGTCATGCTCGCACCGGCCATCGGCCCACCCCTCATGGCCCGGCCGGCGGCCGGGCGTCCCATGCCCACCGACCGGTCCTAGAAGCGGACCAGCGTGCGGAAGATCAAAGACGTCTCGTGCAGCGCATCGGCCGCCGCGCCGTCCGGCCGGCGCACATCGCGATGCACGCCCTCAAGGTCGAACTGCACCGCATCGCTGATCAGCAGCCGGACGCCGCCGCCCCAGGAGGCGATGCGGCGGTTCGGGTCGTCGCGCCGGTTCTCCACCGTGCGGGCGATGTCGCGGAAGATGTAGAATTGCGGCGCGAAGCGGTTGTTGCCCAGGGCGGGCGTGATCGGCAGTTCGAAACCCAGGTCGAATTGCAGCTCCAGCGCCAGGCCCCAGGCCTTGTCGCCGGTGATCTGGCCGGCGTAGTAGCCGCGGCCGAGCCGGTTGCCGCCGACATAGTATTTCTCCGCCTGCGGCAGGACATCGTCGCTGTACTGACCGGAAAAGAGCGCCTGCACGCTGAGCAGCGAGCCTTCGAAGGGGGAGAAGAGCGGCTGGGTGCGCTGGATCTCGCCGGTGAGCTTGCGGAAGCCGAAATCCTCGCCGCCGCTGCGGCCGGAGAGGGGATAGCCGTTGCGGGTGGCGCCGAGGCCGGTGACGCCCTGGTGCAGCCGGATGCTGCCGAAGGTGGTGGCGGCAGGGAACCAGGGCAGCCAGCTTTCCAGCAGCTGCGCGTCGAGTCCGGCGCGAAGGATGCGAATGGCATCGCGGCTGGCGCGGGTGCGGCCGCTGGTGCCGGTTTCCACCTCGCTCTCGAAGAAGTCGAAATTGCCGACGGCGTAGAGGTTGAAGGGCCGGCTGCGCACGATGGGATAGGTGAGGCCGACGCCGCCCACCGTGGTGCGGCCGAAATAGCCGATCTCCCGCAGCGAGCCGGAGGGCCGCGTCTCGCCGGTGCCGGCATAGAGCCGCATGCGCAGGCCGGAGCCGCCGAGGAAGGTCTCCACCGAGGCCTGGGCGAACCACTGCGTGCTGTTCGGCGCGCCGAAGAAGGAGAGCTCCGTCCGCTCGCCGAAGCTGGTGAGGGAGTTCACCCCGGCGACGAACAGCCCCTGCCAGGGCCCGACCAGCCGGTAGCCGCGATTGTCGATGTTGACGTAGCCGGAGACCGCTTTCCGCTCGACCTGGGCGACGAGCTGCAGCGCGCCGGGCTCCGTCTGCAGCGGCCGCAGCGTGCCGCGGACGGTGAGGCCGGGGATGTCCGAGGCGAGCAGCAGGGCGCGCTCCACCGCCGCGGTGCTGACCGGGCGGACGCCGATGAGGCGGTTGAGGAAGCGCAGCACCTGGGTGCCGGCGGGGCCGATATTCTCCGCATCGCCTTCCAGCTTCACCTCGGCGATGAAGCCTTCGGTGACGGCGAAGGTGAGGTCCACGAGGTTGCTGTCGGGGCGGCGGGTGACGCCGGCATTCACCGCAGCGAAGGGAAAGCCGCGATCGCGATAGGCGCGGAGGATGCCGAGCCGGGATTCCTCGATGCGCGCCAGCGGCACGGTGCTGTCGGCGAGGCCGGCGATGGCGGGGGCGAGCTGCGTCTCCTCGATCGCCTCATTGCCGGTGATGCGGACGGTGCCGATGTGCAGCTCCACCGCGGCGCCGGGACCTTCCTGCCGGCGGAGCGGCGGCCCTTCCACCGAAGGGGCGAGGCGCGGCGTGGCGGGCGGGGCGGCGAGGTCCACCGGGTTCCGCAAGGGCGGCGGTGCCGGTTGCGCCGATGCCTGCTGCGCCAGGGCCATGGCCGGCAGCGCACAGCTCACGAGCAGCGCAAGACGCTTCCCCCGCATTCTAAACCCACTCCATTCCCCCTTAGGCGACTATCCGCTTTGATACGGTTCGTCAATCAGTGCGCGATATTCAGGAGAATTTTTCGCGCCATGGCTGGGTTTGCCGGGGGCGGGGATTTCAGGCTGTAACGACTTTCACGCGGAAATAGCTGTCTTGCGAACTATCGGGCAGGACTGCAGCCATTCATGCTACATCGCGGCAGCCGCATGAGGCCTTGCCGGCGCATGCGGCAGCGCTGCGCCGCCCGCCGCGCACCGGCGACGGCAAGGCCAGGGCGCCTCAGGCCAGGCCCATCGCCTGCCGCGCGAAGGCCAGCTTCAACCGCGGCATCCGGTCCACCGCCGCGATGCCCAGCCGGCGCGCCCAGCGGATGGGCGCGATGTCGTTGCCGAACAGCCGCTCCAGCGCATGCATGCCGGAGAGCATGAGCAGCGTATCCGGCCGCCGCCGCGCCTGGTAGCGCGCCAGCACCTCCGGCGCGCCGGGATCCTCGCCGGCCTGCCAGGCGGCGGCCACTTCCTCGGCCAGCGCCGCCACGTCGCGGAAGCCGAGGTTGAGCCCCTGCCCGGCGATGGGATGCACGCCATGCGCCGCGTCCCCCACCAGCGCCAGCCGCGTGTCCATCCAGCGCTCCACCTGCAGGGCGGAGAGCGGGTAGGACCAGCGCCGGCCGATCATCCGCACTGCGCCGAGATGGCCGCCGAGGCGCCGCCGCAGCTCCCGCGCGAAGGCGGCGTCGTCCAGCGCCAGCATGCGCCGCGCGATCGCCGTGCGGTCCGCCCAGACGAAGGCCGAGGCATGCGGGAAGGCGGCCGTGCCGAAGCCGCCGGGGCCGGAGAGCGGCAGCTGCGCGAAGGGGCCGTTGGGCAGGAATTGCTCCAGCGCGACATTGCCGTGCGGCTTCTCATGCGCGAAGGCGCCGACCATGCCGATCTGGCGGTAGTCGATGGTGGCGCAGCGGATGCCGGCCTCGCGGCGCAGCTTGCTGTTGCGGCCTTCCGCCGCCACCACCAGCCGGGCCCGCAATTCCTCGCCGGTGGAGAGCAGGATGCGCACGCCTTCCGGCCTCCGCGTCACCTCGGCCTGGGCAGGGGCGAAGACGCGGAGGTTGGGCAGCAGGGGCAGCCGGGCGTTCAGCGCCACGCGCAGGCCGCGCGCCTCCACCATCCAGCCGAAGGGCTCGTCGCCGAGCTCGGCCGCGTCGAAATGCAGCGAGAGGGGGGAGGCCGGCTCGCCCGGGCGGCCATCGGCGACGCGGATCGCCCGGATCGGGCAGGGCGGCTCCGGCAGGTGGTCCCAGATGCCGGCCCCGGCCAGCAGGCGCTGCGAGGCGAGGGCGATGGCATAGGCGCGGCCGTCGAACTCCGGCAGCTCCATGGGCGGCAGCGGCGCCTGGTCGATGACCGCGGTGGGCAGGCCGGCCCCGGCCAGGGTGGCGGCCAAGCTGGCCCCCACCGGCCCGGCACCGAGGATGCAGACGGCAAGCTCTTCTGCGTGGTTCATGCCGGACACTCGCAGGGGAAGGCCGCGCCGTCCAGGCCAGGCGCCCGGCATGCCTGCCTCCTGCCCAATGCTGCCCAAATAACGGGCAGATCTGCCCGCTGGCGCAAGGAATCGCGGAACTCCGCCGGGTTCCGCCGTGGCACGGGAATTGAAGGCACGTCACCAGCCGGACCGAAGGAGGATAACGGGCAGATGAAGCTGGTGATGGCATTCATCAAGCCCTTCAAGCTGGACGAGGTGCGCGAAGCGCTCACCCCGCTCGGCGTGCAGGGGCTGACGGTGACGGAAGTGAAGGGCTTCGGTCGCCAGAAGGGACAGACGGAGATCTACCGGGGCGCCGAGTACCAGGTGAGCTTCCTGCCCAAGATCAAGATCGAGGTCGTGGTGCCGGACGATCTGGTGGACGGCGTCATCGAGGCGGTGGCGAAGGCGGCTCGCACCGACAAGATCGGCGACGGCAAGATCTTCGTGCTGGATGTGGAGCGGGCGCTCCGCATCCGCACCGGCGAGACCGACACGGCCGCGCTCTAGTGTCCTGCCCGCGCGGTTCGCCGGATGTCCGGCGGACGGAGCGGATCAGCAGGCCACTGACAGAGACGCGCGCCCGACCCATAGCGGACAGGATACAGGGGACAGATACGATGAGGATGCCCGTACGCGGCCTGGCCACCGCGGCCGCCATGCTGCTAGCCGCCGCGCCGGCGCTGGCGCAGGACGGCCCGAAGATCGATACCGGCGACACCGCCTGGATGCTGACCAGCACCGCCCTGGTGCTGCTGATGACGATCCCGGGGCTCGCCCTCTTCTACGCCGGCATGGTGCGCAAGAAGAACGTGCTCGCCACCATGATGCAGAGCTTCTCGCTCGCCGCCATCATCTCGGTGGTGTGGATGGTGGCCGGCTACAGCCTCGCCTTCGGCGAGGGCGGCGCCTATATCGGCGACCTCTCCCGCCTCTTCCTCGCGGGCCTCGCCGAGAACTGGGACAAGCCCTTCACCCTGGGCAGCGGCGACGGCGCGGTGGCCTTCACCATTCCCGAGACGGTCTTCCTGACCTTCCAGATGACCTTCGCCATCATCACCCCGGCGCTCATCACCGGTGCCTTCGCGGACCGGATGAAGTTCAGCGCCATGGTGGTCTTCTCCATCCTCTGGTCGCTGCTGATCTACTCCCCGATCGCCCATTGGGTCTGGCACCCGAACGGCTGGATCTTCGGCCTCGGCGCGCTCGACTTCGCGGGCGGCACGGTGGTGCACATCAATGCGGGCGTCGCCGGCCTGGTCGCGGCCATCGTGCTCGGCAAGCGCCTCGGCTACGGCACCGACAACATGTCGCCCTTCAACCTGGCCCTCGCCGTGGTCGGCGCCAGCATGCTCTGGGTCGGCTGGTTCGGCTTCAACGCCGGCTCGGCGGGGGGGGCGGGTGCCCGCGCCGGCATGGCCATGCTGGTGACGCAGGTGGCCGCCGCCGCCGCCGCGCTCGGCTGGCTGTTCGCCGAGTGGGCGACGAAGGGCAAGCCCTCCGTCCTCGGCGCCATCTCCGGCGCGGTGGCGGGCCTCGTCGCCATCACCCCGGCCTCCGGCTTCGTGCTGCCGGTGCCGGCGCTGATCATCGGCGTGGTCGCCGGCCTCGCGGGCTACTGGGGCGCCACCGCCCTGAAGCACATGTGCGGCTATGACGACAGCCTGGACGCCTTCGGCGTGCATGGCGTCTGCGGCATCGTCGGCTCGCTGCTGGTCGGCGTCTTCGCCTTCGGCCCGCTCTCGGCCACCAGCGCCGCGCCGGAGGGCATCAGCGGCTCCTTCGACCAGTTCCTGCTGCAGCTCTACGCGACGGTCGCGGTCTTCGTCTTCACCGCCATCGGCACCTTCATCCTGCTGAAGGTCACCGATGTGGTCGTCGGCCTCCGCGTCGCGGAGGAGGAGGAGCGCGAGGGCCTCGACGTCACCCAGCACGGCGAGCGGCTGGCCTGAGTTCCGGACCCGGCGGGGCCGCGGCCCCGCCGGAGGCCGAAGGACGCCGCGCGGCACGCCGCGCGGCGTTTTTTTTGCGGCTCGCCGGCCGCACAATACCGCCCAAGATACCGCTTCCTGCATCTTGCAACGGATACAGAAGACCGTACCGGTACAGCCCGCGGACCTGCCCCCGGCTCAGTACTGATCGCACGGCCGGCAGCGCTGCGCGCAACCCGCTTGGCTTCGACCCTGCCCCTGCCCTGATCTTCCGCGATGGCATGGCGTTTTGCCTAAATTTATGGCATTTTTATTTCAGCTTTATATGGGACCGATGCTAGAGCGCGGCCCGGTCCTTGCTACGGCGATCGGGGAGCCACCGCCCGAGCGCCGGGTACGGCGCCCTCAACCGAGCCAGCCACCATGGCACCCCGCCATGAGCAGCCATGCGCACAGGAAGGTCTATGTCGCACTCCGAACCAGGTTCCCCGCTCGCCAGCCGGCTGCGCCGCTGGCTCTTCGCCGCCGCCGCGCTGGTCCTGCCGGCGGTGCCCGCCACCGCTCAGACCACCATCGACAGCCTCGGCCTGACGGTGACGGTCACGCCCGCCATCGCCAGCGACTACCTGTTCCGCGGCATCAGCCAGACCCGGAACAATTGGGCGTTCCAGGGCACGCTGGACGTGCAGCATGAAAGCGGCGTCTATATCGGCGGCTTCATCAGCAACGCCAAATTCCTCGCCGGCCCGTACAACGACACGCGGCAGGAACTGGACGCCCTCGCCGGCTACCGCTTCGAGCTCGCCGGCATCTCCTTCGACCTCGGCTATATCGGCTATTTCTACCCGGGCCAGGACAAACCGGGCGGCACCCAGCTCAACGAATACCACGAGGTCTCGCTGAAGGCCTCCTACACCATCGATGCCGTGAAGCTGCTCGGCGCCTTCAATTACTCGCCGAATTTCTTCGGCCGCTCGGGCGAAGGCTACTACGTCGAGGGCGGCGCCGACGTCACCCTGCCGCTGGACTTCACCGCCTCCGCCCGCGTCGGCTACCAGTGGATCCAGCGCAACACCGCCGCCGATGGCAGCCGCTACTTCGGCGCGCCGGACTATCTCTGGTACTCCATCGGTGTGTCGCGGGAGATCGTCGGCGGCGTGACCGCCTCGCTCGGCTGGTACGGCACCACCATCAAGCGGGCCGACTGCTTCGCCGTGGCGGAGCGGGCCGACCAGGGGCAGCGGGTCTGCGAGGGCCGGGTGCTCTTCACCATCAGCCGCGTCTTCTGAAGGCGGCGCCCGCCACAGGCGGGGCAAGGGGCGCCGGCCGCAGGGCCGGCGCCCTTCTATGTCTCCTGGGCCGAGACGGGCGCCCGATGGAATTTTCGTCCCGGCACAAGCGGTTCGCGTGTATATCTGCGGCGGAACCTCAAGCCAGTCGAACGGAATGCCCCGCGCCGCCTCTGTCTCCTCCGACCGCGCCTCTGCCGGCGTCCGCCGCTTCGCCTCCCCCGCCGTCCGCGCCGCCATAAGGCGCCGGATGTTCGAGGTGCTGGGGCTGGTCTCGGGCCTTGCCGGCCTGGCCCTGCTGGTGGCGCTGGCCAGCTACAGCCCGGCCGACCCCTCGCTCTCCACCGCCACCACCCAGCCGCCCGTCAACCTGGCCGGGCCAGCCGGGGCGGTGCTGGCGGATATGCTGCTGCAGGGCTTCGGCTGGGCCGCCGCCCTGCCCGGCCTCGCCCTGCTGGCCTGGGCCTGGCGGCTGGCCACGCAGCGCGGCCTCAGCCTCTTCCCCGCGCGACTCGCCGCGCTGCTGGCCGGCATGCCAGCGCTCGCCGCCGCCCTTACCCTGGCGCCCATGCCGGGGCCGGCCGAGGGCCTCGCCCCGGGCGGGGCGGCAGGCAACATCCTCGGCGGCGGGCTGCAGCGCCTGGCCGAGGGCAGCTTCGGCCCGCTCGGCACGCTGATCGGGGACGGGATGCTGCTGTCCCTCACCCTGCTGCTGGCGGTGCTGGGCTTCGGCCTCTCGCCTTCGGAATGGCTCGGCCTCGGCCGCGCCGCCCGGCGCGGGGCCGTCGGGGCGGCGCGGGTCGGCGGGGCGGGGGCGC
>NZ_JAMZIK010000147.1 GCF_024178315.1 Siccirubricoccus soli | reverse complement strand
GCTGCTCGGCCGGCTGCTGCCGCGGCTGGCGGGCGGCGCCGGCGGCGCGCAGGTGCTGGCGCGGGCGCTGCGGGCGCTCGTCGCCGGCGGCAGGCACCAGGAGGTGTTCGACCTTGCCATCGGTCAGCTCCGCCGGCTCCTGGTGGAAAAGGAGGATCAGCTCCGCACCGCCATCGAGACCAAGGTGCGGGAGGAAGGCGGCCGCCTGGTCGGCTGGGCGCTGGGCGCCACCGTGGCAAGGCGGGCGCTGGCCGCCGTCACCGCCGAGCTGGGGCGGATGGAGGCGGCGGACAGCGATCTGCGCCTCGCCTTCGAGGCCTGGCTGACCGCCGAGATCGAGAAGCTGGAAAGCGACCCGGAGCGGATGGCAGCAGTCGGGCGGGCGATGCGCCAAGCAGTGGCGCATCCGAGTGTCGCGGCCTGGCTGGGCGATATCTGGTCCCGGCTGCGGGCGGCGCTGGAAGCCGATGCCGCCCGGCCGGATGGCCGGACGGTGACGCTGCTGGAGGGGGCCTTCACCAATGCCGGCTCGCTGCTGGCGCAGGACGAAGCGGCGCGGGCGCGGCTGAACCGGGCGGCGGAGACGGTGGTGACGCGACTGCTGCCGGCGGCGCGGGCACAGCTCGCCGGCTTCATCGCCCAGGTCGTGGCGGGCTGGGACACGGCGCAGGTGACGGAGAAGATCGAGCTGCGGGTCGGCCGCGACCTGCAATATGTGCGGATGAACGGAACGCTGGTGGGCTTCCTGGTCGGCGGCGCGCTCTACGCGCTGCTGAAGGCGGTGTTCGGGACGGTGGCGTTCTGAGCCAGGATTTATTGCGGGTCGGCCTCCAATTTCCTTGTGTATGGAGCCAAGACTGGACACACATCGCTTCATGCGCACGAATATCGAGATCGATGACGGCCTGATCGCCGAAGCCATGCGCCGGGGCGGCCACCCCACCAAGAAGGCCGCGGTGGAGGAAGGCCTGCGCCTGCTGGTCCGCCTGGCCCGGCAGCGGGAAGCGGCGGAAGCGCTGTGGGGCGCCGATCCCGATTGGCGGCTGGAGGCACGGTCCGCCACCGGCCTCCATGAGGATCAGATGCCGCTCCGCTGATCGCGGTCGACAGCTCCGTCCTGATCGGCGTGCTGAAGCGGGCGGAGACGCCCGCGACCGCCGCCTTCCGCTGGCTGGCCGGCGCCGACCCCCTCGTCATCGGCGACATCGTGCTGCTGGAGGTGCTGCGGGGCGCCTCCTCAGAGGCACGGTCGGAAGCGATCAAGGCCTGGCTGCGCAGCTTCACCCTGGTGCTCATGCTGGGCGCGGCATCGGCCACACGCGCCGCGGCGCATGACCGCCGGCTGCGGGAACTCGGCATCACCCCAAGCAGCACGCCGGACGTCATCATCGCCAGCTGGTGCATCGCCCATGCCGTGCCGCTGCTGCACCAGGACCGGGATTTCGACCTGATGGCCGGGCCGCTCGGCCTGCCCATCCATTCCCTTCCCTAGCCGGCCAAGCAGGGCCAGAGTTCCGCCATGAGCCTCCGCCTCGCCATCCTCGACCAGTCGACCATCGCCTCCGGCCGCGGCGCCGACGAGGCGATCCGCGAGACCCTGGCCCTGGCGAAGCTGGCCGATGCATGGGGTTACGGCCGCTACTGGCTGGCGGAGCACCACAACAGCCACTCCCATGCCGGCAGCGCGCCGGAGATGCTGGTGGCGGCCATCGCCGCCACCACGCGGCGCATCCGCGTCGGCACCGCCGGGGTGATGCTGCCGCATTATTCGGCGCTGAAGGTGGCGGAGCAGTTCAAGGTGGCGGAGGCGATCGCGCCTGGCCGCATCGATCTCGGCCTGGGCCGCGCCCCGGGCAGCGACGGCCGCACCGCCTTCGCCCTGAACCCCAAGGCCAATGAGGCGGCGGAGGCCTTCCCCAACCAGGTGATGGACCTGCTCGGTTGGCTCGGCGACGGGCTGCCGGAGGGCCACCCCTTCCGCCAGGTCGCCGCCAATCCGCAGATCCCGACGCGGCCGGAGGTCTGGATCCTCGGCTCCTCGGATTACGGCGCCCAGCTCGCCGCCTATTTCGGCCTGCCTTACTGCTTCGCCCATTTCATCTCGGACCAGGGCAGCGAGCAGGTGATGCAGCTCTACCGCGAGCATTTCCAGCCGCAGCCCGCCAAGCTCGGCCGCCTCGCCGCCCCGCATGCCGCGCTCGGCGTCTTCGCCCTGACCGCGGAGACCGAGGCGGAGGCCTGGCGGCTCTACAAATCCCGCGAGCTCTGGCGGCTGTTCCGCGACACCGGCCGCTTTCCGCCCCTGCCCAGCGTGGCGGAGGCCGAGGCCTACCCCTTCCAGCCGCATGAGCGGGACTATCTGGACCGGCTCCGCGCCAAGGCGATCGTCGGCGCGCCGGAGCAGGTGAAGGCGAAGCTGGAGGCGATGGCCGCCGCCCATGGCGCCGCGGAGGTGGCGGTCCTCACCCCCTGCCACGACCCGGCCGCCCGCCAGCGCAGCTACCGGCTGCTGGCCGAGGTCTTCGGCCTGCCGGGCCCCTGACCTCTCACTCCTGGCCGAATTCCTCCGGCCGCTGCCGGTGCCGCCGGCGGTGCGGCCGGCGATGCCGCCACCAATCCAGCACCGGACCCACCCCGAGCAGCGGCGCCGTCCCCAGCATCGCCAGGGCGAGGCCCGCTGCCCACAGATTGGCCCCGAAGGCCAGGCAGGCCACGCTCAGCCCCGCCAGCCCGCCGGTCAGGAAAGCGCCCAGCGCCGCCCAGCCCAGCAGCGCCCGGTGCCGTGCATCCAGCCATTCCGGGGGCTCGGCGCGGTCGGTGCGCGGCACGCCATCGGCGCCCACATCGTAAAGTCGCCGCGGGTCGATCTGGAAGGGCGGCTCGCCGCTCAGCGGCGGATCACCACGAAGCGGACCGGCCTTCCCCCACCCCGGCGCAGGCGCCACCAGAGGGAGCCGAAGGCCACCAGCCCGCCGATGATCGCGACCGGCAGCAGCAGCCCGACGAACAGCACGGCCAGCGCCGCCACCAGCAACCCGCCCGTCACCAGCGAGACCAGCAGCGCCGCCCCGCCCAGCCGCGCCAGCGCGCGGTCCAGCCACCCGCCGGTGCCGGACGGGGGCAGGCTGTCGCGGAACTCACCCTCGGGCGTCATGTCGAGCACCGGGGGGCGCTGATCCCGGTTCTGCGGCCCGGGCTGCCGGAAACTTTCCATGCCGCGGATGTTGCCCGTCCCCGGCCCGGGTTCAAGCCCATGCCAGGGGCAGGCCCGATGGCCGGGCGACTATTCCGGTTTGACGATCAGCGTCGTCCCGTCCACCGCCTCCACCCGCACCTGGACGGGGCCCTCCGGCACCCGCATGTCGCGCGGCAGGCGGGCCGGCCAGTCGCTGTCGCCGATGCGTACGCGCAGCCCGTACCGCTCCACCGGCAGCAGAATGCCGCTGCGGCCGATCAGGCCGGCGCCCGGCGCATTCACCTGCGCCGCCGGCGGCGGCCGGCCGCGCCGCAGGGTGAGGGAGAGCCAGATGCCGGCCCCGAGCAGCACCAGGAAGCAGGTTGCATCCATGGCGAAGGTGGTGACGACGGCAAGCTGCACCAGCCCGGTGCCGATCGCCGCCAGCCCGACCCAGAGCAGGAAGATGCCCGGCAGGATCAGCTCCGCGAGCAGCAGCAGCAGGCCGGCGAGGACCCAGATCAGCCCCGGTTCCACGGCCGCTCCCCCGCCGGCGGCATGGGCGGCGCCCCGCCCGGCGCGCCCGGCCCCTTCAGCAATTCCAGCGCCTGGGCGATGCCGCCGGCCAGCCCCGCCGCTTCCATCGGCACCACCACCAGCTTGTTGGCAGGGTTGGTGCCCATGGCCTCGAAGGCCTTCACGTAGCGGTCGGCGATGAAGTAGCGCAGCGCGGTCTCCCCCGCCCCGGCGGCCGCCTCGGCCACCGCCCGGGTCGCCGCCGCCTCCGCCGCCGCCAGGCGCTCCCGCGCCTCGGCATCCCGCATGGCGCTCTCCCGCCGGCCCTCGGCGGCCAGGATCAGCGCCGCCTTCTCGCCCTCCGCCCGCACCACCGTGGCACGGCGCTCGCGTTCCGCCGTCATCTGCAGGTTCATGGCGCGGACCAGGTTCTCCGGCGGCTCCACCTTGCGCAGCTCCACGCGGCTGACCTTCACCCCCCAGGGGTCGGTGGCGCCGTCCAGGATGGTGAGCAGGGAGGAGTTGATGCGCTCCCGCCCCGACAGCGTCGCATCGAGGTCCATCTCGCCGATCACGCTGCGGATATTGGTCATGGTCAGGGCGGTCAGCGCCTGTTCCAGGTTCTGCACCGCATAGGCGGCCTTGGCCGGGTCCATCACCCGGTAATAGACGATGCCGTCCACCGCCACCGAGGCGTTGTCGCGGGTGATGACGGATTGCTCCGGGATGTCCAGCACCACCTCCTGCACGTTCATCCGGCGGCCGATGCGGTCCACATAGGGGATGATGAGGTTGAGCCCGGGCTGCAGCAGCCGGGTGAAGGCGCCGAAGCGCTCCACCGTCCAGATCTCCCCTTGCGGCACGGTGCGAATGCCGCGCGCCGCGGTGAAGACCGCGAGCAGCAGCAGGACAATCAGGACGATCTGGCCACCACTCATGCGGCGTTTTCCTCCGGTTCGGGCCTATCCTAGCCCGCCTCGCAACGTTTTCCGATCCATCCGCCGCACGCGGTTCTGCTGGAGATGGCGGGAACAAAGCAGCTAGCCTTCCCCCAGCGGGCAAAGACCCGCAGGGAGGACACCGAGAATGATGCAGCGCCGCAGCCTGCTGCCGGTGCTGGCCAGCCTGCCCCTGGCAGCGCGGGCCCAGCCGGCCTGGACCCCCGACCACCCCATCCGCATCCTGGTCGGCTTCGCCGCCGGGGGAAGCACCGACACCACCGCCCGCATCATCGCGCAGGCGCTGGGCACCGCGCTCGGCCAGCAGGTGGTGGTGGAGAACCGCACCGGCGCCGGGGGCAATGTCGCCTCGGAGGCCTGCGCCCGCAGCGCGCCGGATGGCTATACCCTGGTGATGGGCTCCATGGGCACCCATGCGGTGAACCAGTCGCTCTACCCGCGCCTGCCCTTCCATGTGGCGCGGGATTTCTCCGCCATCTCGCTGGTGGTACTGAGCTCCTGCCTGCTGGTGGTGCACCCTTCCGTGCCGGCCAACAGCGTGGCGGAGCTGATCGCCCTGGCCAAGGCGCGGCCCGGCCGTCTCAATTGCGGCACGGGCGGCGGCGGCACCTCCCAGCACATCGCCGCCGTGCTGTTCGAGCAGCAGGCGGGGGTGCGCTTCACCCCCATCCATTACCGCGGCGGGGCGCCGGCCATGGCGGATCTCGTCTCCGGCCGGGTGGACCTGATCTTCGCCCCGGTGGTGGAGAGCATCACCCAGTACCGCGCCGGGCAGGTCCGCGCCCTCGGCATCACCTGGCCGAAGCGGGCGGAGGAGCTGCCGGAGGTGCCGGCCGTGGCCGAGACGGTGCCGGGCTACGACTTCCAGAGCTGGCTCGGCCTCTTCGCCCCGGCCGGCACGCCGGTGCCGGTGGTGGCGCGGCTATCGGAGGAGGTGGCGAAGGCGGCGCGGCAGCCGGCGGTGGCGGAGCGCCTGCAGCAGCTTGGCTACCGGCCGGTGGGCAGCACGGCGGAGGAATTCGCCAGCTTTCAGCTCGCCGAGATCGCCAGGATGGCGGAGGTGGTGCGGGTGTCCGGGGCCTCGGTCGAATAGGGCGATGCCCGCAGGCCCGGTCGGTCCCGCAGCGGGGCGGTGGGACGCCGGGCTGCCGGCGGCCCCGCCACGGACCGGGAGGCCCATGACGGCGTGTCCGGCATGGCGCGCCGCCGGCCGTGCCGCAGGCAGGGTCTGCCGGCGGCGCCGGCATCCACGATCAGACAGGTGACAATACGCCGAGGATGCGCTCTTGTTGCACGATAGATGCCAGGAGAACGTCATGCCCCGCCTGTCCCCCTCCCCCGCCCCGAGACACCGCGCGTGATCGGCCGCCGCGCCTTGTTCGCCGCCGGCGTCGCGACCCTCGCCCCCCTGGCCGCCCCACGCCTCGCCGCCGCCCAGGCGCAGCGGGTGCTGAAATTCGTGCCGCAATCCGATCTCGGCATCATCGACCCGGTCTTCACCGCCGCCTATGTCACGCGCAACCACGCGCTGATGGTGTTCGACACGCTCTACGGCATGGATGACCAGCTCCGCATCCAGCCGCAGATGGCCGAGGGCCAGGAGGTGGCCGCGGACGGGCTGGAATGGCGGATCCGCCTGCGCGAGGGGCTGCGCTGGCATGACGGCGAGGCCGTGCTGGCGCGCGACGCGGTGGCCAGCATCCGCCGCTGGGCGCGGCGAGACAGCATCGGCAGCTCCCTGATGGCGGCGACCGAGGAGCTCGACGCGCCCGACGACCGCACCATCCGCTTCCGGCTGAAGCGCCGCTTCGACCTCCTGACCTATGCGCTGGGCAAGGCCGGCTCGCCGGTCTGCGCCATCATGCCGGAGCGGCTCGCTGCGACCGATCCCTTCCGCCAGATCACCGAGATCGTCGGCAGCGGGCCCTTCCGCTTCGTCGCCTCCGAACAGGTCTCCGGCGCCCGCGTGGTCTATGAGCGCAACCCCGCCTATGTGCCGCGCGCCGAGGGTACGCCGAGCTTCACCGCCGGGCCGAAGCATGTGCATTTCGACCGGGTGGAGTGGCAGGTGATCCCCGACCCCTCCACCGCCGCCGCGGCGCTGCGTACCGGCGAGGTGGATTGGTGGGAGGCGCCGACCTTCGACCTGCTGCCGCCCCTGCTGCGCGATCGCCGCATCAAGGTCTGGACGCCGGATCCGCTGGGCTATGTCGCGGTGATGCGGTTCAACCACCTCAACCCGCCCTTCGACAACGCGGCGCTGCGCCGCGCCCTGCTGCCGGCGCTGAACCAGGCGGATTTCATGGCCGCCGTGGTGGGCGATGTGGCGGATGGCTTCCGGGAGGGTGTCGGCGCCTTCCCGCCCGGCACGCCCTTGGCGAATGAGTCCGGGATGATGGCCCTGACCGGCCCGCGCGACCTGGCGGCGGCAAAGCGGGCGGTGCAGGAGGCGGGCTACAAGGGCGAGAAGGTGGTGGTCCTCTCCCCCTCCGACTTCCCCACGCTGAAGGCGCTGGCGGATGTGGGGGCGGATCTGCTGAAGCGCCTCGGCCTGAATGTGGACTACCAGGCAACGGATTGGGCGACGATGCGCCAGCGCCTCGGCCGGCGGGAGGGACCCGATCAGGGCGGCTGGAGCGTCTTCCATACCTACTGGTCGGGGCTCGACCAGCTCGACCCCGCCGTGCACCAGTATCTGCGCGGCACCGGGCAGGCCGCGAGCAATGGCTGGCCGACCAGCCCGCGGCTGGAGGCGTTGCGGAATGAGTGGCTGGCGGCGACGACCGACGCGGACCGGCTGCGGCTGGCGCGGGACATCCAGGCGCAGCTCTTCATCGACGTGCCCTACCTGCCGCTCGGCCAGATCATGGCGCGGACGGCGCATAAGGCGGATCTTACGGGCATGCTGGGCGGGTTCTCGCTGTTCTGGAATCTGCGGCGGGGGTGAGAACGGGGCTCTGCCTCCTGCACCTCCGCCGGGGCTGCCAGCACTGCCGGCAACCCCGGCCGCGGGCCCCGGTGTGGGTTTGCCCCGCCGCTGCAGAGGCGTGTTGCAGTAGTGTGAAATCCTGCGGCGGCAACTTGTCCGGATGATTGGTCAAATCTAGCCTTCCGCCAGCCACCGCCCGAGGCCGCCATGACCGACCCCCGCCTTGCCCGCATCGAGGAGCTGCTGACCCTGAAGGCCGATGGTCAATACGGCCTGCATGACGTCACCCAGCGCCAGCACGCCCTCCAGGCCGCCTGGGCGGCGGAGCGGGAGGGCGGCGATGCCGCGCTCATCACCGCCTCCCTGCTGCACGATATCGGCCATCTGGTGCACGATCTCGGCGAGGCCCCGGCCGAGCAGGGCATCGACGACAAGCATGAGGAGCTGGGCCACGCCTTCCTCGCGGCATGGTTCGGGCCCGAGGTGACGGAGCCGGTCCGGCTGCATGTGGCTGCCAAGCGCTATCTCTGCGCCGTGGAGCCGGACTATTTCGGCAAGCTGTCCCCGGATTCGGTGCTCAGCCTCTCGCTGCAGGGCGGGCCGATGTCGGCGGCGGAGGCGGCGGAATTCGCCGCCCTGCCCCAGGCCAAGGCGGCCGTCCGGCTGCGTCGCTTCGACGAGGCGGCGAAGGTGAAGGATCTGGAGACGCCGCCGGTGCAGCATTTCCTGCCCTATGTGGCGGCCTGCCTGAAGCCGGCGGCGTAGCACCCGGCGCCTGACCCCTGGGTCGAGAGCCTGCTGCAGCCCTGCGGGACATCGGCTGGCAGGATGCCGGCGGCGCCGGGACCGAGGCCGCCATGCCGAGCATCAGCTCGACCGCAATGGCAGCCTCGCCCAAGCCGACCGGGCTGGACGGCCAAGCGCTGCGCCCGACCTAGAGCAGATCGCGTTCAGATGGAATCATCTGAACGCGTGAAGATGCTCGCGAAACAACGGCCTAGAGCATGCTGCGTGAGCGCAAGCGAACGCAGCATGCTCTAGTCCAGGCTGGTGGCGGCGCATCGTCGCGGCGCCGACAGCGTCGCCCGCCACCTGGCGCACCGCGACGCCGGGCGCGCCGATGACGGACGCGCAACGCCAAGCCAGTGCTGTGGTGGAGCGCCGGCTGCGCGGCTTCGCCACCCTGCCCTACAGCCACCCCAGCCACCCCAGCCGCCTAGGCCGCCACTATCGCCCTCCGCGCAGCCCTGCGGTCAGCGCCGCGTTGAGCGCCTGCATCTGCTCGTTCAGCGCCTCATAGCGCTCCGGGCTGAGGCCGGAGCGTTCCAGCAGCGCCGCGCCGAGGCAGCCGCAGCGCCCCAGGACGCTGCGCCCCTGCTCCGTCAGCCAGACCTGCACCTGGCGCTCATCCGCCGTGTCGCGGCGGCGCTGCACCAGCCCCATCGCCTCCATCCGCTTCACCGTCGGCGTCACCGTGCTCGGCTCCAGCGCCAGCCGGGCGGCGATGCCGCCGATGGTGCTGCCATCCGCCTCCTCCAGCACCGAGAGCACCAGGTATTGCGGATAGGTGATGCCCATCTCGTCCAGCAGCGGCTTATAGGTGCGGTTGATGGCCATGCCCGCCCGGTAGAGGGTGAAGCAGAGCTGCTGCTCGAGCGGCAGGCGGGGCGGGCTCTTCATGGTCTTCCTCTCCGGCGCGGGGCGCCGAGGGCGATATCGCTATCCGCCAAGGCAGGCATTTTCTTATTGCGATAACCTTTCACTGGACGGTCTATCCGGTGTCGTATAGCTGTTGGCTTCCGCAGTAATCATTATCGCACAAATTGAACGTAGGCACAAAGTGAAGGAGCATTCCATGAGCCAGAGCTCAGCCCCCGCCGACCGCAGCGGCGACGGCTTCGTCACCACCAGGGACGGCACGCGGATCTTCTACAAGGACTGGGGAAGCGGGCAGCCGATCGTCTTCCATCATGGCTGGCCGCTCTCGGCGGATGACTGGGACGCCCAGATGCTGTTCTTCCTGGCTCAGGGCTACCGCGTCATCGCGCATGACCGCCGCGGCCACGGCCGGTCCAGCCAATCCTATGCCGGCAACGATATGGACACCTACGCGGCCGATGTCGCGGCGCTGGCGCAGGCGCTCAACCTGCGGGACGCCATCCATATCGGCCACTCCACCGGCGGCGGCGAGGTCGCGCGCTATGTCGCGCAATATGGCGGCGGCGGCCGGGTGGCGAAGGCGGTGCTGATCGGCGCCGTGCCGCCGGTGATGGTGAAGTCCGAGAAGAACCCGGGCGGCCTGCCCATCGAGGTGTTCGACGGCTTCCGCAAGGCGCTGGCGGCCAACCGGGCGCAGTTCTTCCGCGACGTGCCGGCGGGGCCCTTCTATGGCTTCAACCGGCCGGACGTGGAGACCATCCCCGGCGTGGTGGATAATTGGTGGCGCCAGGGGATGATGGGCGGCGCCAAGGCGCATTACGACTGCATCAAGGCCTTCTCCGAGACCGACTTCACCGAGGACCTGAGGAAGATCGAGGTGCCGACGCTGGTGCTGCATGGCGAGGACGACCAGATCGTGCCGATCGGCGCCTCCGCCCGCCTCTCCGCGCCGCTGCTGAAGAAGGGTACGCTGAAGACCTATCCGGGCCTGCCGCATGGCATGGCGACGACGCATGCGGAGCAGATCAACGCGGATCTGTTGGCGTTCGTGAAGGGCTGATGCGGTGTCGAGGGGGACTTTGTCCCCCTCGAACTCCCCCTACCAAAGGCCGAAGGGCCTTTGGGAACCTTGAGTCTCAGTCGCGGCGGTTCCACCTGGCGCTACCCGGTGCCCTGACGCGGCTTCGCCGCGGCAGGCTGTGCGGCACACTGGCGCCCCAGCGCCACACGGGGTCCCCACGGAGCCGCGCAGCGGCTCTGTGGAGATAAAATCAAGCCGTCCGGTCAGCCCCCCCGGACAGCGCCGCCTGCGCCGCCGCCAGCCGCGCGACGGGCACGCGGTAGGGCGAGCAGGAGACGTAATCCAGCCCCGCCTCCTCGCAGAACATGATGGAGGCCGGGTCGCCGCCATGCTCGCCGCAGATGCCGAGCTTGAGGTCCGGCTTCACCGACCGCCCCTTCTCGGTCGCGATCTTCACCAGCGCGCCGACGCCCTCCGGGTCGATGGAGACGAAGGGATCCTTCGGCATGATCCCCTTCTCGACATAGAGGGGCAGGAACTTACCCGCATCGTCACGCGAGAGGCCGAAGGTGGTCTGCGTCAGGTCGTTGGTGCCGAAGCTGAAGAAGTCGCCCACCTCGGCGATCTTGTCCGCAGTCAGCGCGGCACGCGGCAGCTCGATCATCGTGCCGACATAGTATTCCACGTGGTAGCCGCTCTCGGCGAAGACCTCCTGCGCCACCTTGTCCACCTGGGCCTTGGTGATCTCCAGCTCCCGCCGCGTCGCCACCAGCGGGATCATGATCTCCGGCACCGGCGCCTTGCCGGTCTCCTTGCCGATCGCGACCGCTGCCTCGAAGATGGCGCGGGCCTGCATTTCGTAGATCTCGGGGTAGGAGATGCCGAGGCGGCAGCCGCGATGGCCGAGCATCGGGTTGGCTTCGGACAGCTCCTCCGCCCGGCGATGCATCGCCTCAGGATCGGTGCCGAGGGCGGCCGCGACTTCCGCGATCTCCGCCTCCCCATGCGGCAGGAATTCGTGCAGCGGCGGGTCGAGCAGCCGGATGGTGACCGGCAGCCCCGCCATGATGCGGAACAGCTCGGAGAAGTCCTTGCGCTGGAAGGGCAGCAGCTTCGCCAGCGCCTCGCGCCGGCCGCGCTCCGTCTCGCTCATGATCATCTGGCGGACGGCGCCGATGCGGTCCGGGTCGAAGAACATGTGCTCGGTGCGGCAGAGGCCGATGCCCTCCGCGCCGAATTTGCGGGCGGTGTCGGCGTCGAGCGGCGTCTCGGCATTGGCCCGCACGCGCAGGCGGCGGACCTTGTCGGCCCAGCCCATCAGCGTGGCGAAGTCGCCGGAGAGCTGCGGCTCCACCATCGGCACCGCGCCGATGAAGATCTCGCCCGTCGCGCCATCCAGGGTGATGGTCTCGCCCGCCCGCACATGCTGGCCGCCGGCGCTCAGCACCTGGCTGTGGTAGTCCACCGTCACGCCGCCGGCGCCTGCCACGCAGGGCCGGCCCATGCCGCGCGCCACCACCGCCGCGTGGCTGGTCATGCCGCCGCGCGTCGTGAGGATGCCCTTCGCGGCATGCATGCCGTGGATGTCCTCGGGGCTGGTCTCGATGCGCACGAGGATGACGCTCTCGCCCTTCTGCGCCCGGGCCTCCGCCTCATCGGCCGAGAACACCACCGTGCCGCAGGCCGCGCCGGGGGAGGCCGGCAGGCCCTTCGCCAGCAGCTTGCGCGGCGCCTTCGGGTCGAGCGTCGGGTGCAGGAGCTGGTCGAGGGCAGAGGGGTTCACCCGCTTCACCGCCTCGGTCTCCGAGATCAGCCCTTCCTGCGCCATGTCCACGGCGATCTTCAGGCTGGCGGCGGCGGTGCGCTTCCCGTTCCGCGTCTGCAGCATGTAGAGCTTGTTCTGCTGCACCGTGAACTCGATGGCCTGCATGTCCGCATAGTGCTTCTCGAGCTTGGCGCGGACCTCGACGAGCTCCCGGTAGGCGTTGGGCATCGCCTCTTCCATGCTGCGCTCGCCCGGCTTGGCGCGCGCCTTCGACATGGGCTGCGGCGTGCGGATGCCGGCCACCACATCCTCGCCCTGGGCGTTGATGAGGTATTCGCCGTAGAAGATGTTCTCGCCCGTGGAGGGGTCGCGGGTGAAGCAGACGCCGGTCGCGCAATCCTCGCCCATATTGCCGAAGACCATGGCCTGGACGTTCACCGCCGTGCCCCAATCGGCCGGGATGTCGTGCAGCCGGCGATAGGTGTTGGCGCGCGGGTTCATCCAGCTGCCGAACACGGCGCCGATGGCGGCCCAAAGCTGCGCCTTCGGGTCCTGCGGGAAGGGCTCGCCCTTCACCTCCAGCACCATGTCCTTGTAGCCCGCCACCACCCGGTGCCAGTCCTGGGCCGAGAGCTGGGTGTCCTCGATCAGGCCGGCATCGAGCTTCACATGCTCGATGATCTCCTCGAAGCGGTGATGGTCGATGCCCAGTACGACGCTGCCGAACATCTGGATGAAGCGGCGATAGCTGTCCCAGGCGAAGCGCGCATCGCCGGAGCCGGCGGCCAGGCCTTCCACCGTCTGATCGTTCAGGCCAAGGTTGAGGACAGTATCCATCATGCCGGGCATGGAGACGCGAGCGCCGGAGCGGACGGAGACGAGCAGCGGCTTCCGATGGTCGCCGAAGCGGTTGCCGACCGCCTTCTCCACCCGCGCCAGGGCTTCCGCCACCTGGGCTTCCAGCTCCGGCGGGTAGGATTTGCCATGGTCGTAGTAGTAGGTGCAGACCTCGGTGGTGATGGTGAAGCCGGGCGGGACGGGCAGGCCGATGCTGGCCATCTCGGCCAGGTTGGCGCCCTTGCCGCCCAACAGGTTGCGCATCTCCGCCTTGCCGTCGTTCTGGCCGGCGCCGAAGCTGTACACCCACTTGGTCATGCGCGGATTTCCTCTGGCAGACGCCATGCGGCAGGGCAGGCGCGCAGTTGTAGCATAGCGAAGTCTTTCAACCCTCGACCTTCGCAAACTCCGCCACCTGGTCCATGGCGGCGGTCAGGCGGGCCAGCAAACGCAGGCGGTTGGTCCGCAGTTCCGGATTCGGATCATTGACGGTGACGCTCTCGAAGAAGGCGTCCAGCGGGGCGCGGAGTTCGGCAAGGGCGAACATGGCGGCCAGGAATTCCTCCTTCGCAAGCCCGGATGCGACCTCCCCTGCCTTGCGTTCGACCGCTTCGGCGAGGGCGATTTCCGCGGGCAGGGTGAGCAGCCCGGGATCGACCGCGCCTGCATGCGGCCCGTCCTTGCGGTTCTCGATCCGCAGGATGTTGGCCGCCCGCTTATACGCAGCGAGCAGGTTGGCGCCATCCGGGGTGGCGAGCATTTTTTCGAGCGCATCGGCCCGGGCGAGCAAGCGCACGAGGTCGTCATCGGGCGCGGCGCCGAAGATGGCGGCGACCAGGTCGTGCCGGGCGCCTTCGGCGCGGAGCTGGACGCGGAGGCGTTCGGCGAGGAAGTCGAGGACTCCGATGACCGTCGGGCGGAAGAATATCTCTACGACCTGCCGTTTGACGGCTTCGTCACCAAGCATGAAATCGTGAAGCGCATCAGGTGTCAGAAATCTCTCGCAGAGTTCCGCCTGCAAAGCCGCAGTCACAACACCACGAAGTCCAAGCCGCAGCCCGTTCTCCCGAAGGATGCGAATTACGCCAAGCGCCGCGCGGCGCAACGCGTAGGGATCACCACTCCCGGTCGGTTTCTCGTCTGCCGCAAAGAACCAGACTAGTTGATCGAGCTTGTCCGCCAGCGCCACCGCCACCGCGACGGGCTCGGCAGGCACCGCATCCCCCGGCCCCAGCGGCCGGTAATGCGCCCCGATCGCCTCCGCCACCTCGGCCGGCTCGCCCTGGTGCAGGGCGTAGTAGCGGCCCATCATACCTTGCAGTTCCGGGAACTCGCCCACCATGCCGCTGGCCAGATCCGCCTTGCAGAGCTTCGCCGCTCGCATGGCATGGCCGACATCGGCGCCGATGGCGGTGGCGATCACCTCAGCCAGCTTCTCCAGCCGCCGCACCCGCTCGCCCTGGGTGCCGAGCTTGGCGTGGAACACCACGCTCTCCAGCTTCGGCAGAAACTCCTCGAGCCGATGCTTGCGGTCGAGGTCCCAGAAGAAGCGCGCATCCGCCAGCCGCGCCCGCAGCACCTTCTCATTCCCGGCAATGACCGCCGCGCCGCCATCCTGCGGCGTGATGTTCGCCACCAACGCGAAGCGCGGCGCCGGCCGCCCATCCGGGAGGCGCAGCGCGAAATAGCGCTGGTTCACCCGCATGGAGGTGCGCATCACCTCCGCCGGCAGGTCCATGAAGGCGTCATCGATGCGGCCGAGCAGCGGCACCGGCCATTCCACCAGCCCCGCCACTTCCGAGAGCAACCCGCGGTCCGGCACCACCTCCAGCCCCTCCGCCGCGGCCAGCCGCGCCACCCCCGACTCGATCAACTTCTCCCGCTCCGCCGGGTCGGCGATGACGCAGCGCTCCCGCAGCCCGGCCAGGTACTCCACCACGCCGCGCACGGCGAAAGGCGCGGTGCCGTGCAGGATGCGATGCCCCTCCGTCAGCGCGTCGGAGGCAAGGCCATGCACCGCATCCTCCCCCTCGGCGAGCGCGAAGCGCACCGGCTGCCGGTCGAAGACGCAGAGGATGCGTTGCAGCGGCCGCACCCAGGTGAAGCCGCTCTCGCCCCAGCGCATGCTCTTCGGCCAGGGGAAGCCGCGGAGCAGCGCCGGCAGCTTCGCGGCGATCAGCGCCGGCGCCTCGATCGCCTCGCCCGGCTTCTTCAGCACCCAGAACTGGCCTTCCTGCGCCAGCGCCTCACGCGCCGCGCCGTGCTTGCGGAGGAACCCCTCCAGCGCCGCCTCCGGCGCGCCGATGCGCGGACCGCGCTCCTCCTTCGCCGCGGTCTCCGCCCGCGCCGCCATCTCCCCCAGCGCGGCGATGCGGCGCGGGCCGTAGAGCGGCTTCGGCGCCACCGTCATCAGCGGGGCCAACGCCTTCAGCAGGCCAGCGCACAGCTCCTCCGCCGCCCGGGCCTGCATGCGGGCCGGAATTTCCTCGGAGAAAAGCTCGATCAGGAGTTCAGGCATGGGGTGGTAGCGCGGCCTTCACATCGGTTCGGGCGAAATCCTCGCCCTTGAACAACAGGGGTTCGCCACGGGATTTGGCGAGGGCATAGGCGAAGCAATCGCCGAGGTTAAGGCCGGCCGGGTGACGTCCCTTGCCGTAGCGGCGCCAGCCATCCTGGGCGATGGCGGCGAGTTCGGCGGTGAAGGGCACGATTTCCGGTTGCATGGTCCGCACCAGGTCATCCAGTTCCAGGCGCATGGCCGGACCGACCCGGCCCTCGCTCGCCAGCGTGGCCTCCACCAGGGTCGGCGCGGCGATGGCGACCGCCTCCGCCGCGTCGATCGCCGAAATGAAATCCCGCGCCTCCGCCTCTTTGAACAGGATGGCGATGAGCGCGGAGGTATCCACGATCATCGCGGCACGCCGTTCTCGTCATAGAGGTCGGAATGGTCGCTGGTGACGCCGGGGGGCACCAGCCTGGAGGCGCGTTCCGAAATCGCCATCAGCGCCTCGAATTTCCGGCGCCGCCGCTCCTCCCGCCCCGCCTGTTCGCGGGCCAGCTTCTCCTCCACCGCCTGGCGCACTGCCTCGGTCACCGAGGTGCCGAGCAGCTCCGCCAGGGCCCGGGCCTCGGCGATCAGCTTCTCGTCCTTCAGGTTCATCTGACCCATGGGCACCCCGATGGTAGAAAATAGCGCCGTATTCTACCCTACCCGCCGCCTGCCAGCCACGCCTCGCAGCAACCCTTCGCCAAGGCCCGCACCCGGCCGATATAGGCGGCGCGCTCCGTCACGCTGATGGCGCCGCGGGCATCCAACAGGTTGAAGCGGTGGCTGGCCTTGATGCACTGATCATAGGCCGGCAACGCCAGCCCATGCTGCAGCAGGGCGGCGCATTCCTCCTCGGCATCGCGGAAATGGCGGAACAGTTTTTCGGTATCGGCGTATTCGAAGTTGTGGGCGCTGTATTCCTTCTCGGCGCGGAGGAAGACCTCGCCATAGCTCACGCCCTGGCCGTTGAAATCCAGGTCGTACACATTGTCCACGCCCTGGATATACATGGCCAGGCGCTCGAGGCCGTAGGTCAGCTCGCAGCTCGGGACTTCGCAGGGGATGCCGCCGACCTGCTGGAAATAGGTGAATTGCGTCACCTCCATCCCGTCGCACCAGACCTCCCAGCCCAGGCCCCAGGCGCCGAGGGTCGGGCTTTCCCAATCGTCCTCGACGAAGCGGATGTCGTGCACCAGCGGGTCGAGGCCGATCGCCTTGTAGCTGCCGATCAACGCCGTCTGCGGATCGGCCGGCGAGGGCTTCATGATGACTTGGTACTGGTAATAGTGCTGCAGCCGGTTCGGATTCTCGCCGTAGCGGCCATCGGAGGGCCGGCGGGAGGGCTGGACATAGGCCGCCTTCCAGGGCTTGCGGCCGAGGGCGCGGAGCGTGGTGGCCGGGTGGAAGGTGCCGGCGCCGACCTCCATGTCATAGGGCTGCAGAATGAGGCAGCCCTGGGCGGACCAATAGGCATGCAGCCGCAGGATGAGTTCCTGGAAGCTCGGCGGCCCGGGGGGAGGCGTGGCGGCGTCGGTCGTCATGCCGCGCCTTTTACGCCGGCCGCGCGGCGGAACATAGTGCCGGGCCGACCCTCTGGATTCGCCCGATGACCGAAACCGAACGCCTGATCCGCGCCTATTACGCCGCCTTCGCCGCCGGGGACCGCGCCGGCATGCTGGCCCTGCTGGCGGAGGATGTGGCGCATGATGTGAACCAGGGCGCCCGGCAGACCGGCAAGCCGGCCTTCGCCGCCTTCATGGTGCATATGGACCGCTGCTACCGGGAGGTGCTGCGGGATCTGGTGGTGATGGTGGACAGCAGCGGCCGCCGCGCCGCGGCGGAGTTCATCGTGGAGGGCGAGTATTTGGCGACCGATGCGGGCCTGCCGGAGGCCAGGGGCCAGCGCTACACCCTGCCGGCCGGCGCCTTCTTCGAGGTGAAGGGCGGCAAGATCGCGCGGGTGACGGTGTACTACAATTTGCCGGAGTGGATCCGGCAGGTGAGCGGCTAAGCCCCCAATCCCCGCCGGCGGCGAAGGCCGGGCGCTGAGCGGGTGGAGGTCGCAGGCCGCAGGCCGCCCCCTACCCGATCCTACAGCCCCAACCGTCCCCACATCGCCCTTTCCTCCGCCGCCGCCAGCACCGCCTCGGCGCTCAACCCCGGCAGCAACCGCCGCAGCAGGCCGGGGCGCGGCCCGTGGATGGGCACGATCCGCACTTTCTCCCCGAAGCGGCGCTTCGCCTCGCCCACCGCATGGCCCAGCCGGTCGGCAAAGCCCAGCTCCACCGCCCGCCGCCCGGTCCAGAAGCGGCCGCTGAAGGCCTCCGTCTCCGGCAATTTCAGCTTCGCGCCGCGCCGGGCGCGGACCCAGGCACGGAATTCCTCGTGCAGCTCCTCCAGCAGCGTCTCCAGCCGCGCCCGGTCCTCGGGGCGTTCCGGGCTGAACGGGTCCCAGAAGCTCTTCTCTGTGCCGGCCGTGCGCACCCTTCGCTCCACCCCCAGCTTCTCCAGCACGGCCGGAAAGCCGAAGCCCGCCGCGATCACCCCAATGGAGCCGAGGATGGAGGCCGGGTCCGCTACCACCTCATCCGCCGCGCAGGCGATCCAGTAGCCGCCGGAGGCCGCCGCGTCCTCGACGCAGGCGATGACCGGGATCTTCTTCTCCTCCGCCAGCCGCCGGATATGCGCGGCGATCAGGCTGGACTGCACGGCGGAGCCGCCGGGCGAGTTCAACACCAGCATCACCGCCGCCGCCCGCTTCACCGCGAAGGCACGGTCCAGCAGCGGCGCGGCGCTGGCATAGCTGAAGCCGGCGCCGAAGCCCGGGCGCGGCGTGATGGCCCCGGCCAGGCGCAGCAGCGCGACACGGGGATGGCGGGACAGGAAGGGGAGGTTCATGCCGCCTCACCTTGTCCCGTCCCGCCCCCGGATCAACCCCGCGGGTCTTGCCGGCCGGCCGCCGCCGCGCCAGCCTCCCGCCCCGGAGCATGGATGAGGGGAGCGGGACATGGTGGATTTTGCCGGCAAGCGCGTGGTGGTCTGCGGCGGCAGCCGGGGCATCGGGCGGTCCATCGCGCTGGGCTTTGCCGCGGGCGGTGCGGCGGTCTCCATCTGTGCCCGCGGCGCCGGGCCGCTGGAGGCGACGCGGGCCGAGATCGCCGCCAAGGGCGTGACGGCGCATGCCGCGCCTTGCGATCTCGGCAACCGCGACGCGGTGACGGCCTATGTCGCCGCGGCGGCCAAGACGCTGGGCGGCATCGACGTGCTGGTGAACAACGCCTCCGGCTTCGGTTCCCAGGATACCGAGGAGCATTGGGCCCAAGGGCTGTCCGTGGACGTCATGGCGACGGTGCGCGCAACGCATGCCGCCCTGCCCTTCCTGGAGCAGTCGAAGGGCAGCATCGTCAACGTCTCCTCCATCTCCGGCTACCGGCCGAGCACGCGCACGCCTGCATACGCTGCCGTGAAGGCGCTGCTGATCAACTACACCCAGAGCCAGGCGGCGATGTATGCGCCGAAGGGCATCCGCGCCAATGCGGTGGCGCCGGGCAGCATCGAGTTCCCCGGCGGGAGCTGGGAGGCGCGGAAGAGCTCCGACCCCAAGCTGTACAATGCCATCCGGGACAGCATCCCCTTCGGCCGGCTGGGCACGCCGGAGGAGGTGGCGGAGGTGGTGCTGTTCCTCGCCAGCCCGGCCGCGCGCTGGGTGACGGGCCAGACCATCATCGTCGATGGCGGGCAGATGCTTTGAGTTCCCCATGACGTTGCTGCGCAACGCCATGGGGGCCCCGGAGGGCGCTGGTTAAGTAGCGCGTCGCACAGCATGGCGCGGCGAAGCCGCGCCGTGCAGCGGGCGGTCCGGTTGCGCCAGCCGGCATGGCATCAGCCCTGGCGCCGTCCCCAGTAGGATCGCCAACCAGCGGGCTGCGGGACCACGACGCCCGGCTGCGCGCGACCGGGCCGAAACGGCGCCGCATGCAATTCCTCGCGGGTGGAACCCTGGCGGGGCGGCGGCAACGACCGCATATGCCGGATACCCAAGGGGAGTATTGCCCATGAGCACCGAATACGTCCCGCCCAAGGTCTGGACCTGGGACAAGGAGAACGGCGGCCGCTTCGCAAGTATCAACCGCCCCATCGCCGGCCCGACGCATGAGAAGGAGCTGCCGGTCGGCCGTCACCCCCTCCAGCTCTACTCCCTCGGCACGCCGAACGGGGTGAAGGTGACGATCATGCTGGAGGAGCTGCTCGCCCTCGGCCACAAGGGCGCGGAATACGACGCCTGGCTGATCCGCATCGGCGAGGGCGACCAGTTCTCCAGCGGCTTCGTCGCGGTGAATCCGAATTCCAAGATCCCGGCGCTGCTGGACCGCAGCGGGCCGACACCGGTCCGGGTCTTCGAATCCGGCTCCATCCTGCTCTACCTCGCCGAGAAATTCGGCGAATTCCTGCCCACCGCCCAGCCGGCGCGGGCCGAGACGCTGTCCTGGCTGTTCTGGCAGATGGGCAGCGCGCCCTATCTCGGCGGCGGCTTCGGGCATTTCTACGCCTATGCGCCGACCAAGCAGGAATACCCGATCAACCGCTTCGCCATGGAGACCAAGCGGCAGCTCGACGTGCTGAACCGCCGCCTGGCGGAGAGCGAGTACCTCGGCGGGCCGGACTACAGCATCGCCGACATGGCGGTCTTCCCCTGGTATGGCGGGCTGGTGAAGGGCTGGCTCTACGGCGATTCGGCGACCTTCCTGAGCGTGCAGGACTATACCCATGTGCAGCGCTGGGCCGACCAGATCCTGGCCCGGCCGACGGTGCAGCGCGGCCGCATGGTGAACCGCGTCTCCGGCGAGCCATCGAGCCAGTTGCATGAACGGCACGACGCCAGCGATTTCGAGACGAAGACGCAGGACAAGCTGGCGGCCAAGGGTTGAAGGCCGCGCGGGCAGGGGCGCTTCGGCCTGCCTGCGCTCCGGCGCTCCGGACGTGGGACATGATGGCGGCTGTCTGCCGACATCTCCCTCGCAAGCGAAGGCGCCACCGCGCGCCTTCGACACCGTCCAAAACGACCAGTCGCAAGAGCCAGGGGGCCGGAGCTCGAGGTGCGCTCGACGGGGTGAGCGCGCATTGGCGCGCCGGGGCGGAACGCCGGGGCGGGCTTCAGCCCGCCGCCAGCGCGAAGCGCCCGAGCTGCCGCACTGGCGGGAAGGCCACCAGCTCCAGCGCCTCCAGCACGCAACCAACCCCCACCGGCAGCATCGGCTGCACCACCGGCAGCGCCGCCTCCGCCACCGCCTGGGCGGAGAGAGTCACATGCGGCACCCAGGCGCCGGGCCGGTAATGCGCGTGGCACTCCAGCCCCGGCAGCGCCGCATGCAGCGCGCCGTGGCAGGCCAGCAGCGCCTGCGTCACCACTGGCGCCACCCACAGCACACCGCCGGGAAATACCCCGAAGCCCGCCAGGCGCAGCTCCAGCTTCGGCGTCCGCGCCGCCAGCCCCGCCAGCCCCGCCAGCACCGCCAGCACCGCCAGCACCGCGGCGATGCGCGTCTCGGCGCCCATCCCCTCCCACAACCCCAGCGTCAAATATGGCCCATAGAGCGTTTTCGGTTTACATGCGTTCACCGAAAACGCTCTGCGCCTTTGTTCGCAGAGCCGATTCACGCCTTCAGGCGATGCCGGCCTACGGCGATCTGCTCTAGCCCAGCGTCCGCATGTCCTGCGCCAGGCGCGCCGCCGCCAGCGCTTCCCACATCGCCCGCACGGGCGCCGCCGCGGACGCGTCCAGGGGCAGGGTCACCGCAAGAGGCATGCTACTCGGTCACCGGCCGGCCACGGCCGCGCTTCACCTCGGCACGGCGGGACTTGCCCTCCAGCCGGCGCACCTTGCTCGCCTTGGTCGGCCTGGTTGGACGCCGCGGCGGCGGGGGCGGCGTGGCGGCCTCGCGGATCAGCGCCAACAGCCGCTCCAGCGCATCCTCCCGGTTCCGCTCCCGCATCCGGAAGCGCTGGGCGGTGATGACGATGACTCCATCCTGCGTCAGCCGGTGCCCCGCCAGCCTCTCGAGGCGCGGCCGCACATCCTCCGGGATGTTGGGTGAGCGCCGCGCATCGAAGCGGAGCTGCACCGCGCTCTCCACCTTGTTCACATTCTGCCCGCCGGGGCCGGAGGCGCGGAGGAAATCCTCCACCAGCTCCGCCTCATCGATGGCGATGCGCCGCGTCACCTGGATCATGCGGGCAGCAGCGGCGTGGCCGGCTGTTCGTCCTTCAGCGCCACCCCCGTCGCCCCCAGCCGCAGCGCCGCACCCGCCAGCCAGAGCAGCTTCTCCGCCGCCGCCCGCGCCGACATGCCGCCGTCGCGGATGTTGGAGATGCAGTTCCGCTCCGCGTCGGTGCGGCCCGGCCGCGGCGCGAAGGTAAGGTAGAGGCCCATGCTCTCCGTCGCCGTCAGCCCCGGCCGCTCGCCGATCAGCATGGCAACCATCGCGGCGCCCGTCAGGCCGCCGATCTCATCGCCGAGGGCGACGCGGCCCTGTGCCGCGACGATGATGGGGGCTACCGGCATGCCCGCCCCGCGCAGCAGCGGGACGGCTTCGGCGAGAAAGGCCGGCGCCTGCGCCGCGACGCCGCTGGCGCAAAGCCCGTCCGCCACGACGAAGAGAATAGCGCCCGGCGCCGCCGGCAGCCTCCCCCGGTCCGCCGCCCGCAGCCGCCGCCCGAGATCGGGTCGCAGCAGGAAGGTGCGGCGATCCGCCGCCTGGCTCGCCACCGCGACGACCGGCAAGCCGAGCGATTCCGCCGCGGCGGCGACGCCGACCACATCCAGCGTCGCATGCACGGCATCCCGCGCCCGGGCATGCGCCTCCTGGAAAGCCAAGTGCGCCGCCGTCGGCATACCGTCCCCGACCCGCCCCAGCGCGACGCGCGCCGCGGTGAAGCGACGGAGATCGGCCCAGCGCGCGGGCGGCGGCGCATGCTCTCCGCCCTTCCCCTCCGGGCCGCTCATGCCAACCCCACCAGCTCGGGCGCCATCAGCCTTGGCAACTCCCCCTGCCCGCTCGCCGCCTCGATCCCCATGCGTTCCATCCAGGCGGCGAATTCCGGCGCCGGCCGCTTGCCCAGCGCCGCCCGCACGTAACGGCCATCGTGGAAGGAGGTGGATTGGTAGGCAAGCATCACGTCATCCGCGCCCGGCACGCCCATCACATAGGTCACGCCGGCGACGCCGAGCAGCGTCAGCAACGCATCCATGTCGTCCTGATCGGCCTCGGCATGGTTGGTGTAGCAGACATCCACCCCCATCGGCAGGCCGAGCAGCTTGCCGCAGAAATGGTCCTCGAGACCTGCCCTTGTGATCTGCTTGCCGTCGAACAGGTATTCCGGCCCGATGAACCCGACCACGGAGTTCACCAGCAGCGGCGCATACTCCCGCGCCACCGCATAGGCCCGCGCCTCGATCGTCTGCTGGTCGCAGCCATGATGCGCCTCGGCCGAGAGCGCCGAGCCCTGCCCGGTCTCGAAATACATCACGTTCTGGCCGAGCGTGCCGCGCCCGAGCGCCAGCGCGGCCTCCCGCGACTCCGCCAGCAGGGAGAGCGAGACGCCGAAGCTGCGGTTCACCGCCTCCGTCCCGCCGATGGACTGAAAGACGAGATCGACCGGTGCCCCCTGCTGCATCGCCCGCATGGTGGTGGTCACATGCGCCAGCACGCAGCTCTGGGTCGGGATGTCGTAGCGCAGGCGGACAGCATCCAGCAGCTCCAGCACCCTTATGGTTGTCTCGACATTGTCGGTGGCCGGGTTCACGCCGATGACGGCATCCCCCGCCCCCAGCAGCAGCCCGTCCAGCACCGCGGCGGCGACGCCGCGCGGATCGTCCACCGGGTCGTTCGGCTGCAGCCGGATGGAGAGCGTGCCCGGCAGCCCAATGGTGTTGCGGAAGCGTGTCACCACCCGGCACTTCGCCGCGACCGCGACCAGATCCTGCAGCCGCATGATCTTGCTGACGGCCGCCGCCATCTCCGGCGTCAGCCCCGGCGCCAGGGCGGTGAGCGCCGCCGTATCCGCCACCCCCAGCAGCCAGTCCCGGAAGCCTCCCACGGTCAGCGACCGCACCGGGGCGAAGGCGGCCGGGTCGTGGCGATCCTGGATCAGCCGCGTCACCTCATCCGCCTCGTAGGGGATCACGACCTCGTCGAGGAAATGCGTGAGCGGCAGGTCCGCCAGCGCCCTTTGCGCCGCTACCCGCTCCGCCGCGCTCTCCGCCGCCACCCCAGCCAGCACATCGCCGGACCGCAGCGGGGTGGCCCGCGCCAGCAGGGTCTTCAGGTCGGAAAAGGTGCAGCGCGTCCCACCGACGCTCGCGGCAAAGCCCATGTCGGCAGATGTAGCAATCCCGGGGCCGCTCTTGCCAGCGCCGCCCCGCGGCGGGAGACTGCCCGCAGCCCAGTGTCCCTGGCCCGAGGCCCCACGGCCTTTGGACCCGGTCCGCTGGCTGTTGGCTCCAGTGGCCTGTTGTCCAAGCCCCTCGCCGGAGCCCGGCGAAGGGCGCGGGCAGGACACTCACGAGAGGAAACGCATGCCGGACGCCGCCACGGACTGGCCCGACCAGATCTACGCCCTGCTCAAGGAGCATGACATCCGCCAGGTCGCCCTGGTGCCGGATGCCGGGCATTCCCGCCTCATCAAGCGCTGCCTTGCCGACAACGACATGAAGGTGGCCACCCTGACCACGGAGGAGGAGGGTATCGCCATGCTCTTCGGCGCCTGGCTGGGCGGCGAGAAGGGCGTGCTGCTGATGCAGAGCTCCGGCGTCGGCAATTGCATCAACATGCTGTCGGTGCCGATCTCCCACCGCACCCCCTGCCCGATGATCGTGACGATGCGAGGCGACTATGGCGAGTTCAACCCCTTCCAGGTCCCCATGGGCAACGCCACCCAGACCGTGCTGGAAGCGATGGGCACGCTGGTGAAGCGGGCCGACGCGCCGGAGGACGTGGCGCCGACCGTCAACGCCACGCTCCGCCTCGCCTTCAACACCTACCGCCCGACCGCGACGCTGATCGGCCAGCGCGTCATCGGCGCCAAGACCTTCGGGAAGTAAGCCCATGACCGCAATCGCCACCGGCCCCTCGGGCAAGATGAAGCGGCGCGACGTCGTCCGCGCGCTGCTCGCCGATCGCGGCAAGCTGCTGGCCATCGGCGGCCTCGGCGCCCCGGCCTGGGATATCACCGCCGCCGGCGACGTGCCGGAGAACATGCCGCTCTGGGGCGGCATGGGCGGCGCCGCCATGATGGGCCTCGGCCTCGCCATGGCGCAGCCGGACCGGCCGGTCTGCGTCCTCACCGGCGATGGGGAAATGCTGATGGGCATCGGCAGCCTGGCCACCATCGGGGTGAAGCGGCCGCGCAACCTCTCCATCATCGTCCTGGACAACGAGCATTACGGCGAGACCGGGATGCAGGAGACGGCGACGCGCCATGGCGTCGATCTCGCCACCATGGCGAAGGGCGCCGGCATCGCCGATACCCGCCTGGTGACGCAGCCGGCGGAGGTGGCGGCGCTGCGGGCCGCCATCCATGCCGGCGCCGGCCCGCTCTTCGCCCAGGTGAAGATCGACGAGAGTTCCGAGCCCCTGGTCCTGCCGCCGCGCGAGGCGAGCATCCTGCAGGCGCGGATGCGCGAGGCCATTCTCGGCAAGGCGGCGCACCTCCAGTAATCCCCACGACGTCGCTGCGCGACGCCGCGGGGGCCCCGGGAGTCGCTGGGCTCCCCAAATTTCGCACAGCCTGAAGCGGCAAAGCCACTTCAGGGCACCGGGTGGCGCTGGGGCCGGCCGCCGCCAGAACGACCAAGGGGGAGGACATCGACGGATGCAAAGACGACATCTGCTGGCTGGCCTCGGAGCCCTGGCCCTGCCCGCGGCGCAGCGGGCGGCGCGGGCGCAGGGCTGGGCACCGGACAAGCCGCTGCGCCTGATCGTCGGCTTCGCCGCCGGCGGCAGCACGGACCTCACCGCGCGGCTGGTCGCCCAGGCGCTCGGGGAGCGGCTCGGCCAGCCGGTGGTGGTGGAGAACCGCCCCGGCGCCGGCGGCAACATCGCCGCCGAGGCCACCGCCCGCGCCGCACCGGATGGCTACACCATCCACCTCGTCACCAGCGGCGTCATGGCGGCGAACAAGGCGCTCTACCGCAGCCTGCCCTTCGACCCGCTGAAGGATTTCGCGCCGGTCGGCCAGGTGGCCTTCATCCCCAACCTCATCGTGGTGAACCCGGAGCTGCCGGTGCGCAACCCGGCGGAGCTGATCGCCTATGCCAAGGCGCGACCGGGCCAGGTGAATTACGGCAGCGCCGGCGCCGGCACCTCCCTGCACATGGCCGCCGCCCTCTTCGCCGCGCGGGCGGGGGTGGAGATGGTCCACATCCCCTATCGTGGCGGCGCACCGGCAGCGACCGACCTGATCGCCGGCAAGATCCAGATGATCGCCTCCCCGATGATCGAGGTGCTGGGCGCGGTGAAGGCCGGCCAGCTCCGCGCCATCGCGGTGACGACGGCGAAGCGCAGCCCGGCCCTGCCGGAGGTGCCGACGGTGGCAGAGACCCTGCCGGGCTTCGAGATCGCCCTTTGGAACGGGCTGGGCGCCCCCGCCGGCACGCCGCCGGCGGCGATCCAGCGGATCTCTGCCGAGCTGCTGACGGCGCTCGGGGATCCGACGACACGGCAGAAGCTGACCGAGCAGGGCAGCGAGCCGGCCCCCAACACGCCGGAGCAATTCGCCGATTTCATCCGCACCGAGCTGCCCCGCTGGGCCGAGATCGTGAAGATCTCCGGCGCCAGCGTCGATTGACCCGCCCGCGCCCGCCGAAGGACCTGCCCATGCCCCATGTCGTCTGCCTCCGTCCCGTCCATCCCGAAGCGCTGGAGAAGCTGCGGGAAGGCGGCTGCACGGTGGAGGTGCTGGACCCGGTGAACGAGACCACCATCGCCGCCAGCATGCCGAAGGCGGAGGCGGTGATCGTCCGCGCCACCCCGATCAACCGCGCCTTCCTGGCGCATGCGCCGAACCTGCGCATCGTCGCCCGTCATGGCGTGGGCTATGACGCGGTGGATGTCCCGGCCCTGACCGAGCGCGGCATTCCGCTGACCGTGACGCCGGACGCCAATGCGCAGAGCGTCGCCGAGCATGCGATGATGCTGATGCTGAACATCGCCCGGCAGACCGCGTTCTACGACAAGGCGACCCGCGAGCTGCGCTGGAGCAACCCGCCGGTGCCCACCACCTTCGATCTCGGCGGCCGCACCGTGCTGGTGATGGGCTTCGGCCGCATCGGCGGCCGCGTCGCACGGCTCTGCGCCGCCTTCGGCATGAAGGTGCTGGTGCGGGATCCCTTCATTCCGCAGAACACCATCAAGGGCGCCGGCTTCATTCCGGTGAAGGATCTGGCCGCCGGCCTGGCCGAGGCCGATGTGGTGACGGTGCATGTGCCAAGCAGCGAGAAGACCCGCGGCATGGTGAATGGCGAGTTCCTCGCCTCCATGAAGCAGGGCGCTGTCTTCATCAACACCGCCCGCGGCACGCTGGTGGAGGAGAAGGCGCTGGCCGGGGCGCTGGCCTCCGGCCACATCGCCGCTGCCGGCCTCGACGTGTTCTGGGAGGAGCCGGCCACGCCGGACAACCCGCTGCTGAAGCTGCCGAACGTCGTCCTCACCCCGCATTCCGCCGCGGCGACGGAACAGGGGCTGCGGCGCATGGCGCTCTCCTGCGCCGAGAGCATCCTGCAGGTCTTCGCCGGCAAGCTGGACCCCGATGTGGTCATCAACCAGGAGGTGCTACGCGGCAACGCGTAGCAGTCACGCATGGCCGAGAATCCGCTCCTCACCCTCGCCGAGCACGCCGCAACCTGGCGCACCCGCCCGCTGGCGCCGGAGGTGGCGCATCATGCGCGGCGGGCGCTGATCGATTGGTTCGCGGCTCTGCTGCCGGGCTGCGCCTTCCCGCCCGCCACGCTGCTGGCCGCCGCCATGGCCGCGGAACGCGGGCCGGGCAAGGCGATCTGCTATGTGGACGGCAAGCCAGCGCCGCTGCGCCATGCGGCGCTGATCAACGCCACCGCCAGCCATACGGTGGAGTTCGACGACATCTTCCGCGATGCCGGCTACCACCCGGGCTGCCCCACCATCGGCGCGGCGCTGGCCGCCGCCCAGGCCCAGGGCGCGACGCTGGAGGAACTGCTGCGCGCCATCACCGCAGGCTATGAGGTCTCCTGCCGCATCGGCATGGCGGTGCAGCCTTCCCACTACAAGTACTGGCACACCACCGGCACGGTCGGCACCTTCGGCGCCGCCGCCGCGGTGGCGCTGCTGCTGGGCTGCGACGCGACGCGCATCGCCCATGCCATTGCCACCGCCGCCACCTTCGCCGGCGGGTTGCAGCAGGCCTTCCGCAGCGACGGCATGAGCAAGCCGCTGCACCCTGGGCATGCCGCGGATGCCGGCGCGCTGGCGGCCATCGGCGCCGCGGCGGGCGTGACCGGGGCGCTGGACGTGCTGCACGGCCCGGTGGGCTTCGCCGCCGCCACCAGCGAGGACACCGGCAAGTGGGACAAGGCACTGGCCGACCTCGACCGGCGCATCTGCATCACCGAGATGACCTTCAAGAACCATGGCTGCTGCGGGCACATCTTCGCCGCACTGGATGCGGTGCGGGACCTGCAGGCGGAGCACGGCTTCAAGGCCGATGACGTGGCGAAGCTGCATGTCGGCGGCTATTCCGCCACCAAGGATGTCTGCGACCGCCCGGTGGTGAATACCGAGCAGGAGGCGCGCTTCTCGGCGCAGTACTGCATCGGCGCCATGCTGGTGCTGGGCGGCGTGCGCATCGCTGCCTTCACGCCGGAGAACCTGGCGAACCCGGCCATCCGCGCGGTGATGCCGAAGGTCTCGGTCAGCCTGGATCCGGAGCTGGCGAAGGACTACCCCGGCCGCCGCGCCGCCAAGGTCAGCATCACGCTGCAGGATGGGCGGGAGCTGTTCCGCTACCAGCCGACCCGCAAGGGCGACCCGGATGCGCCGCTGTCCGACCAGGAGCTCTCGGAGAAATTCCGCGAGCTGACCGTGCCCGCCGTGGGCGGGGCGGCGGCGGAGGCGCTGCTGACCTCGCTGTGGCACGGCGATGCGCTGCCGGGGGCGGTGCCGCTGCTGCCGGCCGGCGCGCTGCGCGCCGCGGAGTAGCCGAGGGGGGAATGGCAGCGCGCCCTGCGGGGCGCGCTGGCCGCTCCGTGGCTCCGTGCCAGGGAGCATCGGGGGAAGCGGGCCTCGCTGCCGCCCTCCGGAGCAGGCCGAACCCGCCGGCCATGCGGCGCCAGCCGGCACTCTCCTGGCAAGGGGCGACCGCTGCCGCTCCCGCTCTTGAATGAGCTTCTCCCGCGCCTAACTCCGTCGCGATACGGCCGGGGTCCCCGGCCGTATCTTCATGGCACCACCGGCAGAAGGAGGGTCCGTTTCCTCGGGGCCACTCCCGCCATCGGCCTGTCGCGGCACCCGCCGGACGGGCCATTTCCGGGGCGCGTCCGGCCCCGGCGGCGGGATCGCGGCTCCCCCAGGCCGAGAGGAGCGACGGCCGCGCCCCAAGGGCGGCCCGAACCCCTCCGATATGCGCTCATTGTCAATGCTTTGCTCGGATCGAGGAGGTTTTGCCGATGAAGATCGCCCAGATCGCCCCGCTCGCGGAATGCTGCCCGCCACGGCTCTATGGCGGCACGGAACGCATCGTGTCCTATCTCACCGAGGAGCTGGTCCGGCTGGGCCATGAGGTCACGCTGTTCGCGAGCGGGGACTCAACGACGCGGGCCGAGCTCGTGCCCGCCTGCGACATGGCCCTGCGGCTCAACCCGGCGGTCAGGGACCCGCTGCCCTACCACATGACGATGCTGGAAGCCGTGCGCCAGCGTGCCGAGGAATTCGACGTGCTGCATTTCCATGTCGACTACCTGCACTACCCGCTCGCCCACGCCTTCGCCGACCGCATGGTGACGACGCTGCACGGCCGGCTGGACCTGCCCGATCTCAGGCCCTTCTACACCGCCTTTCCGCACTACCCCCTTGTCTCGATCTCCGACGACCAGCGCCGGCCGATGCCGCCGGTGAACTGGGCCGGCACCGTGCATCACGGCCTGCCGAGAACCCTCCTGCCCTTCACCGCCAACCCGAAGGGCGACTACCTCGCCTTCCTCGGCCGCATCTCCCCGGAGAAGCGGCCCGACCGCGCCATCGAGATCGCCGCGCGCGCCGGGCTGAAGCTCAGGATCGCCGCCAAGATCGACAAGGCCGACCAGGCCTATTGGGAGGAGGTGATCGGCCCGATGGTGGCGCGGCACCCCGAGGTCGAGTTCATCGGCGAGATCGACGAGCGCCGGAAGGCCGATTTCCTCGGCAATGCCCGCGCGCTGCTTTTCCCGATCGACTGGCCCGAGCCCTTCGGCCTGGTGATGATCGAGGCCATGGCCTGCGGCACGCCGGTCATCGCCTTCCGCAACGGCTCCGTGCCCGAGGTGATCGAGGACGGCATCACCGGCTTCATCGTGCAGGACATCGACGCCGCCGTCGCCGCCGTGCGCCAGCTCGACCGGCTCGACCGCGCCAGGGTGCGCGCCAGCTTCGAGGACCGCTTCACCGCGGAGCGGATGGCGCTCGACTACCTTGCCATCTATCGCGACCTGCCTGGCCTGCGCCGCTCCGCCATGCGCATCCCGGCGATGCTGAACGGCGCCGGCACCAGTCTCGCGGCCGTGGCCAGCCGGCGCATCGACCTGCGGGCGGTGGCCTGAGGCGAGGCTCGCAGGGGGGCATGACCGGCGGCAGGCAGCCGCCCTGCCCCCCGGTGGCGGCCAGGCCGGGGCGCTGCCAGCGCAGGACTTCGGCACGGCCGCCACCGCCCTGCCGGAGCGGCGGCCAAGCCCCCCCCTGCGGGATGCTGGCGGTGAGGCTGGAGCTCGGCTACGGTGGGCGGTGCGGATGCGCCGGCGCCCGTCAGCGTTCGGGCCCGGCCTGCCGCTCCCGCTCGAAGCGGGCGCGGTCGCGGGCGTCGAGGCGCACCGTGACATGGATCGTCTCGTCGCTGTCCTGCCGCCCGATCACTTCGCCATGCCCATAGAGCCAGGCGAGCTGCGCGCCGTCCGAGGTCGGGATGTCGTAGCCGACGGTGACCAGCCCCTCCGAGAGCCGCGCATCGATCGCGGCCGCCAGCACCGAAAGCCCTTGCCCGGTCAGGCCGGAGACGGCGACCGCGCCCGGGCGCGACCCGAATTGCGCCACGCCGCCGACCAGATCGGCCTTGTTCAGCACCTCGATCGTGTGGCGCTCCCAATCGGCCGCCAGCCGCCCCTCCTTCGCCATGCCGTTCAGTACCGCCACCACATCGGCGCGCTGGGCATCGCTGTCCGGATGCGCGGCGTTGCGGACGTGCAGCAGGATGTCGGCCTCCGCCACCTCCTCCAGCGTCGCGCGGAAGGCGGCAACCAGCTCGGTCGGCAGCGCGCTGATGAAGCCGACGGTGTCGGAAAGTATCGCCCTGCGGCCCGAGGGCAGGGTGATGCTGCGCAGCGTCGGGTCGAGCGTGGCGAAGAGCCTGTCCGCCGCCTCCGCCTCGGCGCCGGTCAGGGCGTTGAACAGCGTGGACTTGCCGGCAGTGGTGTAGCCGACCAGGGCGACCAGCGGGAAGGGCACGCGCCGCCGCGCCTCCCGATGCAGCCCGCGGGTGCGCCGCACCTCTTCGATCTCCTGTCGCAGCCGAGCGATGCGCTCGCCAATCACCCGCCGGTCGGTTTCGAGCTGGGTCTCGCCAGGGCCGCCGAGGCAGCCGAAGCCGCCGCGCTGCCGCCCGAGATGGGTCCAGGACCGTACCAGCCTGCTGCGCTGGTACTGCAGATGCGCCAGCTCCACCTGCAGCGCGCCCTCGCGGGTCCGCGCCCGCTCGCCGAAGATGTCGAGGATCAGGCCGGTGCGGTCGATCACCTTGCAGCGCCAAGCCTGTTCCAGGTTGCGCTGCTGCACTGGGGACAGCGAGGCATCGACCACGACGAGGCCGATGCGCTGCGCGGCGATCGCCTCCCCCAGCGCCGCCACCTGGCCGGAGCCAAGCAGCGTCGCCGGCTGCGCCGCCCGCAGCGGCGGCGTCGCCGTGTGAACGATATCGACGCCGATCGAGCGGGTGAGCTCGACCGCCTCGGCCAGCCGGGCCTCGGCGCTGCGCGCCTGACCGTCTTCCTGCCAGGGCAGGACCACCGCGGTGCGCATCGGCGGCTCGACGGTGGGGTGGGCCCCTTGATCGCTCATACTCGCCTCCCGCTGCTGGGCTGGGCATAGCCAACGCGCGTCGGCGCCGCGGTGTCGCATGCGGCAGGCGGAATGGCCGGGCGTGTCGGCAACGCCGGGCATCTCCGGCGGTTACGCCACTGTCCGGGACGGGAGAGACGGCGTGGCGCAGCAAGCAGGCGGGGCGAAGCCGCTTCGCGTAGTCATCATCGGCGCCGGGTTCGCCGGGCTGGAAGCGGCCCGCGCCATGGCCCGCGCGCCCTGCGAGATCACGCTGGTGGACCGCCACAACCACCATCTTTTCCAGCCCCTGCTCTACCAGGTGGCGACTGCGGCGCTCTCGCCCGGCGACATCGCTTGGCCGATCCGCACCATCTTCCGCCGCCAGCGCAACCTCACCGTGGTGCTGGCGGAGGTGACCGGCATCGACACCGCGGCGCGGGTCGTCCGGGCCGGCGAGGACCTGGCGATCCCCTATGATGCGCTGGTGCTGGCGACCGGCGCGACGCATTCCTATTTCGGCCATGACGAATGGGCCCCGGTCGCCCCCGGGCTCAAGACCATCGAGGACGCGACCGACATTCGCCGCCGCCTGCTGCTAGCCTTCGAGCGCGCCGAAGTCACTGCGGATGCCGAAGAACGTCGCCGGCTGCTGACCTTCGTCGTCATCGGCGGCGGGCCGACCGGCGTCGAGCTGGCCGGGGCGATGGTGGAGCTGGCGCGACACGCCATGCCGCAGGAATTCCGCCGCATCGACCCGGCGGCGGCGCGGGTGGTGCTGGTGGAGGCCGGGCCGCGGCTGCTGCCGAGCTTTCCGGAGGAGCTGAGCGCCACCGCCCGCGCCTCGTTGGAGCGCATGGGCGTGCAGGTGCTGACCGGCACCCGCGTCACCGGCTGCAGCGCGACCGCCGTGGAATGCGGCCCGGAGCGGATCGCCGCCGGCACCATCGTCTGGGCGGCCGGCGTCGTCGCCTCCCCGGCCGGGGCCTGGATCGGCGCCGAGCGCGACCGGGCTGGGCGCATCCGCGTGGGGCCGGACCTGACCGTGCCGGGGCAGCCTGGGATCTTTGCCGTCGGCGACCTGGCGGCCGTTACCGATGCCAGGGGCCGGGCCATACCCGGCACGGCACCGGCGGCCAAGCAGATGGGCCGCCATGTCGGCCGCATCCTGGCAGCACGTGCCGCCGGTGCCCCGGAACCCGGCCCCTTCGCCTACCGCCACCATGGCGACCTGGCGACCATCGGCCGGCGCTCCGCCGTGGTGGCGCTGGACGGCATCCGGCTGACGGGGCTGATCGGCTGGTGGTTCTGGGGGATTGCCCATATCTGGTACCTGATCGGCTTCCGCAGCCGGGTCGTCGTCTCCTTCGAATGGCTCTGGAGCTACCTCACCTTCCAGCGCGGCGCCCGGCTGATCACCGGCCGCGAGCCACAGGGCGGCAATGCCGCGCGTGTGCCGGGACAGACGGAGTTGGTCCGGCCGCGGGAGGAAGCCGGCGCGGTGCCGCCAGCGCGCCGCTCAGCCTGATTCCGCTAGGCCGATTGCTCGAAGGGCGCCGGGCCGCGGATGCGGCCCTGCCGTTCCGGCCTCGACGCCTTCACGGCCTGCCTCATGCCCTTCGCCTCCCGATCAGCCCTACGGCCTGTTAGGGAATGGGCCTCGGGTCGGTCCGGCGGGTCTTTTTCGCGCCGGGGGCGTCGGTCGGCCCGCCAAGGCAACCAGCCTTGGCTGCGCCGCCCTCCTGCCCAGCACCAAAAACCCCTCGCCAGCCCTCCGCCTCACCCATTCCCTAACAGGCCTAGAGCAGATCGCGTTCAGATGGAATCATCTGAACGCGTGAAGATGCCCGCAAAACAACGGCCCAGAGCATGCTGCGTGAGCGCAAGCGAACGCAGCATGCGCTAGGGCCTCATCTCGGACAGCAGCTTCAGCAAGGCCTGCGCCCCGGCGGTCGGGGAGGCCGGGTTCCGTCCCGTGATCGGCAGGATCGCGTGGCCGGTGCGGTCCGCCGCCGCGCAGGTCCGCCGCGCCATCCGCTTGCCGTATTCGGGCGTCTGGCCGCCGAAGGACGCCGCGCAAAGGCAGGTCTGGTCGTCGTGCCTAGCCGCCCGGCGCCGGCCGCTGCGTTTGGAAGCCCGTGAACCGCGCCGGGATCGCTTGCACCTCCCGCACCACGGCGCGGACGGCGCCCGGATCCACCTCCGCCGGGAAGGGGATGACGACGGTGTCCACCAGCCCGCCGAAGCGCGCGGCGATGCGCTCGGCGATCTCGTCATAGCGGCCGATCGCGGCGAAGAGGTGCAGCACCTCGTCCGGGATGAGCGCGGCCATCTCGCTGAACTCGTTCCGCCGCGCCATGGCGGAGAGGCGCAGGCCGAGTTCTCCGAGCCCATGCTCCTCCAGCACCGTGCGGTAGGCGGGGGTGGAGGCGTACCAGGCGACGCGGCCGCGAATCCGCTCCGCCTCCGCCTGCACCGCCGCCGCATCCGGCCCGGTGGCGACGAAGCCGCCGCCGCTCACCTCGAAGGCCTCGCGCGGCATGCCGGCCTCGGCGAGCCCCTTGGCGATCATGGGCCCCACCTGATTCTCCAGATAGGCGCGGGTGGCGAAGCTGTGCAGCCGCACGCCGTCGCAGAGCCGCGCCGCGGTGCGCAGCATCAGCGGCCCGACGGCGGCGATGGTCACCGGCGGCATCGGCAAGTGGTTGGGGCCGGGCGAGAAGCCCTCATTCATCAGGCTGAAGCGGTAATGCTCGCCGGCATAGTCCAGCTTCCCGCCAGTCTCCCAGCACTCCCAGATCGCGCGCAGCGCCTGCACATACTCGCCCATGCGCGCCGCGGGGGCCACCCAGGGCACGCTGAAGCGGCGCTCGTTATGCGCGCGCACCTGGGTGCCGAGGCCGAGCACGAAGCGCCCGCCGGTATGGCGCGCCAGTTCCCAGCTCATGCTCGCCACGATCATCGGACTGCGGGGAAAGGCGATGGCGACGCTCGTTGCCAGCTCCAGCCGCGTGGTGGCGAGCCCGGCGAAGGCCAGTGGCGTGAAGGGCTCGTGCTTGTTCTCGTTCGTGGTGACGAGGTCGATCCCGGCGGCCTCGGCGGCGGCGGCCACCGGGCCGCAGCGGCGCCAATCCTCGACCGGCAGGTTGATCCCAACACGCATGCCAATGCCCCCTTCCTCGGCCGCCGGGTGGCGACCGGTGCAGCCTAGCCGCTCCCGCCATCTCGCCAAGGCCACGCCGCCCCCGTTGAACCGGGGCGTGCGGAAGCGCCAAAGTGCCCTGAAAGACGGAGGAAACAGCATGCCAGGCACCAGCCTGCCTTCCCGGTCACGCCGCGGGCTGCTCGCGCTGGCGGCCGGCGGATGGGCGAGCCCAGCCCTCGCCGCCTATCCGGACCGCCCCATCCGGCTGGTGGTGGGCTACGCCGCCGGCGGCGGCACCGACATCACCGCCCGCGCCGTCGCCACCCGCCTCGGCGCCGAACTGGCCCAGCAGATCGTGGTGGAGAACCGTGGCGGCGGCGGCGGGCTACCGGCCATCCAGTCGGTCCTGCAGGCGCCGGCCGATGGCTATTCCGTGATGTTCTCCACCGCCGCGGTGCTGGTCGCCCGCGCGCTCGGCACGCCGATGAGCTTCGACCCGCTGGAAGTGCTTGCCCCGGTCGGGCTGGTCGGCGTCAGCCCGAACGTGCTGGTCGTGCACCCTTCCGTGCCGGCACACAATTTGCGGGAGCTGCAGGCCTATGGCCGCAGCCGCAGCGAGCCGCTGCGCTTCGGCTCGCCCAGCATCAGCTACACCACGCATCTGGTGGGGCAGGAGCTGGGGATCGAGGTGGAGGAGGTGCGCTACCGCGGCACCGGCCCGCTGATGACCGACCTGCTGGCCGGGCGGCTGCATGCCTATCTCATCCCGTTGCCGGGCATCCAGGCGGCGGTGCGCTCGGGCGAGCTGCGGGCGATCGCGGTGAGCTACCGCACGCCCCTGGCGGCGCTGCCCGACGTGGCCACCACCGTAGCGCAGGGCTTCCCCAACCTGATCTCCTTCACCTGGACGGGGCTGGAAGTGCGCAGCGGCACGCCGCCGGAGATCGTCGAGGGGCTGGGCGCGGCACTGAACGCGGCGCTGGCGGATGCGGAGCTGCGGCGGAAGCTCGGCGAGTCCGGCGTCGAGGCGGCGGAGCGCACGGATCCGGACAGCTTCCGCGCGCTGGTGCTGCAGGACAAGGCGCGGGCGGAGGCGGTGATCCGCCGCTTCAACCTGCACGAGTGAGGCCGGGCAGCGCGGCACGATCCGCCCCGGCCGCCTCGGCCGCGATCTCCTCCAGCAGCCAGGCGCGGAAGGCCTGCAGGGCCGGCCCCGGCCGGCCGGGCGGCACGACCAGCCAGTAGGAATCGGGGGTGTCAACCACCGCCGCGGCAATGCGCAGCAGGCGCCGCCGCCGCACATCCTCCGCCACCAGCATGGGCGAGGCGATGACGGCGCCCAGCCCCTCCAGCGCCGCCTGCACCGCCAACGAGGTGCTTTCGAACAGCAGCGGCGGCCCCTGCAGCGGCCGGCCCACCGCCGCGGCCCAGAGCGCCCAGTCGCCCGGCCGCACCTTGCTGCCCAGCAGCGTCACCCCGCCCAGCCCCTGGCGCCGGACCAGCCGTGCCAGGCCCGGCGCCGCATAGGGCGCCACATCTACCACCTGCAGCCGTTCCGCGCCGGGGGCCGGCGCATGATCGGCCGAACGGATGGCGGCATCCACCGGGTCGCGGGCGAAATCCACCGGCGCGATGGAGGTGGTGACCTCCACCTCCTGTCCCGGATGCCGCGCCCGGAAGCGCGGCAGGCGGGGGATCAGCCAGCGCAACGCCCAGGTCGTGTAGGCGCGCACCCGGAGCGGCCCGCTCGGCCGCGTGCTGATCGTGCTCGTCGCGCCGCGGATGGCATCGAAAGCCTGCCCCAGCGCCGCCGCATACTCCTTCCCCGCGGCGGTGAGCTGCACCGAATTGGCGCCGCGATGCAGCAGCCTGGCGCCGAGATGCGCCTCCAGCGCCCGGATGCGCTTGCTGACGGCCGGCTGGGTCACGCTCAGCCGCTCGGCGGCGGTGGTCAGGCTGCCGGTCTCCGCCACCAGGACGAAGGCGTGCAGGCCGGCCAGCGATGGCAGGGTGTCGCGCATGGCCCAGCCTAACCTGAGGTTGGCCTACCCCGCCAATTCCTCCCTGGCGCCCGGCCCGCCCCGGGTGCAGCCTCGGCTTCGGAGAAACGCCTGGAAGCCGGTAGGTCATGCCACCCGACACCCATCCCCAATCCCCTGCGATCCATCTGCCCTGGCCGCTGCGCGACAAGGTCGCCTTCGTCGGCATCGGCACCACGCGCTACGGCAATTTCCCGGAGACCGACAGCTACGGCCTGGGCTGCGAGGCACTGAACGCGGCCCTGGACGATGCCGGCCTGACGCCCGCCGAGATCGACGGGCTCATCGTCAACCGCATCCCGAGCTATGAGCGCTTCGCGGAGATGATGGGCATCAATCCGCAATACTGCCTGCTCACCGAGGCGCCCGGCCGCTTCTCCGGCGTCTCCCTGGCGCTGGCGGCGCAGGCCATCGCCACCGGCGCGGCGAAGACCATCGCCCTGGTCTACGGCAACAATGGCCGCAGCGTGCGGATGCTCTATGGCGGCGGCGACAGCCAGTGGAGCCCCTGGGGCATGACCAGCCCGGGCGCCATCCACGCCATGATGTGGCAGCGCCACATGCATGATTTCGGCACGAAGCATGGCGATCTCGGCGAGGTCTCCGTCGCCTTCCGTCATCACGCCACGCTCAACCCCGTGGCGGTGATGCATGGCAAGCCGATCACGCTTGAGGACCATGCCACGGCGCGGCCGATCTGCGAGCCGCTGAAGCTGTTGGACTACTGCCTCATCAATGACGGCGCCGTTGCCTGGATCATGACCAGCGCCGAGCGCGCGAAGGATCTGAAGCGTCCCCCGGTGCTGCTCTCAGGCTATGCCAGGCAGGATTGCTTCGCCTATGGCAGCGCTCCGGCCGACGATTACTGGTACCCGACGCTCTCGGCCTGCCGCAGCGTCTATGACCGCGCCGGCATCGGCCGCGACGACATCCAGGGCCTCGGCATCTACGACAATTTCACCCCGACGGTGATGTTCAGCCTGGAAGGCCTCGGCTTCTGCAAGCAGGGCGAGAGCGGCGACTTCGTGAAGGGTGGCACGCTCCGGCTCGGCGCCGGGCGCTGGCCCACCAACACCTCCGGCGGGCATCTCTCGGACAGCTACATGCAGGGCTGGGGCATCATCGCCGAATGCGTCCGCCAGCTGCGCGGCGATTGCGGCGAGCGGCAGATCCCGGATGCCCGCGCCATGCAATACATCTGCGCCACCCATATCGCGCAAAGCCTGATCCTGCGGAGGGCCGACGCATGACTCTCTCCACCCGGCCGAAGCCGCTCGTCGACAATTGGAACAAGCCCTTCTGGGCTGCCTGCGCCGAGGGCAAGCTGGTCCTGCAGCGCTGCAAGGCGACGGGGAAGTGCTTCTTCCCGCCCGCCCCGGTCTCGCCCTTCACCGGGAAGCCGGACTGGGAATGGATCACTGCCTCGGGCCGCGGCACGCTGTGGTCCTTCGTGATCTTCCACCAGAGCTACTTCCCCGGCATGCGCGATGAGCTGCCCTATCCGGTGGTGATGGTGAAGCTGGAGGAAGGCCCCTACCTGCTCACCAACGTCGAGGGCATGGAGCCCGAGGACCTCAAGATCGGCATGCGGATGTCCGTCCGCTTCCCCGGCGGGCCGGAAGGCTTCGTCCTGCCGCAATTCGGCCCGGAGGCCTGATCCCATGTCCGATGAGCTGATCATCACCGAAGCCGAGGGCTGGGCGGAGATCCAGGTCAACCGCGAGGCGCAGCGCAACGCGATGAACCGCGCCACGCGCCAGGGCCTGCTGCGCGCCTTCGAGGCGCTGAAGGGCAAGGCCAAGGCGATCGTCCTCACCGGCACCGGCGTCGCCTTCTGCGCCGGCATGGATTTGAAGGAGCGCGAGGCCGACCGCCAGGCGGGCATCGAGGGCGCGGGCGACGAATGGATCGCCGTGAACATGGCGATCAAGGCGCATCCGTCGATCTTCATCGCCGCGGTCAATGGCCTGGCGCTGGGCGGCGGGGCGACGCTGATCAATGTCTGCGACCTGGCGATCGCCAGCACCAAGGCCAGCATCGGCTGCCCGGAGATGGGTTTTTCGACCTATCCCGGCATGGCGGGACCGGCGATCCAGCTCTCGGGCATCACGCGCAAGCAGGCCGCCTGGCTGGTGCTGACCACCAACCGCATCGATGGCACCACCGCCGAGCGCTGGGGCATGGTGAACCAGTGCGTCGAGCCGGAGGCGCTGCTGCCGACGGCGCGGGCGCTGGCCGAGAAGGTCTCGAAGTTCGACGCCGTGGCGCTGAGCGAGAGCAAGAAGGCGCTGGACCGCATCCCCGGCTTCATCACCGACTGGCAGGAGGCGATGGACCACGGCCAGATGGTGAACCTCACCATCCGCTCGAAGACCACCGCCCAGGCGGAGGGCAGCGCCCGCTTCGCCGCCGGCATCAAGAATCCGGGCCAAGGGGTCTGACCATGGGGTTGGCCATGCCGGCGCCGCTCGCGGGGCGGCGGGTGCTCGACCTCGGCGCGCTCTGCGCGCAGCGGCCGCATGCCCTGGCCGCCTCCATGGCCGCCAAGCTCTGCGCGGCTTATGGGGCGGAGGTGGTGAGGCCGCTGCCGGCCGATGGCGAGCCCTTCGCGTCCCTGCCGCCGCTGCTGCCGGATGGCGCCTCGGCGCTGCATCGCTTCCTGAACGCCGGCAAGCGCCCAGGCCCGGCGACGGGCTGGTTCGATGCCGCCATCGGCGATGGCGCGGCGCTGGCGGCGCATGCCGCCGAGGTGCCGGTGAAGGCCCGCCTCTCGGTCTTCGGCCCGGACGAGCCGGACCCGCCGATGAGCGAGCTCGGCCTCGCCGCCCTCTCCGGCCTGCTCGGCATCGTCGGCGAGGCGCCACCGGCGCCGCCCTCCCGGCTGGCCGGGCACCAGGTCGCCTATTCCGCCGGGCTTGCCACCTGCACCGCCCTGCTCGCCGCGCTGCGGGCGGGCGGGGAGGAGGTGGTGGACGTCTCGCTGCTCGACGTCACCGCCTGGCTGAACTGGAAGGTGGCGGCGGGCGTGATGGTGATCGGCAGCGCGCCGGTGCGCGGCAACGCCAAGGCCACCTGGTTCACCGTGAAGGCGCGGGACGGCTATGTCGCCCTGGTCTATCAGGACAAGGACTGGCCGCCGCTGCGCGACCTGATCGGCGATCCGCGCTTGCTGGAGGAGCCCTTCATCACCGGGCCGGGACGCGGCGCCAACCGCGCGGCGCTGCTGGAGATCATCGGGCCCTGGTTCGCGGCCCGCACCCGCGCCGAGATCACCGCGGCGGCGCAGGCGCGGCGGGTGCCGATCGGGCCGGTCAAGTATCCTGTCGAATTGCTGGAGGACGCGCAGTACCGCGCCCGTGGCTTCCTGGCGCCGGACGGCACGCCGTCACTGCCGGTCGGCTGGGACGGCCAGCGCCTGGTCCGGGAGGTGGCAGATGCCGCAGTCTGATCCCGCCTTGCCGCTCGCCGGCATCCGCGTGGTGGATCTCGGCTGGATCACCGCCGGCGCTGCCTCCTCCACCCTGCTGCTCGACCTCGGCGCCGATGTGGTGAAGGTCGAGGGGCCGGGCGCGCCGGACCCCTTTCGCCAGTGGGAGGGCGCCGACCTCGGCACCGATTGGTGGAACCGCTCCCCCTTCTTCGCCTTCACCAATCGGGGCAAGCAGTCGCTCTGCCTCGACCTGAAGGACCCGCGCGGGCGGGAGGTGCTGTTGCGCCTGCTGGAAGAGGCGGACGTGCTGGTGGAGAATTTCCGCCGCGGCGTCATGGCCTCCTTCGGCCTCGATCCGGCCATGCTGCGCCAGCGCTTCCCGCGCCTGGTCATCGCCAGCATCTCCAGCCAGGGCGAGACCGGGCCGGACCGCGACATGGTCTCCTTCGGCTCGACGCTCGAGGCGACCGCCGGGCTGGCGGCGCTGACCGGCGCCGGCGAGGCGCCGGTGATCACCGGGCGCGACGTGAACTACCCGGACCAGGTGGTCTGCCTCTTCGCCGCCGGCGCCATCGTCGCCGCACTGCTGGAGCGCGACCGCACCGGGCAGGGCGCGCACCTCGACCTTTCCCAGCGCGAGCTGACCAGCTTCCTGCTGGGCGAGGAGCTGATCGCCGCCGCCGCGGGTGCGCCCTCGCCGCGCCGCGGCAATCTCGACCCCGCCGAACCCGGGGAGCGGCTGGTGGCCGATGGCGAAGGCGGCTGGCGCGTCGAATGGCCAGGCGGCAGCGCGCCGGTGCGGGATGGCGTGGCGCTCGCCGCGGCCGAGGAGTTCGTCCGCGGCACCGCCGTGCTGCGCAGCCCGGATGGCAGCCCGGCCAAGGGCATCCCCTTCCGCTTCGCGCGGCGGCCGCTCGCGGTGAAGGACTCCTGCCACGACCTCGGCGCGGACAACCGCACGGTGCTGCAGGCCGCCGGCTTCGCGGCGGAGGAAATCGACCGGCTGGAAGCGGCCGGCCTCCTCGCCACCGCCCCGCGCACCGCGAAACGCGGCTGAACCAGACCAACCTGGCACCGGCCAGGGCCCTTGGAGGAACCGACCTTGCCACCCGTGACCGACCTCAAGCTGCCTCGCCGGGGGCTGCTGACCCTGGCCGCCGGGCTGGGCCTCGCCGCGCCCGCCCATGCCGAGAGCTACCCCTCGCGGCCGATCCGCCTCATCGTGCCCTTCACCCCGGGCGGCGGCACCGACAATCTCGGCCGCCTCGTCGCCCGCGCCATGACGGACCGGCTGGGCCAGCCCGTGGTGATCGAGAACCGCGGCGGCGCCGGCGGGAATATCGGCCAGGCCATGGCCGCGCAAGCGCCGGCGGATGGCTACACCACGCTGTTCACCGGCAATGGCATCGCCATCAGCGACCTGCTGTTCCGCAACCCCGGCTTCGACTGGAAGATGGACTTCGTGCACATCGCGCGCTTCGCCAGCACGCCGATGCTGCTGGTGGTCAACAACGAAGTGCCGGCGCGCAACCTGGCGCAGTTCATCGCCTACGCCCGGGCCAACAAGGGCAAGCTGAACCACGGCACGCCGGGCGCCGGCACCGCCCAGCACCTGGCGGCGGCGCTATTCGACGATCTGGCGGGCACGCAGATCATCCATGTCCCCTATCGCGGCACCGGCCCCTCCGTCACCGGACTGCTGACCGGCGAGGTGGAAGTGATGTTCGCCTCGGCCAGTGCGGTGGAGACGCTGATCCGCGAGGGCAAGGTGCGCGCCCTGGCCAATACCGCCGCGACCCGGGCGCGTGCCTGGCCGGAGCTGCCGGCGATCGGCGAGGCGCTGCCGGGCTATGCGGCGGAGCTCTGGTACACCTTCGCCGCGCCGGCGCAGACGCCGGCGCCAATCGTCACGACGCTGGAGAAGGCGGCGCGCGAGGTCATGGCGAATGCCGCCTTCCGGAACCTGCTGATGAGCGCGGCTTCGACCCGGCCTATCTCGGCCGCGCCGAGCTGAGCGCCGCGCTGGAGGCGGACCGGCGGCGGTGGGAGCCGGTGCTGCAGCGCACCGGCATCACGCCGGAATAAGGGGCGCTGCCGGCGCGGCGCAGGGCGCGCCCAGCGGCAGACGTGCAGGGTGCCACTTCAAGCGCGCTGCGAGCCGCAAGCCGGAACGCCGCCCGCTGCGGGAGGGAGTCGTGCCGGTCACTGCCGGTACGACATAGATCGCGGCGATCGCCCGCTGCCCGTTTGCCACGACTTGGTTGTGCGTCACGGCATGAGGCGGCCACCCTCCTACCGGGCCATGGCCACGCGGGGCTGTTGGGCTCTGGGCGATGAAGCAGGTGCCGTCCACCTGCGCCGCGACGGCGGTAGGTGCCGGATCGGCATCGCCCCGGTGCTGCACAGGCCCCGAAGCGTGGCGCCGCGCACAGCCTCTCCGCGCGCAGCTCCGAGGGCTGGCCGGGTCCTCCTCGGCTCCCGGCCACCTCAATTCCAGCCGCCGTCCCCGGGACGGCGACGCGAACAGCCCGGCGCCCAGGCCCTCACCCCGGGCGCCGGCCGACCATAAATTGCCTTCCAATCGGCCTGCATCGCGCGCCATACCCGCCCGGCTCATTCCGCGCCGGCCAGCGCCAACTCCTCCAGGGCGATCGGGAAGCGCCGCACGCGCACCCCGGTCGCATGCCACACCGCATTGGCCACCGCGCCTGCCGTGCCGGTGATGCCGATCTCGCCCACCCCCTTGATGCCGAGCGGGTTCACATGCGGGTCCACCTCATCCACCAGGATGGCCTCCAGCGACGGCACATCGGCATTCACCGGTACGTGGTACTCGCCGAGATTGGCGTTCATCACCCGGCCAGTGCGCTTGTCCATCACCGCCTGCTCATGCAGGGCGAAGGAGACGCCCCAGATCATCCCCCCATAATACTGGCTCCGCACCAGCCGCGGATTGACGATGCGGCCGGCGGCGAAGGCACCCACCAGCCGCGTCGCGCGGATCTGCCCAAGCTCGGGATCGACCTTCACCTCGGCGAAGACCGCGCCATGCGCATGGGTGGCGTAATGCTCCTGCACTGCCGGATCCATGGCGCCGCTGCCGCGCCCCTCGATCTCCTCAAGGCCGGCCCGCGCCAGGATCTCGCCATAGCTCTCGCCCCGGCTTTCGTCGTCACGCCGCAGCAAGCTGCCGCCCCGCGCCACCACGCCGGCATTGCCGGCGCCGAAGAGGGGCGAGCGCCGATCCGCCATGGCCAGCTCCGCCAGCCTGGCGATCACCTCCGCGCCGGCATTGTGCAGCGCTGCGCCGGCCGTCGCGGTGTGCGCGGAGCCGCCGGCGATGCCGGCATCCGGCAGGCGGGAATCGCCGGCGCGGAATTCGAGCTGGTCCAGCTCCAGCCCCATGCTGTCGGCGGCGAGCTGGGCAAGCGCCGTCCAGGCGCCCTGGCCCATGTCCTGCGCGCCGAGCTCGGCGAGGCCAGTGCCGTCGCGCCGCAGCACCGCCCTGGCCTGGCCATGGAACATGAGCGCCGGAAAGGTCGCGGTGCCCATGCCCCAGCCGACCAGCAGCCCGTTCTCGTCCCGCATCTGCCGCGGCTGCAACGGGCGTCCCGCCCAGCCGAAGCGCGCCGCCCCCTGCGCATAGCAGTCGCGCAGCGCCTTGGAGGAGAAGGGCTTGCCGGAGATCGGCTCGACCTCCGCGTAGTTCCGCAGGCGGAATTCCAGCGGGTCCATGCCGCAGGCCAGCGCCATCTCGTCGATCGCGCTCTCCAGCGCGATGCTGCCGCTCGCCTCGCCCGGCGCCCGCATGAAGAGCGGCGTGCCGGTGTCCAGCCGCACCGCATCGTAGCCGATGGCGATGGCCGGCGCGGCATAAAGGGTGTGGGAGACGCTGCCCGCCGGCTCGATGAAATCGTCGAAGCGGCTGGTCGCGGTGCGCACCTGGTGGTCGAGGGCGGTCAGCCCGCCATCCTCCCCGGCGCCGATGCGAAGGCGCTGCCGCGTCGGCGCGCGATGGCCGACCGGGCCGTACATCTGCTCCCGCCGCAGGACCAGCTTCACCGGTCGCCCGACCAGCCGCGCGGCAAGGATGCCGAGCACCTGCGGTCCCGAGATGACGCCCTTGGAGCCGAAGCCGCCGCCGAGGAAGGGGCTGCGGATATGGATGTTCTCCGGCGGGAGGCCGAACAGGCCGGCAATCCGGTCCTGCGCCCAGGCCAGGCCCTGGCTCGGCGTATCCAGGGTGAGCCGGTCGCCCTCCCAGGCGGCGACGACGGCATGCGGCTCCATGGCGTTGTGGTACTGCGCCGGCGTCTCATAGACCGCCTCGACCCGCCGCGCCGCCGCGGCGAGCCCAGCCTCCACATCGCCATACCCTTCCCTCGCCGGCGCGCCAGGACCGACCATCTCGGGGACGAAGACATCGGCCGCGTCCAGCCCGGCCTCCACCGGCTCGGCCGCGTAGCGCGGCGCCAGCAGGGCGGCGCCTTCGGTCGCGGCCTCCAGCGTCTCGGCGATCACCACGGCGATCGGCTGCCCGGCATAGCGGACGCGGTCATCCTGCAGCACCTCCATGCGGAAGACGAAGGGGCCGGTCTTGGCGTCCGGGTCCAGCGCCAGGGGCGGCCGGTTCGCCGGGGTCATCACCTCCACCACGCCGGGATGCGCCCGGGCGGCGGCGATATCGAGCGCGGTGACGCGGCCGCGGGCGATGCTGCTCACGGCGAGCGCCGCATGCAGCATCCCGGGTGGGTGGTTGTCCGCGGCGTAGCGGGCCTGGCCCGTCACCTTCAGCACGCCGTCGCGGCGGGTGAGCGGCTGGCCGATGCTGGAGCCGTGCCGGACATGGGTGGCGCTTGCGGTCTCAGCCATGGAGAGAGGCTCCGGGAACAGGGGCGAAGGCAGAGGCGGGGAGCGCCGGCAGCCGCTCGGGCGTGCCGGCGGCGGCCAGCAACAGGGCGCGCGCCGCGACGCGGCGGGCGAGCTCAATCTTGAAGGCGTTGTCGCCGGAGGGCGCAGCTTCGGCGAGCGCCGCCTCGGCGGCGCGCCGGAAGCTCGCGGCATCGGGGCGCGCGCCGGCCAGCGCGGCTTCCGCGGCGCGGGCGCGCCAGGGCTTCGCCGCGACGCCGCCGAGCGCCAGCCGCGCCTCGGCGATGACGCCGTTCTCGAGCCGCAGCCCCGCCGCGGCGGAGACCACGGCGAAGGCGTAGGAGGTGCGCTCGCGCAGCTTCACATAGCGGGCATGGGCGGCGAAGCCGGCCGCCTCGGCCGGCAGGCGCAGCGCCACCACCAGCTCGCCCGGCGCCAGCACGCTCTCGCGCTCCGGCGTCTCGCCCGGCAGCAGGTGGAACTCTTCCAGCGGCACCTCGCGCCGCCCGAACTGGCCCTCGATCTCCACCACCGCACCGAACGCGGCCAGCGGCACGCAGAAATCCGAGGGATGCGTGGCGATGCAGCGCTCGCTCCAGCCCAGCACCGCGTGCAGCCGGTTCTCGCCGCCGCGGGCATCGCAGCCCGCGCCGGGGTCGCGCTTGTTGCAGGCGCTGGCGGGGTCGTAGAAATAGGCGCAGCACGTCCGCTGCAGCAGGTTGCCGCCCACCGTGGCGGCGTTGCGGAGCTGGGCGGAGGCGCCGGAGAGCAGCGCTTCCGCCACCGCCGGGAAGCGGCGGCTGAACTCCGGATGGTAGGCGAGGTCCGCGTTTCTCACCCGCGCGCCGATCCGCGCGCCGCCATCGGGCAGCAGCTCGATGCCATCGAGCCCCGGCAGGTGGTTCAGGTCCACCAGCCGCGCCGGCCGCACCACATTGCCCTTCATCAGGTCCAGCAGGTTGGTGCCGGAGGCAAGATAGGCGCTGCCCGGCTCTGCGGCGGCGGCGATCGCCTCGGCGATGCTGGCCGGGCGGACATAGTCGAAGCGGTTCATGCGGCCTCCTGGCGGCCGGCCTGGCCCATTGTCTCCTGCGCCTCGATCACCGCCTCGGTGATGCCGCGATAGGCGGCGCAGCGGCAGAGATTGCCGCTCATGCCCTCGCGCACCCGCTCGGGGTCGGTGCCGGCCTGGCCCTCTGCGATGAGGCCGACGGCGCTCATGATCTGGCCCGGCGTGCAGAAGCCGCACTGGAAGGCGTCATGCGCGATGAAGGCGGCCTGGACCGGATGCAGTTCCCCGTCCCGGGCGAGTCCCTCGATGGTGGTGATCTCGGCGCCATCATGGCTGATGGCCAGCGCCAGACAGGAATTCACCCGGCGGCCATCCACCAGGATGGTGCAGGCGCCGCATTGGCCGCGATCGCAGCCCTTCTTGGTGCCGGTCAGGTCCAGCCGCTCCCGCAACAGGTCGAGCAGCGTGACCCTTGGGTCGTCCAGCACGATGCGCTGTGGCACACCGTTGACGGTGAGGGTGATGGGCAGGCTCATGCTGGCCTCCATGGAAGCTGGTGGGTTGGCCCCGCCCGCGCGAAAGGATGCGCCCCGGCCGGGGCGCGGCGGGACGGCGGTGGCGGCACGGCGTTCACTGGCGGATGCAGCGCGGGGCGCGACCCCGTCCCGGCATCACGGGGCGGGAAATATGGAGGCTGCCTCCGTTTACAAGGGGGCGAGCGGGCGGAGGTGATGACGGATCAGAGAATGAAGCCGCCCCGGAAGCCCCGCGCCGATGCGGTGCGCAACCGGGACCGGGTGCTGGCGGCGGCCAAATCGGTGTTCAGCCGGGGCGGGGCGGAGGCGAGCCTGGAGGCGGTGGCGCGGGAGGCCGGCGTCGGCATCGGCACGCTCTACCGACATTTCCCGACGCGGGAGGCGCTGTACGAAGCGGTGTATCGGCGCGAGGTGGACCAGCTTGTCGAGCTGGCGGCGGCGCTGGCCGCCCGGGAAGGCCCGGCTGAGGCGCTGCGCCACTGGCTGCGGGCGAATATCGAATTCGTCGCCACCAAGAAGGGCATGGCGAAGGCGCTGGCGCTGGCGGCGCAATCGGACCTCGTCGCCTATTCGCTGGAACGGCTGACGGCGGCGATGGGGGCGCTGCTGCGGCGCGCGGCGGAGGCGGGCGAGATCCGCGCCGATATCGGCCCGGAGGAGTTGCTCCGCGCCCTGGTCGGCATCTGCTACGTGCAGGAGCGCGCGGGGTGGCAGGAGAGCGCGCTGCGCCTGCTGGATGTCTTCCTGGACGGGCTCCGGCTGCCCGCCGGCGGGACGCGGGACCGGGCTTGCAACGAGCGGGGGCGGTAAGGCATGTCCGGCCGCACGCCGGCATGATCGGTGCGAGGCCGGAGCCGGTCCGGTCGTCCCCGCCCCCCTCGCCGGCTCTGCCGCGACGGCGATGCCGTGGCCGGCGCGGCCGCAACCTTCGCCACACGAAGATCTCCAAGGCGAATTACACGGTATGGTTGGACCATGAATGACCGCCAGACAACCGGGGCCCGCCCCGGCGCCCTCCCTGCGCTCTCCCGCCTGCTGCTCCGCCGCCGCGGCTGCGCGGCGGCCCTCGGCGTGGCCCTCGCCGCGCCGCTCGCCTTGCCCCTGGCCGCGGCCCGGCCAGCCGGCGCTGCGCAGGAGGCCGCCTGGCAGCAGTTCCGCGAGCGCTTCGTCACCGCCGATGGCCGGGTGGTGGATACCGGCAATGGCGGCGTCTCGCATTCCGAGGGGCAGGGCTGGGGCATGCTGCTCGCCCAGGCCTATGACGACCGCGCCACCTTCCGCCAGCTGCACCAATGGACCCGCAGCACCCTCCGGCGCCGGGACGACGCCCTGCATGCCTGGCGTTTCCGCCCGGGCACGGCGACGCCGGTGGACGACCCGAACAACGCCACGGATGGCGACCTCTACATCGCCTGGGCCCTGGCGCGCGCCGGCGAGGCCTGGGCGGACCCGGCCCTGACGGCGGCAGCGGCGGCGATCGGGCGGGACATCCTGCGCCTGCTGACCCGCAGCGTGCAGGGCCAGCTCTGGCTGCTCCCCGGCCTGGTCGGCTTCGAGGACGGGCGCCGGCTGGTCCTCAACCCCTCCTACCTCGTCTTCCCGGCCTTCGCGGCGCTCGAGCGCGTGCTGCCGGATCCGCGCTGGCGGCAGCTCCGCAGCGACGGGCTGGCCCTGCTGCGGCAGGCCCGCTTCGGACGGTGGGGGCTGCCGCCGGACTGGCTCGCCATCGCGCAGCCCGAAAGCCGCTTGGCCCCGGCGGAGGGCTGGCCGCCGCGCTTCTCCTTCGATGCGGTGCGCGTGCCGCTGCTGCTGGCCTGGGCCGGGCAGGCCAGGGAACCGGCGGTGCTGGCGGCGCTGCAATTCTGGACGGACCCGGCGCATCCCGCCCCGCCGGCCTGGACGGACCTCACCACCAATGCGCTGGCGGACTACCCCGCCTCGGGCGGGGTGCGCGCCATTGCGGCCTTCGTGGCGGATGCGGCGGCTGGCCGGCAGAGGCCGGCGCAAGTCCGGATCGAAACCGCCGATGATTACTACTCTGCGGCACTGAAAATGCTCGTGTCGGTAGCGGCCTGAGCGACGTGAACTATTTTTTGGTGGTGAGAAGTCGCAGGATTTTCTAGCAATCGGAGAGGCCGATTGGTGATCTTCACCTCGGGTGCAGGGCAGGACGGAGTTGGTGGTGACTGCAAGCGACCCGGATATCGGCCGCCTGGCGCAGCTCGCGGGGCTTGGGCGCCTGCCCTATCGCAGCTTCCACAACCCGCCGGTGCGGCGTGCGCCCCCCGGCTCCTCGCCAACCGAAGACGCCCCGCCGGCCGGTGCGACCGTCCTGACCCTTTCGCCCGCCCAGGGAGACAGCGCGCCCGTGCTGCGCGTCATCGCCGGCCTCGGCGGCCCGACGGCGCCGGCGCGACCCACGCCGGCCGCACATCCGGTGGCCGAGTCGCTGCCGGACGCCGCGCCGCAGCCGCCGCCCGTGTTTGCCTCGCCCTCCCCGGCCGTCTCGCCGCCCACTAGCCTTTTGCCTCCCGCCTCTCCCTCACCCCCCACCTCGCCCTGGCCTCCGGCACCTCCCGCGCCTCCCGCCGCCGCGCAGCCTGCCGGCTTCAGCCTGCTGGCCCATGCCCTCGGCGAGGCACCGCCGCCGCCCCCCGCCGCGCCCGCCGCCACCCCCGGTGCCCCGGCCGCGGCGCGGACGCGCTTTCCGCTGCTCGATGCGGCCCTGTCCAACGGCGGAGCTCCGTCATGGCGCTGATCTGCGTGTGCTCGCCGAAAGGCGGCGTCGGCAAGACGATGCTGGCGGCCAACATCGCCCACGGCCTGCAGCGGGCCGGGCGCCGGGTGCTGGCGGTGGACCTCGACCCGCAGAATGCGCTGCGCCTGCATTTCGGCCTGCCCCTGGCCGAGGAGGCCGGCTTCGCGGCCGGGATGGAGCGGCAGGTCGATTGGCGCGCGGAGCTGCGCCGCACCGCCTGCGGCGTGAGCCTGCTGCCCTACGGCGCGCTGGACGCGACGGCGCGCCTCTCCCTGACGCGGGCCATCGAGGCGGATCCTGAAAGGCTGGCCGCGCCGCTGCGCGAGGCGGCCGCGGACCCGGGGCTGACGGTCGTGGTGGACACCGCCCCCGGCGTCTCCCGTGCGTTGTTCGCGGTGCTGCCGCTGGCCGACATCATCCTGGTGCCGCTGCTGGCCGATGGCGGCAGCGTGGCCACGCTGCCGGAGATCGAATCCGGCCGCTTCTTCGGCCGCGGCACCATGGGCACCATCTTCGCCTCGAAGATGCGCTTCGTGCTGAACCAGGTGGATCAGGGCCGGCGCCTCTCCGCCTCGGTGACGGCGGCGCTGATGCGGCATCTCGGCCCCCGCCTGCTCGGCCTCGTCGCGCATGACGAGGCGGTGGCGGAGGCGCTGGCTTGCGAAGCCCTGCTGGCCGACCACGCGCCACGGTCCCGGGCCGCCTGCGACCTTGCCGAGATCGTCGCGGCGCTGGACGCCGCCCTTCCCGCCGCCAACGGCGCGCAGGGCATGCTGGCCGGGGTCGGCCGTTGAGCCTGCGTCTTCTGGCGCGCCGCGCGACCCGCCGCCTGCCCTGGCTGATCTCGCTGCCGGTCACCGTCGGGGCGGCGCTGCTGGGGCTGGCTCTGCTGCCCGCCATCCTCTTCGTCCCGCTCGCTGCGGAGGACCAGCTCGTCTTCGCGCTGGGCTGCTTCCTGCTGTTTCTCGTCGCTAACCGGTTCGAGGGGCGCGCGGCCTCCGCCTTCCTCGCCGTGCTGTCGCTCTGCGTCACCGCGCGCTACCTGCACTGGCGGCTGACCGAGACGATCACGCCCGACACGCCCTGGCAGGCCTTCTTCATGTACGGGCTGGTGCTGGCCGAGATCTATGCCGGTATCGCCATGTTCCTCGGCTATTTCCAGACGCTCTGGCCGCTGAACCGCAAGCCGGTGCCGATGCCGCGCGACGTGGAGAGCTGGCCGGAGGTGGATGTTTACATCCCCTCCTATAATGAAAGCCTGGACGTGGTGCGCCCCACCGTGCTGGCGGCGCTGGCGATGGACTGGCCGGCCGAGAAGCTGAAGGTCTGGATCCTGGATGACGGCAGGCGGCCGGAATTCCGCCGCTTCGCCGAGGAATCCGGCTGCGGCTACATCATCCGCGGCGACAACAAGGGCGCCAAGGCGGGCAACATCAACCACGCGCTGAAGCACACCAAGGCGCCCTTCATCGCGATCTTCGATTGCGACCACGTCGCGACGCGGGCCTTCCTGCAGCTCACCCTCGGCTGGCTGATCCGCGACAGCCGGCTCGCCATGGTGCAGACGCCGCATCATTTCTATTCGCCCGACCCCTTCGAGCGGAACCTGACCGCCGGCCGCGACGTGCCCAACGAGGGGCAGATGTTCTACGGCATGGTGCAGCCGGGGAACGACCTGTGGGACGCCGCCTTCTTCTGCGGCTCCTGCGCCGTCATCCGGCGGGAAGCGCTGGAGGAGGTCGGCGGCGTGCCGCACCAGACGGTGACGGAGGATTGCCACTGCTCGCTGAAGATGCAGCGGCGCGGCTGGCGCACCGCCTATCTGCGGGTGCCGCTGGCCTCCGGCCTCGCCACCGAACGCCTGCTGATCCATATCGGCCAGCGCATGCGCTGGGCGCGCGGGATGATCCAGATCTTCCGGGTGGAGAACCCGCTCTTCGCCTCGGGCCTCCGGCTCGGCCAGCGGCTCTGCTACTTCAGCGCCACCTTCTACTACCTCTTCGCCATTCCACGGCTGGTCTTCCTCACCTCGCCGCTGGCCTTCCTGCTGCTCGGGCAGAACGTTATCGCCGCCTCGCCGCTGGCCATCGCGGCCTATGCCGGCTCGCACGTGGTCCATGCCGTCGGCACCGGCAGCCGCCTCTCCGGCCGCGTCCGCCATTCCTTCTGGAGCGAGATCTACGAGACGGTGATGGTCTTCTACCTGCTGCCCCTCACCTTCGTGACGCTGCTCAACCCGGCCAAGGGCAAGTTCAACGTGACAGACAAGGGCGGCCTGCTGCCGGAAGGCTATTACGATCTGCGCGCCGTCTGGCCGAACATGGTCCTCACCGTGCTGCTGCTGACCGGCGTCGGGTTCGGCATCCGCGGCCTCTTCCTCCATCCCTCGGACAGCCTGGAATTCCAGGCCTATCTGCTGAACGGCCTGTGGGCCGCCATGTGCCTGGTGCCGGTCATCGCCGGCGTGGCGGTGGGGCGGGAACGGCGGCAGATCCGCGCCAGCGCGCGCTCGCAGGCCGAGGTCCCTGTCGAGCTTGTCACCGCTGACGGCACGGTGGTGGGGGGGATGACCCGCAACCTCTCCCTCGGCGGCGCCGCCCTCGTGCTGGAGGATGACGCTGTCCCGCCGCTCGGCGAGGTGCGCGCGCAGTTCGTGCTGGGCGATGGCAAGGTGGAGGTGCCGGCGACGGTGCTGCGCGCCGTCGAGCACGACGTCTCGCTCAGCTTCTCCCCGGCCACGCTCGAGGAGCACGGCGCCATCGTGCGGCTGGTCTTCAGCCGCGCCGATGCCTGGGTCGGGGCCATGGACCATGAGCAGGACCGGCCCCTGCGCTCGCTGGTGAATGTGGTGCGCGCCGCCGGCGCGGCCTTCGTCGGCAAGACCGGGCTGTTCCGCCCTCCCCGGCGCCCCGCCGCGGCCGCG
>NZ_JAMZIK010000146.1 GCF_024178315.1 Siccirubricoccus soli | reverse complement strand
GGAGCGGCCGCTGCTCTGGCGCGGCCTGCTGGCGCTCTGCCCCGGCCATGTCGCGGCGCATATGGAGCTCGGCCATGCGCTGCGCGGCGGCGGCGACCCGGCAGCGGCACTGCCGCATTTCTCCGCGGCGCTCGAGGCGGCGCCGGAGGCGGAGTGGGCCGCCCTCGCCTGCGCCGACACGCTGCGCCAGCTCGGCCGGCTTCCCGAGGCGGAGCCGGCCTATCGCGCCGTGCTGCGCCTGCGCCCGGACCACCCGGCCGGGCTGGCGGGCCTGGCCGAATGCCGCCGCCTGCAGGGCGACGCGGCGGAGGCCGGCACGCTCTTCGCCCAGTTGCGCGCGGAGGCGCCGGAGGATCCGGCCGGGCTGCTCGGCATGGCGGAGCTGCATCTGGCGGCCGGCGAGGCGGCGGCGGCGGCGGCGGGGTTCCGCGCCGTGCTGGCGCGGTGGCCGGACCATCAAGGGGCCATGATGGGCCTCGGCCATGCCGCCATGGCGCTGGGCGAGCCCGGCACGGCACGGCCGCTCTTCGCCGCGGTGGCGGCGGCGCAGCCCCGGGCGCTCTGGGCCCTGCTGCCGCTGGCCGAGGCGGCGCGGGCGCTGGGCGAGCCGGAGGCGGCGCTGCGGCATTTCCGCGCCGCCCTCGCCCTCGATCCGGCCTCGCTGCAGGCCCGGCTGGGCCAGGTGGCGGCGCTGGCCGAGGCAGGACGGGCGGCGGAGGCGCTGGCCGAGGCGCAGCGCGCGGTGGAAGCGGCGCCGGCGGAACCCGGCCTGCGGCTGGCGCTGGGCCATGCGGCGCGGGCCCTCGGCGACCATGCGGCGGCGCGGGAGGCCTTCGCCACCGCCGCCGCGCTGGGCCCCGAGGATCCGGCGCTGTTGGTGGAGGCGGCGGCGGCGGAGCGGGCGCTGGGCCAGCCCCGGGCCGCCCGTGCCCTGCTGGACCAGGCCCTCGCCCTCGATCCGCATTGGGTGCCGGCGCTGGAGCACCTGGCCGCGCTGCACCGCATGGCCGGAGCGCTGGACGCCGCCCGCGCCTGCTTCGAGGCCGGCATCGCCACCGGCCATCCCGGCCCCTGGTGCTTCCTCGGCGCCGCCGAGATCCATGCCGAGCAGGGCCGGCTGGAGGCCGCGCTGGCGCTGCTGGAACAGGGCGCGGCGGCGCTGCCCGGCGTGCCGGAGCTGCCGGCCAAGCGGCTGGAGTTGCTCCGCCGCAGCGGGGCGGTGCCGGAGGCCCTGGCCGCTGCCCGGGCGAGCCCCGCCGACCGCTTTCCACTCTGGTTCGAGCGGGTGGTGCTGGAGCATGAGGCGGGCGACGCCGCGGCGGCGGAGGCGCTGTTGGCGGCGCCACCCCCGGCGCCGGGCCTCGCCGCCCGCGCCCGCAGGCTGCATCTGCGCGGCCTGGTGGCCGCCGACCATTGGCGGCTGGAGGCGGCGGAGCCGCTGCTGGCGGAGGCGGCCGACCTCGCCCCGGACGATCCCTGGCCGCGCAGCCGCCTCGCCATGCTACGCCTCGCCCGCAGCGACGCCGCAGGGGCGCGGGAGGCGGTGGCGGCCGTGTTGCGCATCGAGGCGGCGGCAACCCGGCTGCAGGGCCGCACGCCCCGCCTCTCCCGGACCTTCCATGGCCAGTTGCTGGACGAGCTGGCGCTGGAGCCGGAACTGCTGGCGCGGCTGCACGCCCTGGCCGCCCTGCCGGCCGCGGCCCGGCTCGCCCCGCTCGGTGCGCTGGTGCGGGAGATGCCGGAGCATTTCGGCGCCGCCCATGCCCTGGCGGTGGCGCTGCGCCAGGCAGGGGGCTTCGCCTTCCGCCCGGACCCGGCCGCGCCCCCCCTGCCCGCCCGGCTGGCGCAGTACTGGAACACGGCGGAGCCGCCCGCCGACCTCAGGGCGATGATGGCGAGCTGGGCACGTCCGGGCCTGGCCGCGCGCCGCTTCGACGATGCCGCCGCCTCGGCCTGGATGGCGGCGACCCAGCCCCCCGCGGTGCAGGCCGCCTGGCGCCGGGCGCGGACGCCGACCCACCGGGCCGACCTGCTCCGCCTGGCCGTGCTGGCCACGGAGGGCGGCTGGTGGGCGGATGCGGATGACCGGCTGTTCGGGAGCCTCGGGGCGCTTGCCCCGCCCGGCGCCACGCTGGTGCTGTACCAGGAGGATCTGGGCTCCATCGGCAACAACCTGATCGGCGCGGTGCCTGGCCATGCGCTGATGCAGGAGGCGCTGCGCCAGGCGGTGCAGGCGATCCACCGCGGCGATGCCGACATGGTCTGGCTGCAGAGCGGCCCCGGCCTGCTGACCCGGGTGGTGGCGGGGGCGGTGGCCGAGCGGGGCGAGGTGCCGCCGGGGCTGCTGGTGCATGACCACCTGACGGCGCTGCGGCAGGTCGCGATGCACTGCCTCGCCGAGTACAAGACCCGCGCCCATTGGATGCGCCGGCCGGCCAAGGCACCGCAGGACGCCGGGGAGGTCGGCTGGGGCGCGGCGGGCGGGCCGCCCACCGCGCCGGGTGCGGTTGCCCCCGGAGCAAGCAACCAGACAATCAGCCTGGAGCCGAACCGGGGAAGCGAAGCCTAGAGCAGACCGCGTTCAGATGGGATCATCTGAACGCGTGAAGATGCTCGCAAAACACCGGCCTAGAGCATGCTGCGGGAGCGCCAGCGAACGCAGCATGCTCTAGGCACTCCGGCTCCAGCGGCCAGCGCCCCACCCTGCCCGGAGGCGGCGACGCGCCCGTCCCGGGCCGCGCTCAGCCCCTGGCCAGGCGCTTGATAGCATTGGCGGCGGCGCGCTTGCCCTCGCCGACATAGGCCTCGTGGTACTCCTCGATCTTCGCGGGGTCGTAGAGGTAGTTCACCATCAGCCCGGCGCTCTCCTTCAGCCCCTTGTCGGAGGTGTCGCCGCGCCAGTTCAGCCGCTCCACCCGCGCGCCGTTGGAGAGGTGGAAATGCGCCACCGGGTCGCGCGCCCGCTTCGGGTGGCGCGGCGAGGCCTCGGCCATGAGGTAGTGCGCGCAGAGCCGCAGCAGCACCGGCTCCAGCGCCTTGGCCACCGCCTCCTCCCGCAGCCAGCTCCGCCGGGCGAGGATGCGGGCCAGGGTCTGGGCGGGGGTTTCCACCAGCGCGGGCGCGGTGGCGGCGCCGCCCTCCGCCGGGGCCGGCAGGGCGGTGAGCGGCGGCGCGGCCTCGCGCAGCGCCTTGATCTCCTCCTCGCTCAGCGGCAGCGCCTCGCCCTCCGCCGCCAGCCGCCCCTGCAGCCAGCGGCTGAAGCCGGGGATGGGGGAGAGGGTGGCGAATTGCCGGATGTTCGGCAGCTCCGTCCCGAGCAGCGAGACCACCCGCTTGATGAGGAAATTGCCGAAGCTGATGCCATCCAGCCCGCGCTGGCAGTTGTTGATGGAGTAGAAGATGGCGGTGTCGGCCTCCGTCACCGCCAGCACCGGGGCCTTCGGGTCCAGCAGGCGCTGCACGCTCTCCGCCAGCCCCTTCACCAGTGCCACCTCGACGAAGATCAGCGGCTCGGCCGGCATGCGCGGATGGAAGAAGGCATAGCAGCGGCGGTCGCTGTCCAGCCGGTTCTTCAGGTCCCGCCAGGTGCGGATGCGGTGCACCGCCTCGTAATCCACCAGCTTCTCGAGCAGCGCGGCGGGGGAGTTCCAGTCGATCCGCCGCAGCTCGAGGAAGCCGACATCGAACCAGCTCGCCAGCAGCCCCCTCAGGTCGGTCTCCAGCGCCTGGAGCAGCGGGTCCTCATCCATCAGGCGCAGCAGCTCGGCGCGAAGATCGACCAGGAATTTCACCCCATCCGGGATGGTGGTGAATTGCGTCAGCAGCTTCACCCGCGGCGTCTCCAGCACCCGCCGCAACTTCGCCTTGGCGGCAGCGCGGGCGGCCGTCGTCTCCGCCTTGCCGAGCGCGGCCATGGCGGCCTCCAGCGCCGAATCGTCGGAATCGAAGCGGGCGAGGCAGCGCAGGAAGTCCTGCCGCCCGCCGGCATCCAGGGTCAGGTAGCTCTGCGCCAGGCGGGCGGCGCGGTTGCGGGCGGAGACCTCGCCGCCGCGGCCGGCGAGGCAGGCGCGCATCTGCGCCTCCACCCCCATATCCTCGGCGCCCACCACCCGGTCGGCCATGTCCCGCCACAGGCTGGTGACGCGCCGCAGCGCCCGGTCGAACAGGCCAGGGGCTTCCAGAACTTCCGACATCGCGATCGCACTCCCCCATGGCTCGGGCGCCAGCCGAGCATGTGAAACATTAAGAAATCTAGCGCGATGGCAAGGGGGGCATCACGCGCGAAAGGTGAATTCCATGGCAGCCGGCAAAGAGGTGATCAGATCGGAGGCGATCAGCCCGGGCCCGTTTCGGTACGCCGCCTCCCCTTGCAGCCAGGCGGCGGCGGCAGCGGCCTCGAAGGGCGGCATCCCCTGGCCCAGCAGGGCGGCGATGATCCCGGCCAGCACGTCGCCGCTGCCGCCGGTGGCCAGCGTCGGCGGCGCATGGTCGTTGATGACGAGGCGGCCATCCGGCGCCGCGATGCAGGTATCGGCGCCCTTCAGCAGCACCACCGCGCCGGTCGCCGCCGCGGCGGCCCGGGCGGCGGCGGGCTTGTCCTCGCCGGGCGGACCGAAGACCGCGGCATATTCGCCGGCATGCGGGGTGAGCACGGCGGCGCCGCGCAGCGCTTGCGGCGCCCCGGCGCAGGCGGTGATGGCGCCGGCATCCGCCACCACCTGCCGCCCGACCCCGATCGCCTGGCGCAGCCGGGCGCGGGTCGCCTCCGTGGGGGGCAGGCCGGGGCCGAGCAGCCAGACCTGCCGGCGCGGATCGCCGAGCAGCTCCTCGGGCGGGGCTTCCGTCACCATCGTCTCCGGCGCCCCGGCGCGGTAGGCGGCGGCGCTGGCGGCATCCGGCGCGGCGATGCTGACGAGCCCCGCCCCCGCCCGATGTGCCGCCCCGGCCGCCAGCCGCGCCGCCCCGGTCATGCCGGACCCGCCGAGGATGGTGACATGGCCGCGGCTGTATTTGTGGCCGGCGGCACCCGGCGCCGGCAGGCGCCAGAGGCCGGGGCCGTTGCGCCAGGCACGGGCGCCGGTGCCGGGCAGCACGCTGGCGGGCAGGCCGATATCGGCGAGCCGCGTCTCGCCGCAGAGCAGGCGTCCGGGCAGCAGCAGATGGCCGGGCTTCAGGCGGAAGAAGGTGACGGTCAGCGCCGCCTGCGGCGCGAAGCCGAGCGGCTGGCCGGTGGCGCCGTCGAGGCCGGAGGGGACATCGACGGCGAGAATGGGACCGCCCGCCGCCCGCAGCATTTCGGCCACCCTCTCCTCCAGCGGCCGGGCAAGGCCGGCGCCGAAGACGGCATCGATGACGAGGCCGGCGCGGGCGGCCTCCTCCGGGGCGAAGGGCGCCATGGGGCCGCGCCAGGTGCCGGCGGCCCAGGCGGCGTCGCTGCCCGGCCGCGGCGGCGCCAGGGCGGCGACCGCGACGGGCCAGCCCGCCTGCTCCAGCCAGCGCGCCGCAACATAGCCATCGCCGCCATTGTTGCCGGGGCCGGCCAGCACCAGGGTGCGCACCGGCCGGAAGCGGCGGCGCGCGACCTCGGCCACGGCGCGGCCCGCGGCCTCCATCAGGCGCGGGCCGGGGATGCCGCCGGCGATCGCCAGGGCATCGGCACGCGCCATCTCGGCCGGGGTGAGGAGTTCAAGCGCCATGGCGGCGAGGATAGGGGCGCCGCATGGCCGGCAGCAATTCCGGGCGGGGACGACGGCGGGATGGGCAGGAGGGTCGAGCCCCCGGGGGATGAGGCAGGCGTTCGGGCCAAGGGGCGCGGCAGGAGGTCCGGCCAGGGGACGCGCCAGAAGCCGGGGCCAGGAGGGACGGCGCCGGCGCGTCGCCAATGGCACCGCCTGGCGGCGGCCGCGCTGCGCTTCGGGAGGATCGCGCCCCTCTCCTCTCCGGCGCGCGATCCCTCGGCCGGGCGCCGCGAACCCGCGCCGCCGCCATGCGCTTCATGCGCAGATCACTGCCGGAGCCGCACCATGCCCCGCCTCAGCCTTGCCACGGTGATCCCGCCCATGCTGATCGCCACGGTGCTGGGCCTCTTCCTGCACCGCTGGACCACCGAACCGCCCAGCCCGCCGCCGCCGGCCACCACCGCCGAGTGGCGCGCCGCCATGAACCCGGACAGCGCCACGGGCAGCAGCGCGCGCCTGCCGCCCGCCGCTTCCTCCACCCCGCCGCCCGCGGCGATGAACCCGGTGCCCGCGGGCACGCCGGATGTCGGCGTCTCCGGCAACGCGCCGTCCAGCGCCACGTCCACCGCCCCCTCCGGCGAGCCCGCCCGGCCGGAGTGACCCTTCGGCCCGAAGCGGCATTTTCCTGTAGCCTGCGCGGCGGGCATCGGAGTCGCGCGCATGGCCTTCGTGGTGACGGTGGCGCAGCAGAAGGGCGGGGCGGGGAAATCCACCCTCGCCGCGAACCTCGCCGTCGCTCTGGCGCAGGCTGGCCACAGGGTCGCGCTGCTGGACACCGACCCGCAGGCCTCGCTCGGCCACTGGCACATGGCGCGGCAGAAGCAGGGGGAGAAGGCGGCGAGGCTGAGCTTCGACAGCCCCTCCGGCTGGCGCACCCCCGGCGCGCTGGACCGGCTGCGGCGGGAGACGGATTTCGTCATCGTCGACACCCCGCCCCATGCCGAGACGGATACCCGGCTCTCGATCCGCGCCGCCGATCTGGTGCTGCTGCCCATGCAGCCCTCGCCGGCGGATTTCTGGGCGAGCGACGCGACGCTGAAGCTGGCGGCGGCGGAGGGGCGCTACGTCGCCGCGGTGCTGAACCGGGTGCCGCCGCAGGGCAGGCTGAAGGACAGCATCGCCGCCGCGCTGGTGGAGAAGGGCGTGACACTGATGGCCCAGACCCTGGGCAACCGGGTGCAATTCGCCACCGCCTTCCTCGATGGGCTGGGCGTGACGGAGGCGGCGCCGAAAAGCCCGGCGGCGGCGGAGATCAGGGCGCTGGCGGGAGAGATCGCCAGGCTGGTGCGCTGAGGCGCGGCGAGGGGCGATGGCCTTGAGGCCGCGCCTCCTGCGTCCTGGCGACCCCATCCACGCGGCGGCCGCTCGCGCTGACCGTGCCTGCGTGGGACCGTGCGGGCCTTTCGCGTCGCCGCAGCTTCCGAGTCGCCGGGCGCCTCCGCCTGGCCTGGGAATGCTGCAGGCCCCTTCGGGACGGGCGCGGCAGGCCGCCGCGGTGGCCGGTGCGCCGCCGCCAGGCCCGGCGCAGCCGGGGCCCCACCGCCGCGCCCAACGCCCCGGCGCGGCGGCGCGGTTGACAGGCTGGCAAGGAGGCTGCGCTTTGCTGCCGACATGAGCGAGGACGGCATCGAGATCAGCGAGGACGAGTACCCGGAGCTGGAGGCGGTAGCCGCCATCCAGCGCGGGCTGCACGCCTTTAACCAGGAGATGGGCGGGCCCTACGACCGGGAGCCGGTCACCCTGCTGGCGCGGGACCAGGCCGGCGAGGTGCGGGGCGGGCTGCTCGGCCTGACCTACTGGAATTGGCTCTTCATCGACTGGCTCTGGCTGGCGCCGGAGCAGCGGGGCAAGGGACTCGGCGCCGCGCTGCTGGCGCGGGCGGAGGCGATCGCCCGCCGCCGCGACTGCACGGACGCCTACACGGACACCTTCGACTTCCAGGCCCCCGGCTTCTGGCGGCGCGCCGGCTATGAGGAATTCGGCCGGCTGAACGGCATGCCGCCCGGCCATGCCCGCATCTGGTTCAGAAAGAAGCTATGACCGACGCGCCCCGCATCACCGTGGAGGAAAGCCCCGATCCGGCGGCCCGCGCGGCGGTGCGGGACGGCCTTGCCGCCGCCAACCTCGCCGCCCATGGCCGCCGGGTGCCGCGCGGCGAGCGCTGGGTGGTGGCGCGGGACGCGGCGGGCGAGGTGACCGGCGGCGCGAAATGCGCGCTCGGCTGGGGCTGGCTCTATGTGGACTGGCTCTGGGTCGCGGAGGCGATGCGCGGCCAGGGACTCGGTGCGCTTCTGTTGGCGGAGGCCGAGGCGCTGGCGCGGCGGGAGGGCTGCGTCGGCGTCCATCTGCACACCATCTCCTTCCAGGCGCCGGGCTTTTACCGCCGCCAGGGCTATGAGGAGGTGGCGCGGCTGGCCGACATGCCGCCGGGCGCCACCCACTTCTGGTTCACGAAGCGGCTGTGACGGCCTATCCCTGCCCTGCCAGGGGAGGGGAATCGCCATGAAGGCCGCTGTCGTCACGACCGAGGGGCTCAAGGTGCAGGAAGCGCCGGAGCCCACGCCGAAGCCGAATGAGGTGCTGGTGCGGGTCCGCGCCGCCGGGTTGAACCGCGCCGATCTCGGCGTCGCCGCCGGCCAGGCGCATGGCCGCATCGGCGGGCCCGGCACCATCCCGGGGCTGGAATTCGCCGGGGAGGTCGTGGCGCTCGGCGCCGAGGTGCCACCCGGCCTCGCCATCGGCCAGCGCGTCATGGCCAGCGGCGCAGGCGGCTATGCCGAATATGCCGTGGCGGATTGGGGCCGCGTCTCCCCCCTGCCCCAGGCCAACATGTCCTGGGAACAGGCGGCGACGCTGCCCGTCGCGCTGCAGACCATGCATGACGCGGTGGTGACCAATGGCGGGCTGCAAAAGGGCGAGGCCATCCTGATCCAGGGCGCCTCCTCCGGCGTCGGGCTGATGGGGATGCAGATCGCCAAGCTGATGGGCGCGGTCAAGGTGCTCGGCAGCTCCACCAACCCGGAGCGCCGGGCGCGGCTGGCCGAGTTCGGCTGCGACCTGGCGATCGACACCGGCGCGGCGGATTGGCCGGAGCAGGTGCTGGCCGCGACCGATGGCCGCGGCGTGGAGGTGATCGTCGACCAGGTCTCCGGCAAGCTGGCGAACGGCAATCTGCGGGCCTGCGCCATCCTCGGCCGCATCGTGAATGTCGGGCGGCTGGGCGGCGCCCGGGCGGAATTCGACTTCGACCTGCATGCGCTGCGGCGCATCCGCTATATCGGCGTCACCTTCCGCACCCGCAGCCTGGAGGAGGTGCGGGAGATCAATCGCCGCATGCGCGCGGATCTGTGGGAGGCGGTGGAGGCGGGGAAGCTGTCCCTGCCGATCGACCGGGTGTTCTCGCTGGACGAGGCGCCGGAAGCGCTGGCGCATATGAAGGCCAATGCGCATTTCGGGAAGATTGTGCTGGCCTGCTGACGCTGGCCTCGCGCCTGCGCGGTCTTGCTGCCGGCGGCGCCCCTTTGGGTGGCGCGGGCCCGACGGGACCGTGCGCCAGAGCCTGCGTGCAGGACGGGTGCGGCCCGCCCGCGCGCACTGCCGCCGGGATGCGCTACTGCGCCGCCAGAACCGCGCCCTGCGGGTAGTACAGGCTGTAGAAGCGCTGCATGATGTGTTCCACCATTTTGCCCGCGACATGCAGCTGGTCGTCCAGCCAAGCAAGTTCCCGCGGCGTGTTGATCACCATCTCGTAGCTCGGGAAGTAGTCGACGAAATCGTAGCTGCGGAACAACTCCTCCGCCACGGTGCGCAGCATCGCCTTGGTGGATTGATGGCCGACGACCACGTCCTGAGGTCGGAAGGTGGCGTTGAAAGGCACAGGGGAGACGGTGAGGATGAAACGCATCGCCGGATTGCACTCCCGGCGGATGAGCTGAATGGTCCGATCGACCTGCGCGATCGTCTCCGCGTAGGAATGGTCAACGAAGAAGAAGCGATCCCCGAATTTCCGCAGAGCGGCGGGCCCCGGATGCGCGTTCATCGCGATGCCGGTGGCGGTGTCCAACCAGCTTTCGGTCTGGCCCAGCGTCATCACCACGACATCCGCTTGGCGCACGAGCTGCATCGCCTCGGCGATCTTCGCCCGGTTGGCCAGCGCCTGCTCCAGCGGCAGCAATTTCAGCCCGCTCGCATGGGGGTCGAACCACTTGTCGGTGTCGAGCTCGATCAGCCCCTCATTCTCGTAGCTCTCGCGCAGGATGGTCCGGCGCAAATCATGCTCGATGGAGGCGGTGGTGTATTTGTTGAACACACCGGCATAGAGCGCGTCAGCGCCCGGCGCATCATCGCCATCCTTCCAGCTATCGAAGAAGCGGCGCTCGATCCCCTGGTTCCGCAGCAGCAGCGGCACGCCGAATGGTGCGAGCTTGTACTCGATCTCCCGCGCGAAACAGGAGCCGACGGTGAAGAATCTGTCGGCAAGCGAGAGTTCGAATTTCGGCTGATGGTGCGCCGAAAAGTAACCGCCGGCCAGGAAGCGGTCTCGCGCCGAGTTCTTGTTGCCCTGCCAAGCTCTGGCCGGGTTGGCCATGGAAGTCCGAAGGGCTTCGATGCCGCTGGCGCGAAGATTCTTCGATGCCGCTGGCGCGAAGATTCATGGCGTTGCCTCGACCGGATGAGAAGCGTCCACCCATGGTGGAGAGCACACGCAGACTTGAACGAACCGCGCACATGCTCAAGTAAAGAAATGTCTCTCAGCTAAAAAATCGCAAAAATTTGTAACGAACAGTCGACAGAATGAATAAAAGCCAGGATCGAGGGCCATGCACCACCCCGAAAGTCACCTTTGAAAGTCACCGTTCCGGGCCGCAACGGTCGCGCCTGCCAGATGCGGCCACCAGGAACACGCTGCATGACGCCTTCGTCTCAGCGCTTCAGCCCCAATGCGACCTCGCGGTGCCAGATATACAGCCCGCTTCCCACCAGCACCGCGATGCCGGCGACATCCCAGCCATCCGGCAGTTCGCCCCAGACCAGCACGCCCATCAGCGTGGTCCAGAGGATGGCGGAATACTCGAAGGGGGCCAGCAGGGTGGCCTCGCCGCGGCGGTAGGCTTCCGTCATGATCACCTGGGCCAGCGCCGAAACCAGGCCCGTGCCGGCCAGCAGCACCCACTGCTCCGGCCGCGGCGCCACCCAGACGGGCAGGCTCAGCACGCCGCAAACCAGCGCGGAGCCCAGCGCGAACCACAGCACGATGGTCGCATTCGCCTCCCCGGCCTCGCCCATGCGGCGGATGGAGATCATGGCAACCGCCCAGGCCACCGCCCCCACCAGGACGGCGGCGATGCCGGTCAGCTCCACCCCGCCGCCGCTCCCGGGCAGCGCCACCAGCAGCACCCCGCCGAAGCCGGCCAGCACCGCCAGCCCCCGGCGCGGCCCCACCCTCTCCCCCAGCAGCGGCACGGAGAGCAGGGTGAGGAAGAGCGGCATGGTGAAGCCGAGCGCGGTGACCAGGGCGAAGGGCAGCACCACATAGCCATAGAAGGGCCCGGCCATGCCGATGAGGCCGGCGGTGATGCGCATCGCATGCAGCCAGGGCAGCTGCATCCGCAGCGCGCGCAGCCCGCCCGCTGCCCAGAGCAGCGGCAGCAGCGCCGGGATGGCGAAGAGATTGCGGCAGAACATCACCTGGATCAGCGGGATCTCGCCCCGCAGCGCCTTCACCTGCGCCCCGGCCAGGGAGAAGAGCGCGGCCGCCGCCAGGATGAAGAGGATGGCCCGGCGCCGCGCAGCGCTGCGGGCGGCCTGCGGGGTCAGGGTCTCGGCGGCGGAAATGGCGGGGATCCCGTGGACGGCGTTGGCGGCGAGCCTAGAGCAATATCCGAAAGGGTGGAATCGCCGGTCGTCAGGCTAGCGGATCGTGCGGCGATCCGGGGCTGCGGGGGCGATCGTCCGGGTGTGGCGCGGGGAACATGGCTTGCGCGGCCGGGCCCATGGCCGGAGCAGGCGGGCGCGCGGCGTGACCATCCGCCCCTCAGGCCGGGATCTCTGCCGCGTGACCCGCGGGCGTGGTAGCCAGGCGCCGAAGAACGCCATTGAAAATGCCGCTTCTGGGGCCATCCGCCGCCTCCGGCGGATCCCGCAAGCTGCCCTTCTGTTCCGGGAACCCGTTGCATGACCGAGAGACCGCCCAAGGCACCGCCCATCCCGCCCTATCCCGGCCTCGAGGTGACGGCGGACGAGATCGCCTGGAGCGGCCGCTTCGCCCTGCAGCTCGTCCGCTTCACCTATGAGCGCTTCGACGGCAGCCGCTCCGCCGAGCTGGTGTGGGAGCTGTGGCGGCGCGGCCGCGGCGTTGCGATCCTGCCCTACGACCCGGTGGCGGATGCGGTGGTGCTGATCGAGCAATTCCGCCTGCCGGCCCTGGCGGCTGGCCTCGTGCCGGTGATGACGGAATGCCCGGCCGGACTGCTGGAGCAGGGGGAGGACCCGGAACTCGCCGGCCGCCGGGAGCTGCAGGAGGAGACCGGGCTGGTCGGCCGGCAATTCGAGAGCATCGGGCAATACATGCTGATGCAGGGCGGCTGCGACGAGACCATGCACTACTTCGCCGCCCATGTGACGCTGCCCGAATCCGGCCCCGCCACCCATGGGCTGGCGCAGGAGGGGGAGGATATCCGGCTCCGCATTCTCCCGGCGGCGGACGCCTTCGCCCTGCTGGATGCCAACCGCATCCAGAATGTCACGGCGGCCGCCTGCCTCTGGTGGCTCAGGCATCACCGGGAGAGGCTGCGGGCCGCCTGGCGCTGAGGTGTCGGCCGGCCGCGCGAGCGGGCTTGCCACCCGGCGCGGAGCGGGGGATGAAGTCCCATGTCGACCGATCTGCTCTTCCGTGAGGACGCCTATCTGCAGGAGGCGCGGGCGATTGTCCTGGCCGCCGGGCCGGAGGGCGTGGTGCTGGACCGCAGCCCCTTCTACGCCCAGGCCGGCGGCCAGCCCGGCGATGCCGGGGTGCTGCGCTGGGCGGATGGGGAGTTGCCGATCCTGAAGGCGGTGAAGGGGCCGGAGGACACGGTGCTGCACCTGCCGGCCGAGGGCGCGACGCTGCCGCCGGTGGGCGCCGAGGTGACGGCCGCGATCGACTGGCCGCTTCGCCACCGCCATATGCGCATGCACACCGCCCTGCACCTGCTGTGCAGCCTGATCCCCGGCGCCGGCGTGACCGGCGGGCAGATCGGTGCGGAACGCTCGCGGCTCGATTTCGACCTCGCCACCCCGCCGGCCAAGGAGGCGCTGACCGAGGCGCTGAACGCCCTGATCGTCGCCGACCATGCGGTGGGGGAGCAGTGGATCAGCGAGGCGGAGCTGGACGCCAATCCCGGCCTGGTCCGCACCCTCTCCGTCCAGCCGCCGCGCGGCGCCGGTCGCATCCGGCTGGTGCGCATCGGCGACGCGGCGGCGCCGGTGGACCTCCAGCCCTGCGGCGGCACCCATGTGCGCCGCACGGCGGAGATCGGCCGCGTCGAGGTCACCAAGCTCGAGAACAAGGGCAAGCAGAACCGCCGCGTCTATCTCGTGATCGCTGATGGCGCGGCATCGCCGGGCGCCCAGAGCGTGATCGGTTGAGGCCGAATCGGCCGCAACCGTGAATCGCGCGGCATAACAATGAGCCGGAGCGGGATGGGCGAGGGATGCTCGACCCACCCCGCTCCGGCCCGCAGGACGGAAGACCACCTCAGGCTGGCATGGGAGTGAGGGCGATGGACAACCTGGTCTCGACCGAGTGGCTGGCGGCGGAGCTGGGCAAGCCAGACCTCCTTGTCTTCGATTGCTCCACCTACCTGCCCGGCGAGCCCGGCAACAAGCATGACGGCTTCCGCGCCGCGCACATCCCGGGCGCGCTGCTGTTCGATATCGACGAGATCGCCGACCCCGAGACCGACCTGCCGCATATGCTCCCGACCCCGGCGCGCTTCGCCCGCCTGGTGGGGGCCCTCGGTGTCTCCAACGCCTCCCGCATCGTCTTCTACGACCAGCACGGGCTGCGCGCCTCGGCGCGCGGCTGGTGGATGATGCGGCTGTTCGGGCATGAGCAGGCGGCGGTCCTGGATGGCGGCCTGCCGAAATGGCAGCGCGAGGGCCGGCCCGTGGAGACCGGGGAGGCCAAGCCGCGCGCCGCCGCGACCTTCATCCCGGATTTCCAGCCGACCAAGCTGCGCGGCATCGGCGACGTCAAGCGCATCGTGCGCCAGGGCGGCGGCGGCGAGCTGCTGCTCGATGCCCGCGCCCGCGGCCGTTTCGCCGGCACCACGCCGGAGCCGCGCAAGGACCTGCCCGCCGGCCATATGCCGGGCGCCGCCAACCTGCCCTCCGCCGAGCTCCTCAAGCCCGACCTCACGATGAAGGATCCGGCCACGCTGCGGGCGATGTTCGAGAAGGAGGGCGTGACGATGGAGCGCCCGGTCGTCACCACCTGCGGCTCGGGCGTCACCGCCTGCGCCCTCGCCCTTGGCCTCGTGCGCGCGGGTTTCCCCGAACCTGCCGTCTATGACGGCTCCTGGACCGAATGGGCCAGCCGGCCCGAAACCCCGAAAGCGACTGCCTGATGACCGAGGATTCGAAGAAGCACGGCTTCGCCACCCGCCTCTCCCATGCCGGGCGCGCGGGCACCCATGTGCATGGCTTCGTGAACCCGGCCGTGCATCGCGGCTCCACCGTGCTGTTCCCGAATGTGGCGGCGCGGCGGGAGGGCGCGAAGCATCGCTTCGAGCAGTACATGACCTATGGGACCCAGGGCGGCCCCACGCATTACGCCTTCGAGGACGTCATCGCCGAGATCGAGGGCGGCACCCATGCGCTGATCGTCGGCACCGGCCTCGCCGCCGTCGCGGTGCCGCTGCTGGCCTATCTGAAGGCCGGCGACCACTGCCTGATGCCGGACAGTTGCTACGGCCCGGCCCGCAACCTCTGCGACGGGCTGCTGAAGGGCTGGGGGATCGAGACCACCTATTACGATCCCTGCATCGACGCCGCCGGCCTCGCGGCGCTGTTCCGGCCCAGCACGAAGGTGCTCTACACCGAGAGCCCCGGCAGCCACACCTTCGAGGTGCAGGACGTGCCGGCCCTGGCCGAGGTGGCGCATGCCAAGGGCGCCCGCCTGCTGATGGACAACACCTGGGGCATCCATCACTTCAAGCCCTTCGAGAAGGGCGTCGATGTCTCCATCCAGGCGCTGACGAAGTATGTCGGCGGGCATTCGGACGTGCTGCTCGGCAGCGTCACGGTGAACACCGAAGAGGATTGGAAGATCGTCCGCGGCGCCGCCTCGCTGCTCGGCCAATATGCCTCGCCGGATGATGTCTGGCTCGGGCTGCGCGGCGTGCGCACCATGGCGGTGCGGCTGCAGCGGCAGGCGGCGAGCGGGCTGGAGGTGGCACGCTGGCTGGAGGCGCGGCCGGAGGTGCAGCAGGTGCTGCACCCGGCGCTGCCGAGCCACCCGCAGCACGCGCTGTGGAAGCGGGATTTCACCGGCGCCTGCTCGCTTTTCGGCGTGGTGTTCCAGCCGCGCTACACGGTGGACGATGTCGGCCGCTTCATCGATGCGCTGCAGCTTTTCGGCATCGGCGCGAGCTGGGGCGGCTATGAGAGCCTGGCGATCCTGACCACCGGCAATGTGACGCGCACCGCCGGCAGCGGCGAGTTCGGCGGTCCCATGGCGCGCATCCATGTGGGGCTGGAGGAACCTGCCGACCTGATCGCCGATCTGGAACAAGGGCTGGCGAAGCTGAGGGGCTGAGAGGCCGGGCCGGGTCCCGCGGCGCCGCGGGACGCGGGCGCCGCGGCCTGTACGGGTCCGGGCTTTGCGCTGTGCACCACGGCCTGCATCCGGTCGCAGGCGCCCGCCCCGCCCGGGGCCCGGTCCCGGTTTCGCTGCGTGACGCAAGGCACTGCGGAGCCGGAACGGCTTCGCCCAGTCTTCCCACGACCAGGGGAGGCAGCGCGGTGCCGGACGGGACAGCCATCATCGCCGCCTGCGAGGCGGAGTGGGACGCCCACAAGAGCGATTGCAGCGGCTACCTGAAGGCGGTGGCCCGGCGCTTCGACATCACCGTCATCGGCCAGGCCAATGCGATCATCGCCGCCCTGCGCCAGGGCTGGCAGCAGGCGCTCGACGGCCCTTCCGCCGCCGCCCTGGCGACGGCTGGGCATTTCGTCATCGGCGGGCTGGAGGCCGAGCCCAATGGCCATGTCGTCATCGTGGTGCCGGGGGAGCTGAACCGGGGCCGCTACCCGCGCGCCTATTGGGGCAAGCTCGGCGGCATCGGCCGCAGGAACGAGACGATCAATTGGAGCTGGAACGCCGCGGACCGCGACCGGATCGGCTACTGGCACAGCCAGGCGCCGGTCGGGTAGGGCAGTTCGGTCAGCGGGACAGCCGGCGACCCGGAAGGCGCGACGGCGCGGAAGCCAGGGCGGCTGGGCGCCGGCGCGGCCCGGATGACGCCGCCCAGCCCCGATCCATGCCTTCGCCGCAGGACTGTTGCGCCGCACAAGCGGGTTCTCCGCTCTGCCATCCCCGCTAGGCTTCTCCGGTAGCCTCGGGAGGAGTCCGTCATGCCGTCCTTGCGCGACCTGCGCGGAACCCCTGCCCTGCCCATCCTGATCGGCGCCTCGGTCATGCTCAGCCTCGCCATGGGGCTGCGGCAGAGCCTCGGGCTGTTCATGGCGCCGGCGGTGGCCGATCTCGGCATGGCCGTCGCCGATTTCACCCTGGGCATTGCGGTACAGAACCTGGCCTGGGGGCTGCTGCAGCCCTGGTCCGGCGCGCTGGTGGCGCGCTTCGGCTACCGGCCGGTGATGCTCGCCGGCACGCTGGCCTATCTGGCGGGGCTGGCGGTGATGGCGACGGCCAGCAGCCGCTACGGCATCTGGCTGGGCGCCGGGGTGCTGATCGGGTTGGCCCTGGCCTGCACCACCTCCTCCATCGCCATGGGCGTAGCGGCCCGGCCGGTGGCGCCGGCGCTGCGCAGTTCCATCATGGGTCTGGTCTCGGCGGCCGGCTCGCTCGGCGCGCTGTTCTCGGCACCGCTCGGCCAGACGCTGAGCACCGGCTGGGGCTGGCGGGCCGGGGTGCTGGGCTTCATCCTGGTGGCGCTGGCCATGATCCCGGCGGCGCTGGTCGCCGGGCGGGTGGACAAGGTGCCGCTGCCGGCCGCGCGCGGCGAGGCCGGCTCGGCCGGCGATGCGCTGCGCCTGGCGGTCCGCAGCCCGGCCTATCTGGTGATGTCCGGCGCCTTCTTCATCTGCGGGCTGCAGCTCGTCTTCCTGACGACGCATCTGCCCTCCTACCTCGCCCTCTGCGGCATGGACCCGATGCTCTCGGCCCAGGCGCTGGCGGTGATCGGCGGGTTCAACGTGCTGGGCAGCCTGTTCTTCGGCTGGGCCGGCGGGCGGTGGTCGAAGCCGGCCCTGCTGGGGGGCATCTATCTCTGCCGGTCGGCGGCGCTCGGCCTCTACTTCATGATGCCGCCGACGCCCTTCGCCACCCTGGTCTTCGCCGCGGTGATGGGCTTCCTCTGGCTCGGCGTGGCGCCGCTGACCGCGGGCATCGTGGTCGGGCTGTTCGGCCTGCGCTGGCAGCCCATGCTGAGCGGCATCGCCTTCACCAGCCATCAGATCGGCAGCTTCCTCGGCGCCTATGGCGGCGGGCTGCTCTTCGATGCGCTGGGCTCCTACGACCTCGCCTGGAAGCTCGGCGTCGGCATGGGGCTGGTGGCGGGGACGGTGCAGCTACTGGCGGCGCTGCCGGGGCGGACGGGGCTGGGCGGCAAGCCGGCGACGGCCTGAGGTCAAACACGACCAAGGAAGATCGGGGGCTTTGCCCCCGAACCCCCACCGGGGCCAGGACCTGGCCCCGGACCCCGGTGTGAGTTTGCGCCCGGCTATGGGGCGTGTGGCCCTTTACCCTTCCTGACGGTAGTTCGGCGCCTCGCGGGTGACCGCCACATCATGCACATGGCTCTCCCGCAGCCCGGCGCCGGTGATGCGGCGGAAGCGGGCATTGCGCTGCATCTCGGCAATGGTGGCGTTGCCGGTATAGCCCATCGCCGCCTTCAGCCCGCCGACGAGCTGGTGGATGACATTGCCCACCGGCCCCTTGTAGCCGACGCGGCCTTCCACCCCTTCCGGCACCAGCTTCAGGGAATCCTGCACCTCCGCCTGGAAGTAGCGGTCGGCGCTGCCGCGGGCCATGGCGCCGAGCGAGCCCATGCCGCGATAGGATTTGTAGGAGCGGCCCTGGTAGAGGAAGACCTCGCCCGGCGCCTCGTCGGTGCCGGCGAAGAGGCTGCCCATCATCACGCAATCGGCGCCCGCGGCGATCGCCTTGGCGATGTCGCCGGAGGTACGGATGCCGCCATCGGCAATGGCCGGCACGCCCTTCTCCCGCGCCGCCGCGGCGCTCTCCAGCACAGCCGTCAGCTGCGGCACGCCGACACCCGCCACGATGCGCGTGGTGCAGATGGAGCCCGGCCCGATGCCGATCTTCACCGCATCGGCCCCGGCCTCGACCAGCGCCGCCACCGCTTCCGGCGTCGCGACATTGCCGGCCACGACCTGCACGGTGTTCGACATGCGCTTGATGCGCTCGATGGCCGCCAGCACGCCGCCGGAATGGCCATGGGCGGTGTCCACCACCACCACATCCACCTCGGCGGCGACCAGCGCCTCGACGCGGCGGATGCCATCCTCGCCCACGCCGGTCGCCGCCGCGGTGCGGAGACGCCCCAGCGCATCCTTCACCGCATTCGGGTTGGCCTGGGCCTTTTCCATGTCCTTCACGGTGATCAGGCCGACGCAGCGCCCGGCCTCGTCCGTCACCAGCAGCTTCTCGATCCGGTGGCGGTGCAGCAGGGTGCGGGCGGCGTCCGGCGTCACCTCGGCATCGGCGGTGACGAGGTTGTCCCGCGTCATCAGCTCATAGACCCTCGTGCTCGGGTCGGTGGCGAAGCGGACATCGCGGTTGGTGATGATGCCGACCAGCCGGCCGGAGCCGCGCTCCACCACCGGGATGCCGCTGATGCGGTGCTGGTCCTGCAGGGCGCGGACATCGGCCAGGGTCTGGTCCGGGTGGATGGTGACTGGGTTCACCACCATGCCGCTTTCGAACTTCTTCACCCGGCGGACCTGCGCCGCCTGTTCCTCCGGCGTCATGTTCTTGTGGATGACGCCGATGCCGCCGGCCTGGGCCATGGCGATGGCCATGTTCGCCTCGGTGACGGTGTCCATCGCCGCGGCGACGAGGGGGATGTTGAGGGCGATCTCGCGCGTCAGCTTGGTGCGCGTATCGGTCTGGTTGGGCAGGACCGTGGAATAGGCCGGTACCAGCAGCACATCGTCGAAGGCGTAGGCTTCCTCGATGGTGAAGGCGCGGCGGGCCGCCGGCGGGGCGGCGGCTTCAGAGGATTCGGGAGCCATGGGGGGGACCTTTCGCACCTGCGGGCGCTGCGCCCGCCGAGGCGGCGCGAGTCGCGACCTTGGCAGCGCCCTTTACCGCGCCGGGGTCCCCGGCGTCCAGCGCCCCGCATGCGGGGGGCCGCAAGGCTGCCACGCGCCGCGGGCGGGGGTGGTGCCGCGCCCGGGGCAGGCGCCACCTGGCGCACGGGGGCGATGGTGCTTCTGCCTTTCCCCGCTAGGATTCTGCTCAGCAGCCTTCCGTCCCGGCCTCCGGCAACGCATGGCTCATCACCAGCGCCGGGATCGCCTCCGGGCACCAGCCGACGATCCGCGCCGGCACCCCCGCCACCGTGGCGCAGGGCGGCACATCCCGCAGCACCACGCTGCCGGCGCCCACCTTGGCGCCGCGGCCGATGGTGACGTTGCCGAGCACCTTTACCCCCGCCCCCAGCAGCACCCCGTCCCGCACCTTGGGGTGGCGGTCCCCGGCTTCCTTGCCGGTGCCGCCCAGGGTCACGCCCTGCAGGATGGAGACGTCGTTCCCCACCACCGCCGTCTCCCCCACCACCACGCCGGTGCCGTGGTCGATGAAGACGCCGGTGCCGAAGCGCGCCGCCGGGTGCAGATCGATGCCGAGGGCGCGGGCCGATTGCGCCTGGAGGAAATAGGCCAGCGCCCGCCGCTCCCGCCCCCATAGCCAATGGGCCACGCGGTGGAGCTGCAGGGCGTGGAAGCCCTTGTAGTAGAGGAAGGGGGTCAGCAGCCCGGACCCGGCCGCCGGGTCGCGCGCCCCGATGGCCAGCAGGTCGGCGCGCAGCGCGGCTTCCAGGGCGGGCTCCGCCGCCCAGGCTTCCAGCACCAGCCCGGCCAGGCGCTCGGCGCCCAGCTCCGCGGTCCCCAACCGGTCCCCCAGCACCGCGGCAAAGGAGTCCGCCAAGCCCGGCCAGCGCAGGAGGGTGGCGTAGAGGTGGCGGTCGAGCAGCGGCTCGGCCTGGAGGGTACGCAACGCCTCCCGGTGCAGCCTCGCCCAGACATCCTCGGCGAGGCGGGCGGCGCCCTCGGCCGGCATCGGCGGCTGCTGCATCCTGGTCCTCCTCGGCACCCTGCCGCAGGAATATCGGCAGCGAGGCGGCCGAGGGAAGGCCCGCGCCGGCTCATTCGCGCGAAAGAATGTCTGGCGAAGGGGGGCGGCCAGGGGTTACGCGGCGTGAGGGCGCATACCCCCTGGCGCAATCCCGCATGGCCGGGGGGGCGGCCGCGCGGGGGAGAGGATCCGGGAGCCGCCGGGGCTCCCGCCGATCAGCGCGCCTGGCCGTCCACGACGCGGTCGATGTCGCCGGGAGTCAGGCCGATATCGGCCAGCTCCCGCAGCGTCAGGCTGCGCAGTTCCGCTCGGGCGCGCCAGCGCGCGGGCAGGGACAGGATGCGCTCGGCAAGCTGCGCGATCCGGCGGCCCAACGCAGCATCGCGGGCACGGCCGGCGGCCAGGCGGATGGCCTCCACCCGCTCGGCCGCGGAGCTGCGGGGCAGTAGGAGGGTGGCCTCCGTATTGGTAATGCGGGCGTCCATGGCTAGCGTCCAGTTATCCTGCGTCGGCCGGGTGGCCGTTTCGCTTCGCAGAGCAATTAGGGCCGCGACCGGCGAAGGATGAGCGCGAATGTAACAGAGAAGACATGCGTCAATCGCATTGCTTCCTGTGGATATACGCGAAAACGTTAAGTCTGTTGCAAGGGATTTCCGGATGAGCCCCGCCGAACGCCTCGCCGCCCTCCGCGCCGAACTCGCCCGCCTCGGCGTGGACGGCGTCCTCATCCCGCGGGCGGATGAGCATCTCGGCGAATACGTCCCGCCCTCGGGGGAGCGGCTGGCCTGGCTGACCGGCTTCACCGGCAGCGCCGGCCTCGCCGTGGTGCTGCCGGACCGCGCCGCGCTGTTCACCGATGGCCGCTACACCACCCAGGCGGCGCAGCAGACCGACACGGCGCTGTGGGAGCAGCGGCACATCACGGAAAACCCGCCGGGCGACTGGCTGGCGGAGCACGCGGCGGGCCAGCGCATCGGCTACGATCCCTGGTTGCACAGCGAGGCCGGGCTACAGCGGCTGGAACGGCCGGGGGTGAGCTTCGTGCCCCTGCCGCGCAACCCGGTGGACGCCATCTGGGCCGATCGCCCGGCGCCGCCCGCCGCCCCTGCCCTGCCCCACACGCTGGAATTCGCCGGCAAATCCGCCGCCGAGAAGCGCGAGGAAGCGGCCGCCGCCCTGCGCGCGGCGGGCGAGGATGCGGCGGTGCTGGCCGATGCCCATTCCCTCGCCTGGCTGCTGAACCTGCGCGGCGGGGATCTGGAGAACACTCCCCTCGCCCTTGGCTTCACCCTGCTGCGCGCCGATGCCAGCGCCGAGATCTACATGGACCCCGGCAAGGTCCCGCCCGAGACCCGCGCCCATCTGGGCAATGACGTGGTGGTACGGCCGCGCGGCGAGATCGCCGCGGCGCTGAAGGGGCTTGCGGGCCGCAAGGTGCGTCTGGACCCGGAGGCGACGCCCGCCTGGTTCGGCGCCGCCCTGCGCGAGGCCGGCGCCCGGGTGGTGGCGGGCGACGACCCGGTGCGCCTGCCCCGCGCCTGCAAGAATGCAGTGGAGCAGCAGGGCGCCCGCGCTGCGCATGGGCGGGATGCGGTGGCGCTGGCCCGCTTCCTCGCCTGGTTCGCCAAGGCGGCGCCGGCGGGCGGCCAGACGGAACTGAGCGCGGCGGAGACGCTGCTGGGCTTTCGCCGCGACCTCGCCCTGTTCCATGGCGAGAGCTTCCCCGCCATCAGCGGCGCGGGCGAGCACGGCGCCATCGTGCATTACCGCGTGACGCCGGAGAGCGACCGCCGGATCAACCCCGATGAATGCTACCTGATCGACAGCGGCGGCCAGTTCCGCGACGGCACCACCGACGTGACCCGCACCCTGTGGAGCGGCCCCGGCCCGGCCCCGGCGCTGCTGAAGGAACGCTACACCAGGGTGCTGCAGGGCCATCTGGCGCTGGCGGCGCTGCGCTTCCCAAAGGGCGTCGCGGGGCCGCACCTGGATGCCATCGCCCGGCGCGCGCTATGGGCGGTGGGGCTGGATTACGACCATGGCACCGGCCATGGCGTCGGTAGCTTCCTCTCCGTCCATGAGGGGCCGGTGGCCTTCAGCCGGGCGGCCAAGCCGGTGCCGCTGGCGCCGGGCATGATCCTCTCCGACGAGCCGGGCTACTACCTGCCGGGCCATTACGGCATCCGGATCGAGAACCTGCTGCTGGTGCGTGAGGCCCCGGCGCAGCCGGACCAGGTGAAGCCCTTCCTGGAATTCGAGACCCTGACCCTCGCGCCCTATGAGCGGGCGCTGATCGCGGTGGAGCTGCTGACGCGGGAGGAGCGGGCGCAGGTGGATGCCTACCATGCGCGGGTGCTGGCGGAAGTCGGGCCGCATTGCGATGCGGAGACGGCGGCGTGGCTGCAGGGGGCCTGTGCGCCACTGAGTTGAGGGGGGCTTTGTCCCCCTCAAGCTCCCCCTACCAAAGGCCGAAGGGCCTTTGGAAACCATGAATTTGGAGCACGTGGGTTCAACCTGCG
>NZ_JAMZIK010000145.1 GCF_024178315.1 Siccirubricoccus soli | reverse complement strand
CCCTCAAGCTCCCCCTACCAAAGGCCGAAGGGCCTTTGGAAACCATGAATTTGGAGCACGTGGGTTCAACCTGCGGACTCAAGGGGTCCAGGGGCCTTTCGGCCCCTGGCGGGTGGGGGTTTGGGGGAGGGCAGCGCCCTTCCCCAACACGCTACCCGCCCAGCGCCGCCCGCGCCGCCGCCAGCGCCTCATCGGCCTTCTCGCCCTCGGGTCCGCCGGCCTGGGCCATCTCCGGGCGGCCGCCGCCGCCCTTGCCGCCGACGGCCGCCGCCGCGGCGCGCACCAGCGCCACCGCATCGGCCTTGCCCTTCGCCGCCTCGCCCAGCGCGGCGACGATGCTGGCCTTCCCCTCGGCGGTGGAGACCAGCACCACCACATCCGCCGTGCCGCCCTTCAGGATGGCATCGGCGATGCCCTTCAGGTCGCGCGCCGGCGTCTCGCCCACATTGCGCAGCGCCACGCGCAGCCCGCCGATCTCCTCGGCCGCTGCGGCGCCGCCGCCGGTGGCGAGCTTCTTGCGCAGCTCGGCCAGCTCGCGCTCCAGCTTCCGCCGTTCCTCCACCAGCGCGGCAACGCGGCCCGGCACCTCGGCCGGCGCCACGCGCAGCGCCGCAGCCGTCTCCGCCAGGCGCTTGTCGCTTTCCTCGATCAGCTTCAGCGCCGCCTCGCCGGTCACCGCCTCCACCCGCCGCACGCCGGCCGCGACCGCGCTCTCGGAGACGATCTTGAACAGCCCGATATCGCCGGTCCGCCGCACATGGGTGCCGCCGCAGAGCTCCAGCGAGTAGATGCCGGACTTCTCCGTCGCCGCCGGGTCATGGCCCATCGCCACCACCCGCACCTCGTCGCCGTATTTCTCGCCGAACAGCGCCATGGCGCCGAGCTCGACCGCCGCATCCGGCGTCATCAGCCGCGTCACCACCTCGGCATTCTCGCGGATGCGGGCATTCACCTCCGCCTCCGTCCAGGCCAGGTCCTCGGCGGTCATCGGCGTGGGCTGGGAGACGTCGAAGCGCAGCCGGTCCGGCGCGTTCAGCGAGCCCTTCTGCGACACATGGGTGCCGAGGCGGCGCCGCAGCGCCTCATGCAGCAGGTGGGTGGCGCTGTGATGCGCGCGGATATTGGTGCGGCGCGCATGATCCACCTCCGCCTGCACGGCAAGGCCCGGCTTCGCCTCGCCATGCGCGACCGTGCCGAGATGGACGAAGAGGTCGCCGAGCTTCTTCTGGGTGTCCTTCACCACGATCCGGCAGGCCTCGCCGGCCGAGATCAGCCCGGTATCGCCCACCTGGCCGCCGCTTTCCGCATAGAAGGGCGTCTGGTTGAGGATGACCGCCACCTCGGCGCCCACCGGCGCGCTCTCCACCACCTTGCCGTCCCGCACCACGGCGAGGATCTCGCCCTCCGCCGTCTCCGTGCTGTAGCCGAGGAATTCGGTGGCGCCGAGCTTCTCCTTCAGGTCGAACCAGAGCGTCTCGGTCGCCGCCTCGCCGCTGCCGGCCCAGGCGGCGCGGGCGCGCTGGCGCTGCTCGGCCATCGCCGCCTCGAAGCCGGCGACGTCCACCGACTTGCCCTCGCTGCGCAGCGCGTCCTGCGTCAGGTCCAGCGGAAAGCCATAGGTGTCGTAGAGGCGGAAGGCGACCTCGCCCGGCAGCGTGCCGTGCTCGCCGAGCTTGCCGCTTTCCTCCGCCAGCAGGCCGAGGCCGCGCTCGAGCAGGGAGCGGAAGCGCGTCTCCTCCAGCTTCAGCGTCTCGGTCACCAGCGCCTCGGCGCGGACGATCTCCGGATAGGCGGCGCCCATCTGGCGGATCAGCGCCGGCACCAGCCGGTGCAGCAGCGGCTCGCGCGAGCCCATCATGTGCGCATGGCGCATGGCGCGGCGCAGGATGCGGCGCAGCACGTAGCCGCGGCCTTCGTTGGAGGGCAGCACGCCATCGGCGATGAGGAAGGTGCCGGCGCGCAGATGGTCCGCCACGACGCGGTGGCTGATCCTGAAGCGGCCATCCGGATCCTGGCCCGTGGCTTCCGCGCTCGCCAGGATCAGGGCGCGCAGCGTGTCGGTATCGTAGTTGTCGTGCTTGCCCTGCAGGATGGCGGCGAAGCGTTCCAGCCCCATGCCGGTATCGATCGAGGGGCGCGGCAGCGGCACGCGGGTGCCGGGTGGGCCTTCCTCATACTGCATGAAGACCAGGTTCCAGATCTCGATGAACCGGTCGCCATCCTGGTCCGGCGAGCCGGGCGGGCCGCCCGGGATCCTGTCGCCATGGTCGTAGAAGATCTCGGAGCAGGGGCCGCAGGGCCCGGTATCCCCCATGCGCCAGAAATTATCGCTGGTCGGGATGCGGATGATGCGGCTCTCCGGCAGGCCGGCCACCTTCTTCCAGATCGCCGCCGCGTCATCATCCTCGGAATAGACGGTGACCAGCAGCTTCTCCTTCGGGATGGCGAAATCCTTGGTCAGCAGCTCCCACGCATAGGGGATCGCCTGGTCCTTGAAGTAGTCGCCGAAGGAGAAATTCCCCAGCATCTCGAAGAAGGTATGGTGGCGGGCGGTGTAGCCGACATTGTCCAGGTCGTTGTGCTTGCCGCCGGCCCGGACCGATTTCTGCGCGGTGGTGGCGCGGGAATAGGGCCGCTTCTCCTGGCCGGTAAAGACGTTCTTGAACTGCACCATGCCGCTGTTGGCGAACATCAGCGTCGGGTCGTTGCGCGGCACCAGCGGGCTGCTTTCCACGACGGTGTGGCCGTTGCGGGCGAAGTAATCGAGGAAGGTGGCGCGGATGTCGTTGCTGCTGGTCATCGCCGTCCAATGGCCTCTCTGGGCATCCCGTGTCCCGGCCCCGATTCCGAGGCATCTCCGCGTCCTACCCCGTGCCGCCGGGGGCGTCGAGTCGCTCGCGTGCCGGTGCCCGGGGGAACGGCTCGGGACGCGGTCCACGGCAGCCAGGTGACGTTCCGCCGGCCGCGGCAACTGCTGCCCGGGCCACCCCGTTCTCCCCCGGCGTGCCGGCACGCGCCGTGCCGGCCAGACAGGGAGAGGCGACCATGGCCGACAGCATTCGCGACCTTCTCGAAATGTCGCTGCAGGACACCTACAGCGCCGAAACCCAGATCCTCGACGCCCTGCCCAAGATGCAGGAAGCGGCGAGCAGCCCGAAGCTGAAGCAGGCTTTCCAGGAGCACCTCGAGGTCACCCAGCGCCAGGTGGAACGGCTGGAGCAGGTCTGCCAGCAGCTCGGCATGGAGCCGGGGGGCGAGACCTGCGAGGCCATGGAAGGCCTGGTCGAGGAAGGCGAGGAGTTGATGGAGGAGCTGGAGCAGGGCCCGGTGCTGGACGCGGCGCTGATCGGCGCGGCGCAGAAGGTGGAACACTATGAAATGGCCGCCTACGGCACCCTGACCGCCATGCTGAAGGCGATGGGCGAAGCCAAATGCGCCGACCTGATGGCGCAGACGCTGAAGGAGGAGAAGGACACGGACGAGCTGCTGACCGAGATCGCCGAAGGCGAGGTGAACCCGGCGGCGATGCAGCAGATGCCGGCGAACGACCAGTCGGCGAGCCGCGGGGTAGCCTGATGAGAATTGAGGAAGGGCTCTGCCCTTCCTCAAGCTCCATCCCGCCAAAGGCCGAAGGGCCTTTGGAAACCATGAGTTCGGCGCTTCGTCCGGGTCGGCCTGGGGGCTGGCTGTGCCCAGCTGGCCGCGGCAACCCGCCTGGGCCTCGGGGCTCAGGGTGCCGCGCAATGGTGCTGCAGGGCGTTCCTAGTAGCGTCCCATTATCCCGGTCGGCGCGTCGGGGGTGACGAGGCCGCCGCCCTCATAGGCGCGGAGGGAGGGGTCGGACCAGCTGCCCGCATACTCCTCCCCGCGCATGCCGCCGCCGGCATAGGCGCGGTCCGCCTCGGAGGCAGGCGCCATGGCCAGGGAGCCGGCCAGCGCGCCATCCGCCATCGGCGTCATCCCAAGGCGCGGCGCAATGGCGGAAACGTAGAGCAACGTCTCCTCCGGCAGGATCCGCGCCCCGGCCAGCACCGCTTCCACCCGCTCGGGCCCGGCATTGTAGGCGGCGAGGAAGGCAGGGGCGCCGAAGCGGTCATGCATCTCTCGCAGATAGGCGGCGCCGGCGAGGATGTTGTCCCGCGGCTCATAGGGGTCTTCGCCCAGCCCGTGCCGGCGGCGCAGGCGGGCATAGGTGCCGGGCATCACCTGCATCAGCCCCATCGCCCCGGCCGGGGAGGTGATGGGCTGCCCATAGCCATCCACCTGCCGCCCGCCGCTCTCCTGCCGCATCACCTCGCGGATCCAGGCCTCCGGCACGCCGAAGCGCGCGGCGGCGCTGCGGAGATAGGGGCCCCAGGGGTCGTCCGGTGTCCCCGGCACGGGGTAGGTGCGGGCCGCCTGCGCCCGGTAGGAGGCGGCCGCGCTGCGCGAGGCGTCGAGGTCGTAGCCGTAATCCCCGCGGCCGTCATAGCCGCGCCGCCCGTCCCAGGCGGTGCCGTAGTAGCCCGTGCCCCCGCCGCACCCCGCCAGCAGCAGCATCGCCGCCGCGGCCCAGACTCCCCGTGCCATGCCAGGCGCCCCCCCCGACGCCGCACGCAGCATAGCCAACTCCGCCCGGCCGAAAAAACCCATACCGGGGTCCGGAGGTGCCCCTTCTCCATCACCTGACTTCGAACTGCCCAGGTCGTGTCAGTTCATCCTCTGCCACCCGGCGACCTGATAGCCCTTGGCGCACGACGCTGCCGTTGAGTTGTCGATCATTGCCTGCGCGATGGGGAAGAACGAGGTCCGGCTGCCCTCAGCGCGGCACTCCTTGATTTCGCCGGTCGGAGGGTTGGGACGAACACCTCCCATCCCACGCACCCCGATAAAGCCAAGCACGCCACCCCCAACCACCGCATCATCCGGCCTCCCTGTCAGGGTTGAGGACGATATCCTGCGAGGAGCGCGAATGGCCATTTTCTGCGGAGGGTCGTGCAGCCTGGCCGGGCGCGCCGTCCAATCCGATCAGGGCTGGTAGAGTGGCAGGCGACGCATATCTTGCTTGCAGTCCCAGACGCTGGCGTGATGCCATTCTCCATGACCGATGCACCCCGTTCCGATACCCGCCTGGATCGCGACCTTATCGCGCTGCTTGACCATGCACTGACATTGGTTGCGGACCGTCTCACCCCCGAGCAGCGTGCGCTGCTGCGGGATCAGGCCGACAAGATGGGGGCAGGGCTCAGCGGCCATATCGAGCGTCATTGCTCGCATGAGGTGCAGCTTGCGTTGCTGAACCGTTCAGAGGCCGGACAGCTCAACCCGGATGGCGGGGTTGTGGGGCACCCAGGGGACCCGGCGAACCCACACCAGAAGGACGGCTCGACCGACGCCGAAGGATCCGGCGATGTTTCGGCGATCCCTACTGCTTAGGTCGCTGCCTGGCGTTCCTTTGCTCGCCGGCAGCCAGCTGCTAGAGCATGCTGCGTTCGCTTGCGCTCACGCAGCATGCTCCAGGCCGTTGTTTTGCGAGCATCTTCACGCCTTCAGATGATTCCCTCTGAACGCGATCTGCTCTAGGGCGCGCGAGCCCCCAGCCTGACGCTCAACGGGCAATGGTCCGAAAGCCTGTCCCGGAACCGCGGGTCCCGCTCCTCATACACCATCACCCGCAAGCTGCCCGGCACCAGCCAGCGCCGCGCCGGCCCGCCCAGCAGGATCTGGTCGATGAACCGCCGCCCGCCGCGCCCACCCGTCCAGCAGGGGTCGGAGACCCCCTCCGTCACCCGGGTCAGCGGCCCGGCCGCGGTCAGCCGGCGCAGCAGCGCATCCTCCGGCCCGGCCATCGCCCGGTTGAAATCGCCGAGGATCGCGAAGGCCGTCCCCTCCGCCTGCCGCGCCGCCACCCAGCCGGCCAGGATCTCCGCCTGCCGGTCCAGGCTCTCGCAGGCCTCGCCAGCGCCGAGCGGCGCCTCTCGGCAGCCCGCGATCAGGTGGATGGAGAGCAGGCGCAGCGGGCCGGCCGCCGTCTCCACCGTGATATCCGTGCCGCGGCGCAGCGAGAAGCGCGCCCGCGGCCGCAGGTCCAACCCCGCCAGGTCCGGGTTCTGCCGCACCCGCAGCCCGCGCCTCACCGCGAAGCCGGTGCGCTGCAGGTCCGCCTCATCCGGAAAGAAGAAGGCATAGGCGCCTGGGTCCAGCACCAGCGCCGCAGCCTCCGGCCCGTCCACCTCCTGCAGCGCCAGGATGTCGGCATCCAGCCGCTGGGCATAGCGCTTCAGGCGCTCGAGATCCGCCGCCGCGCGGGGCGGCTGGTCGCGTGGCAGCTCGGCGCTGCGGAGGGTGAGCCAGGCGATGTTCCAGCTCGCCAGCTTCAGCTCGGCGGCCGATGCGGCGATCGGCAGGAGGAACAGCGAAAGCAGCAGCAGAATCGTCCGGCGCATGGCCGGAGCTTGCCGGCGATCGGCCAGGCTGGATAGGCTGGCGCATGCTTCGGCTCCTCGCCGCCCTGCTGCTGCTCGCCCTTCCTGCCACGGCCCAGGATGCGCGGCCTGCCCGCGCCGCCGCCAGCACCCTCCCCGCCGCGCCCCTTGCGCCCGCCGCCGCCCTGGCCGGCCTGCCCGAGCAGCTCGCCGGCTGGCAGCGCGGCACGGTGACGGATTTCGAGGCGCGGTCGGGCGGCGCCGGGCTCGGCGCGGGGGTGGAGTACCGGCCGGGCCCGGCCCAGCCCGGCGTCGCCACGATCTATCTCTATGACCGCGGCCGCCACGGGCTGCTGCCGGACCCCGCCGGGCCGGACATCGGCGCGGAGATGGCGACCGCGCTGCAGGAGGTGGACAGCCTGGCTGGTATCCGCCGCTACCAGGTGGCGGAGCGCCACCCGATCCCCGCCCCTGCCGGTCTGCGCTGCGAAACCCAGACCCTGGTCTTCGAGGGCGGCATCCGTGCGGAGAGCCCGGTCTGCCTGGGCGTGGTCCGGGACCGCTTCCTGAAGCTCCGCCTCACCCTGCCGGCGAGCCAGCCGGGGGCGGCCGAGGCGCTGGCCGGGCAGTTCGCTGACGCCGCCCTGGCCGGGCTGGGCGGCTGGTGACCGGGGACCGAAGCCCGCCGCCCGCATGGCACAGTCCGGCCCTGGGATGGCCGCCCCTGCCGCCTGTGGCCTGCCTGTCGCAGCGGATCGGGCGCGGGGCATGGCGACCTGGCCCGGCCCCGTCCGCGGCGCGCCCCATGGCCAAATTTCCGTGCAGTTTGTAATAGGCGCCGCTGGGTCCGGCGAGCACCCGCCCGCCGGCCGCGCCATGCCTGGCCCAAGACACAGGGGGAGCCCCGTATGCGACTGGCAGTTCTGAAGGAACGCCGGCCTGCCGAAACCCGCGTCGCCGCCACGCCTGAGACGGTGAAGAAATTCATCGCCCTTGGCCTGACCGTCGCGGTGGAGGCGGGTGCCGGCGTCTCGGCTGGCATCCCGGATGCGGAGTACGCCGCCGCCGGGGCCGAGGTGGCGCCCGACGCCGCCGCGGCGCTGGCCGGCGCCGGCATCGTGCTGAAGATCCGCGCCCCGCTCGGCGCCGGGGAAGGCGCGGTGGACGAGCTGGCGCTGATCCCGCGCGGCGCCCTGCTGCTCGGCCAGTTGCAGGCGACGCCGGAGATGGCGGAGGGCTACGCGCGGCTCGGCATCGATGCCGGCGCCATGGAGCTGCTGCCGCGCATCACCCGGGCGCAGAGCATGGACATCCTCTCCTCCCAGGCGAACCTCGCCGGCTACCGCGCCGTCATCGAGGCGGCCGGGGCCTTCACCCGCGGCTTCCCCATGCTGATGACCGCCGCCGGCACAATCCCCGCGGCCAATGTCTTCGTCATGGGCGCGGGCGTGGCGGGGCTGCAGGCCATCGCCACCGCCCGGCGCCTCGGCGGCCGCGTCTCGGCCACCGATGTGCGGCCGGCGGCGAAGGAGGAGATCAAATCCCTCGGCGCCAGCTTCGTCGGCTATGAGGACGAGGAGAGCCGCGCGGCGCAGACCGCGGGCGGCTATGCCAAGCAGCTCTCGGCCGAGTTCTATGCCAAGCAGGCCGAGGTGATCGCCACGCATATCGCCAAGCAGGACATCGTCGTCACCACCGCCCTGGTGCAGGGCCGCAAGGCGCCGACCCTGGTGACGGAGGCGATGGTGGCCAGCATGAAGCCCGGCTCGGTCATCGTGGACATCGCTGCCGATGCCGGCGGCAATGTGGCGCTGACGAAGCCCGGGGAGGCGGCGACGACGCCGAATGGCGTGACCATCCTCGGCTACCACAACTGGCCGGGGCGGATCGGTGCTGCCTCCTCCGCCCTCTTCGCCCGCAACCTGCTGACCTTCCTGACGACCTTCTGGGACAAGGAGGCCAAGGCGCCGAAGCTGCCGGCGGAGGACGACATCGTGAAGGGCGTGCTGCTGACCCGTGGCGGCGCCGTGATCCACCCGAGCTTCGCGCCCGCCAAGGCGGCCTGAGGAGAACGTCATGAATCCGACTGACCTGGCCAACCAGGCCACGGCCACGGCCAACCGCGCGCTGGAGCTGGCCGAGGCGGCCCGCCGCGCGGCGGAGGCCGTGGCGCCCGTCGCCCAGGCCGCCGAGCCCTTCCTCTACCTGCTGACCATCTTCCTGATGGCCTGCTTCGTCGGCTACTACGTGGTCTGGAACGTCACCCCGGCGCTGCACTCGCCGCTGATGGGCGTGACCAACGCCATCTCCTCGGTCATCGTGGTCGGCGCCATCCTGGCCGCCGGCACGGCGGACAACACCCTGGCCCGCATCTTCGGCTTCATCGCCGTGACCCTCGCCGCGGTGAACATCTTCGGCGGCTTCCTCGTCACGCGGCGGATGCTCGCCATGTTCCAGTCGAAGAAGAGGGGCTGAGGCGATGGCGACGATTTCCACCCTCGCCTACCTCGTCGCGGCCGTCCTCTTCATCCTGGCGCTGCGCGGGCTTTCGCATCCCGAGACCAGCCGGCGGGGCAATCTCTACGGCATGATCGGCATGGCGATCGCCATCGTGGCGACGCTGTTCCACCACGGCATGGATATCGGCGGCATCGTGCTGATCCTGGTCGGGCTCGCGCTCGGCGGCAGCGTCGGCGCGGTGGTGGCCAAGCGCATCCAGATGACGGCGCTGCCGCAGCTGGTCGCGGCCTTCCACTCCCTGGTCGGCATGGCCGCGGTCTTCGTCGCCGCGGGCGCCTTCTACAGCCCGCAAAGCTTCGGCATCGGCACGCATGGGCATATCCACACCCAGAGCCTGATCGAGATGTCGCTCGGCATCGCGATCGGCGCCATCACCTTCTCCGGCTCGGTCATCGCCTTCGCCAAGCTGGACGGGCGGATGTCCGGCGCGCCCATCATCTTCAAGGGCCAGCACCTGCTGAACGCCGCGCTCGGCGTGCTGCTGCTGGTGCTGGTGATCAGCTTCGTCGCCACCGGCAGCCCGCTGCTGTTCTGGCTGATCGCGCTGCTCTCCTTCGCGCTGGGCTTCCTGCTCATCATCCCGATCGGCGGCGCGGACATGCCGGTGGTCGTCTCGATGCTGAACAGCTACTCCGGCTGGGCGGCGGCGGGCATCGGCTTCACCGTCGGCAATCTGCTGCTCATCGTGACCGGCGCGCTGGTCGGCGCCTCGGGTGCCATCCTCTCCTACATCATGTGCAAGGGGATGAACCGCAGCATCATCAACGTGCTGCTGGGCGGCTTCGGCGCCGAGGCGGGCGGCGCGGCGGCGGGTGGCGGCGCCGGGGCAGAACGCGCCCCGGTGAAGGCGGGCAGCCCGGAGGATGCCGCCTTCATCATGAAGAACGCGCAGAAGATCATCGTCGTGCCCGGCTACGGCATGGCGGTGGCCCAGGCGCAGCAGGTGCTGCGGGAGATGGGCGACCTGCTGAAGAAGGAGGGCGCCGAGGTGGAATACGCCATCCACCCCGTCGCCGGCCGCATGCCCGGCCACATGAACGTCCTGCTGGCCGAGGCCAACGTGCCCTATGAGGACGTCAAGGAGCTGGAGGAGATCAACCCGGAATTCGCCGAGGCCGACGTGGCCTATGTGATCGGCGCGAACGACGTGACCAACCCGGCGGCGAAGACCGACAAGTCCAGCCCGATCTACGGCATGCCGATCCTCGACGTGGAGAAGGCCAAGACGGTGTTCTTCGTGAAGCGCGGCATGAGCAGCGGCTATGCCGGCGTGGACAATGAGCTGTTCTTCCGGCCGAACACCATGATGCTGTTCGGCGATGCGAAGAAGGTGACGCAGGAAATCGTCCAGGCGTTGCAGAAGTAGCGTCGAGGAAGGGCCCTGCCCTTCCTCGAATCCCATCCCGCCCGAGCTACCTGGGGCGGGGTCCGGGGCCGAGCCTTGGCCCCGGCGGGGGGTGGCGGCACTGCCGCCAACGGGGCAGAGCCCTGCCGGCGGCTCGGACCGAGCCGCTAACCGCCCCGCAGAGTCTCCCGCAACGTCCGCCCCGCATAATCGCGCCGGAACAATCCTCGCCGCTGCAGCTCCGGCACCACGAAGCGGCCGAATTCCTCGAACATCCGGGGCGAGATGGTGGGCCAGAGGATGAAGCCGTCGCAGGCCCCGGCGGTGAACCAGGCCTCCATCCGGTCCGCCACGCTCTGCGCCGTGCCCACCAGCAGGCCGCGCGGCTTCCGCGCCGCCTCGGCGAAACTGATGCCCTGCTGCCGCGCCACCTGCAGCACCCGGTTGCGGGAGCCCTCGATGCCGGTGTTCCCGGCCGCCGCCACCGCCTCCGCCTCGGTCTGCGCCTTGGTCAGGTCGGCGCCGATCATCGCCGAATTCCAGGCCAGCACCAGCTCGGGGTCGGAGAGGGTCTCCAGGTATTCCGCCTTCTCCCGGGCGATCGCCTCCGTCTCGCCGATGACCACGGCCAGCGAGGGCAGCACGGCGCACTCCTCCGGCGCCCGGCCGTAGCGGGCCATGCGGGCGGAGAGATCGGCCCGGTAGGCGGCGGCGTCCTCCGCCGTCTCGGCATTGACGAAGACCAGCTCCGCCCAGCGCGCGGCGAATTCCCGGCCGCGATCGGAGGAGCCGGCCTGCATCAGCCCCGGCCGCCCCTGCGGGCTGCGTGGGATGGAAAGCGGGCCGCGGGTGCGGACATAGCGGCCTTCGTAATGGGCGTAGCGCACCTTGGCGGGGTCGGCGAAGCGGCCGCTCGCCTTGTCCAGCAGCAGCGCGTCGGGCTCCCAGCCTTCCCACAGGGCGCAGCAGGCCTCCAGCACCTCATCCGCCTGGTCGTAGCGCAGCTCCTTCGGCGGCAGCCGGTCCATGCCGTAATTGCGGGCCTCGAGGTCGGTGGCGGAGGTAACGATGTTCCAGGCGATGCGGCCGCCGCTGACATGGTCCAGCGAGGCGAGCGTCCGGGCCAAATGATAGGCCGGGTAGAGGGTGGTGGAGAGGGTGGCGCCGAGGCCGAGATGCCGCGTCACCCGCGCCATCAGCGGCAGTACCGCCAGGGGATCGAGGTAGGAGATCTGTCCGCCGCGGCCGAGATGGGTGGCGAAGCCATCCCTGTAGGTGTCCGAAAGGCCGAAGGTGTCGGCGAAGAAGCAGCCATCGAAGCGTGCCTCCTCCAGCACCCGGGCCAGGTGCTCGTAGCGCTCCGGCTGCAGGATGTCGTCCAGCGGGCTTTCCGGATGGCGCCAGGCGCCGGGGTAGTTGGCGGTGGGGCCGGTCTTCAGATAGGCAACCAGATGCATCCGGCGCTGGGTCATCGGCGGGGCTCCTTGCGCCGCGGGGCCGGGGCGGGCCGGGCGTTCCTGCGGGCGCGCGATTCACGCTGTTCGGCGAGGCCGTCTCAAGCGATGGCGCGCCATGCAAGCGCTATTCCGGCGGCAGCAACACCTCCACCCGGTTCCGTCCCTCCGGCAGCCGGGCATGATGCACCGCCTGGGCGGTGCGCCGCACCAGGGCCAGGCCGAGGCCGCCCTGCCCTTCCCCGGCGCCGGGCGGCGCCGCCAGAGGCCGGCTGGGATCGAAGGCGAGGCCGGCATCCTCCAGCCGCAGCATCCAGCCCGCGGGGCCGAGCCAGGCGCTCAGCGCCACCTCCGCCGCGCCGCCATGGCGCAGCGCGTTCAGCGCCAGCTCCTCCAGCACCAGCTCCGCCCGGGCGATGGTGCGCGGCCCGGCGCCCGCGGCGCGCAGATGTGCCGCCAGCTCGGCGCAGGCCGCCGCCAGCTCCGCCGCCATCGCCGCTCCGCGGGGCCGGATCAGCCGGCCGAACGCCTCTGTCGTCATCTGCCTGCCGGCGCCCGCCGGACCCATATCCCGGGGCAGGATCGCCGGCGGCAGCAGATACGGGAAGGGCCTCGCGATCTGTTCGGACAGGCCGTGCCCGGAGCCGCCTGCCGGTGCCGCCCCTCGGGCGTGCCGCCCGGGCCGCCGATTGGAGCAGCCTCCGACCTGATGGATCACGGCGTGATCCATCAGTTCGGAGAGAGTTGTTCTAGGCACCGAGCCGGGCGAGCGCCTCCTCCTCCGTCGCCGCGACGGGGATCATCTGGTCGAGGGCGACGGTCTCGAACACCTCCGCCACCTCGGGCTGCGCGGCGAAGAGCACCATCCGCCGGCCGCGCCGCTGCAGCGCCCGGGCCACGCAGATGAGCAGCCGGAGGCCGAAGGAGGAGCAGAACTCCACCTCCCGCAGATCCACCAGCGCATGCCGGTCCACGCCGGCCACCGCCGCGGTGAAACCGAGCTCGATCGCCTCCGCCCCCAGCGCGTCCAGCCGGCCGCTCATCGCCACCAGGTTGGTCGAGCCGTCCCTGGCCGTCACCCGGTATTCCATGGTCCCGTCATACCCCGGTAGGCGCCCGTCAGGAAACGCTCACGGAAGCGTCAGGGAAAGTCCACGGAGAGTATCGAGACGTCGTCGTCGAAGCCCTCCGGCCCCGCCGCCTCCCGCGCCCGGGCCAGCAGTGCCTCCGGCACCGCCTCCAGCGGCGTTGCATGCGGCGGCAGCCATTCCGCCAGCGCCGGGAAGCCCCGGCGCCCGCCCCGGGGCCGCGCCGTCTCGAACACGCCGTCGCTGCACAGGGTCAGGCGGGCGGCGGACGGCAGGGTGGCCTCGAAGGCGGGGAAGCTCGCTGCCGCCAGGGTGCCGATGGGCGGCGCCTTGGCCGCCAGCGCCACCCGCCCGCCGGCGGTCTCCAGCAGCGCCGGGTGGTGGCCGGCGGCGGCGAAGCGCAGCCGCCGCGCCGGCAGATCCGCCACCCCGTACCACATGGTGAAGAACAGCCCGCCCTGCTCCTCCATCCGGAAGCTGGCATTCAGCCCGGCCAGCACCGCGGCGGGGTCCGGCCCCGCCCTGTCCCGCAGCAGGTTCATGACCGAGGCGGCGAGCAGGGCGGACTCCATCCCGTGCCCCGCCACATCCATGAGGTAGATTGCGAAGCGCCCCGCATCCAACCAGCGATAGCCGAAGGCATCCCCGCCCAGGCTGGCGGAGGGCAGGAAGCACCAAGCCGCCCGCACCGGCCCGCCCTCTATGGGCGGGGGCAGCAGGGCCTGCAGGTAGCGCCGCGCCCGGTCCAGGTCCCGTGCCTCCGCGGCCGCCCGCTCCATCTCCGCCCGCGAGCCGCGCTGGTAGTCCAGCCGGAAGGGCCCGATGCCGATCCGCGCCCCGGGGCCGAGCGCGACCGGCGCCGCAATGCGCACCCCATCCACCATGGACCCGTTGGTGGAGCCCAGGTCCGCCAGCACCGCCCTGCCCTCTACCAGACGCAGCACGGCATGGTTGCGGGAAACCTCCGGGGCGGGCAGGACCAGATCGTTCCCCGCCACCCGGCCAATGCGTAGCGGCGCCGGGCCGAGCAGCAGGCGCCGCGGCACCTCCCCCGGCGCATGCAGCACCAGCGCATGCACCAGCGGTTCCGCCGCCACTGGCTCCGGCGCCGGGCGGCGCATCAGGGTGGAGTCGGCGTCCTCGACTGACATCGCCCTGTCATGATTTCGCATACGGCTTTACAACATTCTCCCCCCGCGGGGCAATGGCCGGGCGCTTGCCCGGCCGCCGCCGTCGCGGCATGAGGCGGAAAACCCGGAGGAAACCCATGCCCAGCCCCACCCGGCGCGATGCCATTGCCGCGGGCCTGGCCACTGCCCTTGCCCTGCCGGCCTTCCCCGGCCGGGCCCAGGCGCCCAGCGGCCGCCCCATCACCATGCTCGTTCCCAACCCGCCCGGGGGCGGCACGGATTTCGCAGCGCGGCTGTTCCAGGAGACGCTGGCCCGGCTGCTCGGCCAGCCGGTGGTGATCGACAACAAGCCGGGCGCCAATGGCAACATCGCCATCCAGGGGGTGGTGCGGGCGGCGCCGGACGGGCTGACCCTGCTGATGCAGTATTCCGGCTACCATGCCGGCAACCCGGCCATGATCCCCAACCTGCCCTGGGACCCGGTGCGGGACCTGGCGCCGGTGGGCATGGCCACCGTCGCGCCGCACGCCATTCTGGTGCCGGCCAGCCTGCCGGTGCGGACGCTGCAGGAGTTCATCGCCTATGCGAAGGCGCGGCCGGGGCAGCTCAACTACGCCTCCTCCGGCAATGGCTCCGTCCAGCATATCGGCGGCGTGTTGTTCTCCAAGGCCATTGGCGTGCCGATGGTGCATGTGCCCTAGCGCGGTGCGGCGCCGGCGTTGCAGGACGTGGCAGGCGGGCGGATCGAGCTGTTCGTGACGACGCCCTCCTCCGCCATCGGACTGATCCAGGGCGGGCAGGTACGGGCCCTGGCCATTGCCAGCGCGGCCCGCATCCCGGCGCTCCCGGAGGTGCCGACCACGGCGGAGGCTGGACTGCCGGGCTTCACCGTCGATGCCTGGTTCGCGGTGTTCGCCCCCGCCGGCACACCGCGCCCGGTGCTGGAGCGGCTGAACGCGGCGATGCGGGAGGCGACCCAGGACCCTGACCTGCGCCGCCGCGCCCAGGAGGGCGGGGTGGTGCTGCAGCCGCTGACCCTCGCCGAGATGGATGCGGTGGCGCGGCGGGAGATCGAGGAGCTGGGCGGCGTGATCCGCAGCGCGGGGATCCGGCTGGAATAGCGGGCAGGCCCGCGCGCCGGGCGGGCCATTGCTTCCTGGCGCGCCGCCGGACAGGGGCGGACCCGCCGCCCCTGAATCTCCTTTCGTAGGCCACTCCGCGCGCTACGCCGTGCCCGGCCGGGAGCGGCGCCTTGTGGCCGTGGCTCAGCGGCCCGGCCCACCGCTATGGGCCCGTTGCACCTGCTGCCGAGGACACGGCGCCCAGGCTATCGTTACGGCAAATATTCTACCACAAGGCGATATTATACTTGTGATGAAATCACAGCTCCGCGACGTCAGAATGAAGCGCATTTTTCGATTATAGTCCGGCCCGTTGCCGTACGGAGTCGGGCGCGCATTGATGGATTACGCACCGACGTCCTCGGCAGGCGGGAAAGTGCGGCACGTTCCTGGCCCTGTTACTTTCACCTATCCAATAATCGGGGGTCATCAAGCATGTTCGATTCGACTCAAAACTGGTTTCTGCCTGCTGAATACGGCCATGAAGTAGCGCCGCGTTGGTTGATTACCGATTTCTCCAGCATTCAAGTCGACGCCGACACCATCAGGACAACGATCACCGCCATCTCCTATCCTGAGGAGATCCATATCGACGCCCCGCGGGAAGGCGTGGTCCTGAGCGGAGGCGGGCCGGGCAGCAGCGATCTGCTGGTCCAGATCGACGGCCAGACATTCCACATTGAAAGTTATACCACCGGAAGGGGCGCCGGTTGGCATGGCGAGGTGACCCCCGGCTTGGTGGACCTGATACAACAGAGCGCCACCGTGGTCAGCGACACCACCTCCGGCTTCACCGAGACGGTCGTCTTCGACATGGATGGCGACCCCACCGCGTCCTACAACGCCATTGTCTCGAACATCAGCGGCGACCTGGACCAGACGATCGTGGGTCAGGTCTTCTTCCTCAAGGAAGCGGTGTTCTCCGACGGGACGGTCGTCGACCTGTCCCTGGACACGTCCTTCCCCATCACTGGCACCGAACAGGACGATGTCCTGTACGGCTTCGGACGGGTCGGGTATCGCGCCTCGACGACGCTGCGCAGTGACACCATCGACGGCTTCGGCGGGAACGACCATCTCGACGGGCTCGGGGGCGCCGATCTCATGCGCGGCGGCGAGGGCGACGACACGCTGATCGGCGGCAACGGCAATAGCGGCGGAGATCCCGGCGAGCGCGACACCCTGGATGGCGGCGCCGGCGAAGACCTTGCCGATTACAGCGGCGCCAATGTCCGCGTCGCCGCCACGCTGGGCGACCCCGGCACGCCAGGGATCGCGGTGCACGGGAACCCTGCCGACGTGCTGCTCTCGATCGAGCACATGATCGGAACCCGATTCGGCGACGAGATCACCGGCAATGACCAGGCCAATGCCTTCTCCGGCGGCGATGGCGATGACTACCTTTCCGCTGCAGGCGGCAACGACACGCTGATCGGTGGCGGCGGCGCTGACACCATGATCGGTGGCTGGGGTGACGACCTGTTCCGATTCACCGCACTCACCGACAGCACGCTGGCGGCACCGGACCGGATCCTGGATTTCGAGGCCGGTGACAGGATCGACGTCTCGGCGATCGACGCGAACAGCGCCCTGGCCGGTGACCAGGCCTTTCTTCAGGTCGTCGCCTTCACTCAGGCGGCAGGCGAGTTCACCCTCGTCTATGACGCGGCAACCGATGTCACGACCGCCGCCTTCGATGCCACCGGAGATGGGAACGCCGACATGGCCATCCTGCTGGCGGGCGATGTGACTTCGCTGACGGATTGGTGGATGCTGTAACGCGCTTCCCCGGCGTTACGGGATCCATTCGCCAGCCCCGGCCCGCCTCTCGGGCCGGAGCCTCCCTGGCGCGGCTTGCGGCCCCGCCGTTTGCGCAAGCTCCCCGATGACGCCGAGGGGGGATGCGATCATGCATCCCGCTCCTCCTTCAGCCACGTGATTCACCTCCCTTGAGGAATACGCCTCAGGCCATCGCGTGTGGACCCGCGCCAGGCAAGGCCGGCCGGCGCGCGTCACGCCACCTTCAGCCCGGCGAGGAACTCGCCGGAGCGGGTGCGCAGCGTGCCGGCATGGTTGGAGAGACCATCCGCCGCGCCGAGCAGCGAGGCCGCCGCCTCCCCGGTCTCCACCGAGGCGCGCTGCACATCCTGGATGCTCTTGACCACCGCCGTCGTGCCCTCGGCGACCTGGGCGGCGCTGCGGGCGATCTCCCGTGTTGCGCTGCCCTGCTCTTCCACCGCCGCGGCGATGGCGTTGGTCACCTCGTTCATCCGCTCGATGGTGGCGCCGATGCTGCGCAGCGCCGTCACCGCCGCGCCGGTCGCGCCCTGGATGGCGCCGATCTGCTGGCTGATCTCCTCGGTAGCCTTGGCGGTCTGACCGGCCAGGGCCTTCACCTCGCTCGCCACCACGGCGAAGCCCTTGCCGGCCTCGCCGGCGCGAGCCGCCTCGATCGTCGCGTTCAGCGCCAGCCGGTTGGTCTGGCCGGCGATGTCGCCGATGAGGCGCACCACATCGCCGATGCGCTGGGCCGCCTGGGCCAGGCCCTGCACCGTGGCATCGGTCGCCTGGGCTTCCTCCGCCGCGGCGCGCGCCACCTGGGCGCCATCCGCCACCTGCCGCGTGATCTCGGCGACCGAGGCCGCCAGCTCCTCGGCGCTCGCCGCCACCGCCTGCACGTCGGAACCGGCGCGGGTGCCGGCGGCGGCGACCGAATCCGCCTCCTGCCCCGAGGTCATGGCGGCGGCCGACATCGCCTCCGCCGCCTGGTGGACCTGCGCCGCGGCGGCTGCCACGGCCTCGACCACGCCGCCGATATCGGCCTCGAACTTCGTCGCCATGCGGACCTGGCCGGTCACCGGCGTCCAGACCAGCATGGCGCTGGCATAGCTGCCATCGGCGTCGCGGATCGCCGTCGCGGTGACGTCGAGCACTTCCTCGCCCAGGGCGATGCGGCTGCGCTGCGGCAGCCCGTCCGGCTCGGCCAGCTTCTCCCGCTGCCGCGCCACCTCGGGGCCCAGCGCCTCCAGCCCCTGGCCGACCACCTCGGCGGCGGGCACGGCCAGCGCGCCCTCCACCTGGCCGAGCAGCTGCCTGGCATGCGGGTTGAGGTAGCCGATGCGGAAATCCTGCTTGGGATCGGCCGTCATCAGCGCGATGGGGAGCTGCTCCAGCATCTGCTGCTGGGCGAAGGCGCGCTGCACCGTACCGCGCAACTCCTCCAGCGCGGTGGCGATGTTGCCGATCTCGTCGTGCCGGTCGCGGTCCGGCACCGTCACCGCGGCATTGCCGCCGGCGATGGTGCGCAGCACGCCGACCATGCGGCGCAGGGGCGTGCCGATGGCGCGCGAGGACAGCCAGCCGGAGAGTACCAGCATGGCGGCGACGGCCAGGCCGAAGCCCAGCACCGCCTGCTGCACCCCCTCCGTCGCGGCGGCGCTGGCCGCGGCGCTGGCGGCCGCCTCCTGCTGCAGGAGCTGGCCGGCCTCGGCCAGCAGCGCCTCCAGCCGCTCCCGCGCCGGCACCGTCTCCTCCGCCCGGGTCTTCTCGCCGCGTTCGGAGAGCTGCACCACCTCCAGCGCCGCGGCGGCGATGGCGTTCGCCACCTCGACCAGCCGGCGCAGATCGCCCGCCGCCGTGCTCGCCACCGGAATGGAGCCGAGCGCGCGCTGATGCACCCGAAGCTGCGCCGCCGCCCGCCGTACCCGGCGCGCCTGGCCCTCCTCCGTCGTCGCCAGGTAGCGCTGGCTGCCGAGCCGGACCTCGTTCACTGCGGCATGGAAGGTGAGCACGCGCTGCCGCGCCTCGTCCCGCGAGTCCGCCGGCACGTCGATGTCGAGCATGCTCGTCACCGCCTCGAAGGCCTGGTCGTATTCGTTGGAGCGGGGGAAGAAGGTGCCGTCGCGCTGGGCGATCAGCGCCAGCCGCAGATCGGTGAGCTGGCTGAGCGTGCGGCCATAGGTCTCAAGCGCCTCCCGCGCCTCGTTCAGCCGGGCGATCACCGCCTCGGAGGCCGAGGCCTCGACCGTTGCTTGCAGCCGCTCGGTCAGCACCCGGAGATCCTCGCTCACCGCCTGCCGCAGCGGGGCGATCGCCGCCTCGGTCTGCGAGGTCATGATCTGCTGGATCTCGGACGCCACCTTGAGCGAGTAGCCGGCGGCGACCTGGGCGCCGAGCTGGGCGCCCTTGGCCCGCCGCTCGACATCGAGCTGGTCAGCCGCCTGCCCGAGCTTCATCGACACGATGCCGACCAGCGCCGAGAGCAGCATGACCGCCACCAGCACGCTGGTCGCCAATTTCTTGCCGACACTCAAATTGCGGAAGAATCGCATGCGGCTAGGCCCTCCTCGGCAAGGAGGATGCAGGAAAAGGCTTAGGAGAAGCTGAAGGTCCCGTCATCCGGCCACTGTGCCGCCCCGGGGGTCCCGCCTGCCGGCCGGACCCGGCCGGCGCCCGCCCCCTCGACAGCCGGCGCGCCCCGCGCCAGTGTCCGGCAACCCCAGGAGGCCCCCATGCTCTTCGATTTCAGCCAGATCGCGCCGCAGGATGCCTACAAGCTTGTCGTGTCCTCCGTCGTGCCGCGGCCGATCGCCTGGGTGGTGACGCAGGATGCCGCCGGGGTGGTCAACGCGGCGCCCTACTCCTTCTTCAACGCCTTCTCCGACAACCCTGTGGTGGTTGGCATCGGCTGCGGCCCGAAGGCGCCCGGCGCGCTGAAGGACACCGCCGCGAACATCAAGGAAACCGGCCAGTTCACCGTCTGCCTGGTGCCGGAGCAGGCGATCCACGCCATGAATGCGACGGCCGTGGACTTCGCGCCGGAGGTGGACGAGTTGAAGGAGGCCGGCCTCACCGCCCTGCCCTCGGCGAAGATCAGGCCGCCGCGCATCGCGGAGAGCCCGGTGGCGCTGGAATGCGAGACCTTCCAGCTCGTCCCCGCCGGCCGCCACACCATCGTGCTGGGCAAGGTGCTGGCCATCCACATCAAGGATGATTGCGTGCTGGACGCGGCCAAGTGCTACGTCGATACGCCGAAACTGAACCTCGTCGGCCGCATGCATGGCCGCGGCTGGTACACCCGCACCACGGACCGGCTGGAAGTGCCGCGGATGACGGTGGCGGAGTGGGAGGCGAAGAAGAAGGCGGCGGAATAGCCCGCCCGCCGGCCGCCACGATGCCCGGACGCCGCGCCGGATGACCTCCGAAGCCGGAACCCTGCCCGCCGCCCGCCACCCCGCCTCGCCGCCCCGGCGCCGCCCGGGCTGGGCCTGGCTGGCCCTGCCGCTGGCCGGGCTGGTGGCGGCGCCGCTGCTCGCCGTGCTGGCCACGGCGGTGCGGCCGGCCGGGGAGGTATGGCACCACATCCTCACCACCACCCTGCCGGAGATGCTGGCCAATACGGCGGTGCTCGGCCTGCTGGTCGGGCTGCTGGCGGCCACGGCCGGGGTGGTCTCCGCCTGGCTGGTCACCGCCTGCCGCTTCCCGGGTCGGAACGCGCTGGAGGTGGCGCTGCTGCTGCCCATGGCGATGCCCGCCTATGTCTGCGGCTATGCCTATACCTGGCTGCTGGATGTCGCCGGGCCGGTGCAGACCGCGCTGCGGGATGTCACCGGACTGCGCTGGGGCCAGTACTGGTTCCCCGAGATCCGCAGCCTGCCAGGGGCGGCGTTGATGCTCGGCATGGTGCTCTATCCCTATGTGTACCTGCTCTGCCGCGCCGCCTTCCAGCAGCAGAGCGTGGCGCTGCTCGAGGCCTCCCGCACCCTCGGCCATTCCCTGCCGCGCTGCTTCCTCCGCCTTGCCCTGCCGCTGGCCCGGCCGGCCATCGCCGGGGGGGTGGCGCTGGCGCTGATGGAGACGCTGGCGGATTTCGGCACGGTGCAGCATTTCGCCGTCCGCACCTTCACCACCGGCCTCTACGAGGCCTGGTTCGGCCTCGGCGACCGCGGCGCCGCCAGCCAGCTCGCCGCCTGCCTCATGGGCCTCGTTGCCCTGCTGCTGCTGCTGGAGCAGCTTTCCCGCGGCGGGCGGCGCTTCCACCCGACCACCGGGCGGCAGCCGCCGCTGCATCCGGTGCCCTTGCGGGGCTGGAAGGCGGCGCTGGCGGCGCTGGCCTGCGCCCTGCCCGTCGCCCTCGGCTTCCTGGTGCCGGCCGGCACGCTCCTCGCCCTGATGCTGCAGGTGGGGGATCCGCTGGAGCCGGCGCGCTTCCTGCCCTTCGCGCGCAACTCCCTGGTGCTGGCGGGGCTGGCCGCCACCGTGGCGGTGCTGATCGCCGCCTTCCTCGCCTGGGCGGCACGGCTGGACCCGCGCCCCTCGCTCCGCGCCGCCAACCGGCTGGCCGGGCTCGGCTATGCCATCCCCGGCTCAGTCATCGCCGTCGGCACGCTGGTGCCGCTCGGCCTGTTCGACAATGCGCTGGATGGCTGGATGCGGGCGCGCTTCGGGATCTCCACCGGGCTGCTGCTCTCCGGCAGCATCGCGGCGCTGGTCTTCGCCTATCTGGTCCGCTTCCTCGCCATCGCCCTCTCCTCCGTCGAGTCCGGCCTTGCGCGGCTGAAGCCGAGCCTCTTCGCCGCCGCCCGGGTGCTGGGCGCCCGCCCCGCCGCCGCCATCCGGCGGGTGGAGCTGCCGCTGCTGCGCGGCAGCCTGCTCACCGCCTTCCTGCTGGTCTTCGTCGATACGATGAAGGAGCTGCCGGCCACTCTCATCGTCCGCCCCTTCGATTTCGACACGCTGGCGGTACGGGTCCACAGCCTGGCGGCGGACGAGCGGCTGGCGGAGGCAAGCACCGCCGCGCTGCTCATCGTCCTGGCCGGCCTTTTTCCGGTCTTGGCGCTGACCCGGGCGATGCGCCGGGGCTGACATGAGACGGCGCACGGATCACAACTCAGTGGGAGTCGCCCTGCATGGGTCGCGCCCCCGCCCTGTCTTCCCGATAGTCGGGCGGCATCGGGTGCCGCACGGGGCCCAGTGCCGGGCAGATGGACGGGATCAATGCCGGGCCTTGCTGGGCTGACCGATACCGACACACTGGCTCCGCATGGGGTGCTTATTGTGGCGTTTGGAACTGATTTTGTTACATGCTGTTTCGGATACCGCGACTTTCCTGGCCTCTCGGTTCATTCCTCTCGTACCCGGCATGCTGCGGCTGCGCCGGCAGGACCTGATCCCTCCCTGGGCCGCCGGGCTCTTCGGCGCCTTTATCCTGCCCTGCGGCGCCGCCTAGGCGATGCATATCCGGACGCTGCGGCATGTGGATTACCGGGTGCAGGGGGCGTTGAAGGCGGTCACCGCCGCGGTGTCCGTCGCCACCGCGATCCTGCTCTGGCCGCGGCTGCTGGCGGCGCCCTCGATGCAGGCCTTGGCCATGGTTGACGAAAGCCTGCCATGCGAGGTGGCGGAGCGGCGGGAGGCCGAGATGCGGGCCCAGCAGAGCGAGGCGCTGCTGGCCGGCTTCTTCACCCATATCCCGGACGCCCTCTTCATCGTCCGGGCCGGCGCCGAGGGGCCGGTCTTCGAGACGGTGAACCCGGCCTTCTGCCGGCTCTTCGGCATGGAGCGCGCGGCGCTGGAGGGGCTTGTCCCGGCGGCGCTGCTGGAGGCGGAAGCGGCCGCCGAGTTCACCGCCGAATTCGCGGCCTGCCTGGCCCGCCGCGAGAAGCGGGATTTCGAGACGACGGTGAGCGCAGGCGAGGCCCAGGGCGGCGGGACGCGGCACTGGCACACCCTGCTGGTGCCGCTGCCCGGGCCGGAGGATGAGGCGCCGCGGCTGCTCGGCAGCCTGCGCGACGTGACCGAGCTGCGCCGGCTGCAGGCGGAGCTGGTGGAGACGGCGCGGCGGGCGACGATCGGCGCCATGTGCGCCGGCGTGGCGCATGAGATGAGCCAGCCCCTGAACATCATCGGGTTGTGGGCGGAGCGCGCCCGGGCGGCGATCGAGGCCGGCGGCGCCGCGCCGCGCCGGGCGGTGGAGGTGGTGCTGGCGCAGACCAAGCGCCTCGCCGCCCTGCTGGACCGGATGCGGGAGCTGGCGCGCGACGCGCCGAGCGGGGCGGAAAGCTTCGATGCCGTGGCGACTGCCGCGGCGACGGTGGAACTCGCCCGCCGTTCCTGGCAGCTCGAAGGGCTGGAGGTCTCCCTGGAGCTGCCGGGCACCAGCTTCCTGCCGGTGCACGGCCGCGAGGCGCAGTTGGAACAGGCGCTGCTGCATCTGCTGGAGAATGCCCGGGATGCCGTGCTACGCCGCCGGGCCCAGGACCCCGCCGCGCCGGCCCGCATCACGGTGAGCCTGACCGCCGGGGCGGAGCCGGGCCGGGCGGTGATCGCCGTGCGGGACACCGGCGGGGGGGTGCCGGCGGCGATCGCGCCGAGCATCCTGGAGCCCTTCGTCACCAGCAAGGATCCCGGCCAGGGCACGGGACTCGGCCTGCCCATCGCCGCCGGGCTGCTGCGGGCCATGGGCGGGCGGCTGGCCTGGACCAATTGGGCGGAGGGGCTGCCGGAAGCAGGCGCCGTCTTCCGCCTCATCCTGCCCCTGGCGGGCAGCAGCGGCCGGACAGCATGAGAATGCCCTTGCGGGTGCTGATGGCGGAGGACGAGGACCTGGCGGCGGAGGTCCTGCAGGAGGTGCTGGAGGATGCCGGCTTCGAGGTGCTGCTGGCGCCGGACGGCCAAGCGGCGCTGGAGCTGGCGGCGGCCGGCGCCGGCTTCGACGTGCTGCTGACCGATCTCCGCATGCCGCGGCTGGACGGAAGGGAGCTGATCCTCCGCCTGCGGGCGGAGCGGCCGAGCCTGCCGGTGGTGGTGATGACCGGCTTCGCCCCGCCGGAGGGCCCCGAGCGCCTGCATGATGGCAGCGGCCCCCTGCGGCTGCTGACCAAGCCGATCGACCTCTCCGGGCTCGTCTCCGCACTGCGGGCGGTGGCGCACGAGGGCTGAACCGGCGACGGGCGGCGTGCCATCCACGGCGCGGGGCAGAGTGCGCTCATGATCGCCTGCCCTCGCCCGCTGGCCTATCCATAGGTGGGCTGCGAAGGCCGCGCGAGGCCCCGGGACTTCAGCGACTCGGAAGCCCGGAAAGCCGTTGCGCGGCTTTGCGGGGAAACTCAGTCGGGCCGCCGGACGCGCTGCGGCGCCCGGCAGCGGCGGGCCCCATGCGCCGGCGCAGGGACCCGTCATATATGGCTGTCCTGGCGGCGGCCGGGGCCCCTTCCCCGGTCGCACGCCGGTTCAGGCGGCGGCCGGCATGGCCTCGTTCACCTCCCGCGCCATGCCCGGAATCAGCAGCGCATCGGCCAGCGCCCAGGTGCCGGTGGCGACGAAGCCCAGCAGACCGAGGCCGCTCCAGATCAGCGGAATGGAGACGATGGTGATGGCCGCCATCCCGGCGGCCGAAAGGCTGCGGCCGAGATAGAGGCGGTGAAGCCCGACCAGGCCGAACAACGCCCAGATGACATAGGCCAGGCCGACGGATCGGCGGCCACCCGGAAACAGAACGGCGTCCATACTACTCCCCTTGCCGGTCGCGGCCCCGCCGACGGCAACGCCGACGGCCCCCCGGAGCCGCACCGCAGACAAAGAATTGCGGCAGCGTGACACCGAAGGGAAGCCGTTTCGTCAACCGGAGCGGCAAGCCGACGGGGCGTGGCCCTGGTGCCACGGCCAAGGCCAGCGAGTGAGGTTGCATGAGACCGCGCCTGCCATGCGGAGGCGGCGCGGCGACGCCCTGGACAGCCCGGCCACGCGGCTTCGCGCCCCCGGGGCGGCCTGCTAGCCTTGCGGCGGAGACGCCGAGGAGCGCAGGCATGATCGAGTTCTGGACCTGGAACACCCCCAATGGCCGCAAGATCAGCGTGGCGCTGGAGGAGATGGGCCTGCCCTACACGGTGAAGCCCGTGAACATCAGCAAGGGCGAGCAATTCGACCCGCATTTCCTCTCCTTCAGCCCGAACAACCGCATCCCGGCGATCATCGATCCCGAGGGGCCGGACGGACGGCCCATCTCGGTCTTCGAGAGCGGCGCGATTCTGCTCTACCTGGCGGAGAAGACCGGCCGGTTCCTGCCGCGGGATCTGCGCGCCCGGGTGCAGGTGCTGGAATGGCTGATGTGGCAGATGGGGGGATTTGGGCCCATGCCGGGCCAGGTGCACCATTTCCTCATGCAGCCGGACGGGCCGGCCAAGGAGTACGGCTTCAACCGCTACCATGCGGAG
>NZ_JAMZIK010000144.1 GCF_024178315.1 Siccirubricoccus soli | reverse complement strand
CTACCTGGCGGAGAAGACCGGCCGGTTCCTGCCGCGGGATCTGCGCGCCCGGGTGCAGGTGCTGGAATGGCTGATGTGGCAGATGGGGGGATTTGGGCCCATGCCGGGCCAGGTGCACCATTTCCTCATGCAGCCGGACGGGCCGGCCAAGGAGTACGGCTTCAACCGCTACCATGCGGAGACCAGGCGGCTCTATGGTGTGCTGGACAAGCGGCTGGCGGGGCGGGAGTTCGTGGCGACGGAGGGCGAGCCGAGCATCGCCGACTTCGCCATCCTCGGCTGGGCCTGGCGGCATGAGCGGCATCAGGTGCCGTTCGACGATCTGCCGAATGTCGCAGCCTGGTATGCCCGGATGATGGCCCGGCCGGCGACGGCCAAGGGATTCGAGGTGGCGCTGTCCTGACCCTCGGGACGGAGGTGCCGGCACACGAGGCGTTTGACGCTGCGCCCCGCCGCCTGTAAGACCAGCCCCGCATACGTCGTGGGCCTGTCCATACCTGCGGAGGGGTGGCCGAGTGGCTGAAGGCGACGGTTTGCTAAACCGTTATAGGGGGTCAACCTCTATCGTGGGTTCGAATCCCATCCCCTCCGCCAGAAGACGTGTAATTTCTAGCGGTTAGAGCGCCTTGGCTACGCAGACCACAAAGCGGTCCACAACGTACGCTTGTCGCGCTTCATGGCCGGCCGCGCAGCCCTTCGCCATTCGGCGAAGCAGCGCGTCGCAGCATCTCGGTCACTCGACGCCGCAGTCACAGGCCCGCCTACTCCGGATCGGCTCGCTCGCCTCGGTCCAGGGGGTCCACCGGCTTCGGCAGCCGTTGCCCCCGCCGCCTCATGTCGGCCAGCAGTCGGGCGATCTGGTCGCTCGCCGAGGACGGTCTTCCTGCGCGTGCGGCGCGTCCTGGGCCGCCGGAGTTGAGGGGGCGCCTCCGGCGTCGTTTTCGCGGCCTGCGCCTGCCGCTGCTCGACGAAGCGCGCCATCGCCCGGCCCTGAACCGCGAAACCCCGCCGGTCGTCCGGCGGGGCCTCCCTACGGGGCAGCTTCCGCCGTCAGCCGATCGGGCTAAATTCCGCGCCGGACACCGGCAGCTCCAGCAGCGCCTCTTGGTGTTCCGGCAGTTCGGAGATGCGCAGCAGCGCGTCGCCCCGGTCGCCGCCGACACCCGCCAGGAAGCCGCTCCAGTAGGCCAGATCCATGGCCCTCGGCGCGGTGCCCAGCGTGTTCTCCAGCACGGCGGAGAGGAAATCGGCGTCGTCCAGGCGGGTCCGGTCGGTCGCGGTTTGCCTGAGA
>NZ_JAMZIK010000143.1 GCF_024178315.1 Siccirubricoccus soli | reverse complement strand
GCCCCGGTCGCCGCCGACACCCGCCAGGAAGCCGCTCCAGTAGGCCAGATCCATGGCCCTCGGCGCGGTGCCCAGCGTGTTCTCCAGCACGGCGGAGAGGAAATCGGCGTCGTCCAGGCGGGTCCGGTCGGTCGCGGTTTGCCTGAGATGCGTCATGCCGCGCGCTCCACTGCGGTGATGAGGTAGTTTCGCCGAGGGGCATCCCCGGGTGCTGGCCTACGTCAAGAACCAGGGCCTGGGGCTGGAAGCGCCCTACCTGCTCGGCTCCCAGCCGCACCGCTACCGGCCGGACTTCATCCTGCGCATCGATGACGGCCAGGCGGAGCCACTGCCCCTAATCGTTGAGGTCAAGGGCTACCGCGGCGAGGACGCGAAGGAGAAGGCCCTCACCATGCACGCCTACTGGGTGCCGGGCGTGAATGGATTGCAGGGTCTCGGCCGCTGGGCCTTCGCCGAATTCACGGAGGTCTTCGCGATCGAGGCCGAGTTCGGCCGCCTGATGGAATCGCTCGGTGCGGGGCAGCAGGTCGCGGCGGCGGCCTGAGGGGGAATTCGACATGGCGGGTGAGACACAGCAGGCGTGCTTCCTGGCGCTGCTGGAGGAGATGGGCGGCTCGGCCGGCAATGGCGCACTGCGCGAGGCGCTGGGCTGGCAGGAGACGACCTACGACCGGGTGAAGGAGGCGCTGGTCGAGGCGGGCCGCATCGGGCGTGGCCGTGGCGGCTCCGTCCATCTGGTGGCGCCGGATGGTGGCCCTGCCGCCGTGAAGCCCGCCGCCGTGGTCGCCCCGCGCGCGGCCGCCATGGCGCAGGCGGCGGCGCCTGCAAGGCGGGTCGAGGCCGCAGCTACGCCGCGTCCGGTGCCGAGCTACCGTCACGCCGAGGACTCGCGGAAGAACATCCGGCCGCCGAGTTGGAGACGGTGATGCGGCCGGAGGACCGGACGCCGATCCGGCTGGCCTATGAGCGGCGGAACCGCGACCTCGACCCGCAGCTCGTCTGGCACGGCAAGGACGAGCGGGACTGGTCGGACCTGATTGTCCAGGCGCCGCCGCTCTATATCCAGGAGAAGGTGCATCCCCCAGGCGCTAGTGGAGGATCTGAAGCGCCGCAGCCGGACGAAGCGGCCGGGGCCGACGATGCCGGACCTCTTCGCCGACTTCAACGGGCTGCCGCACCGGGACGTGGCGACCGAGTTCTACCGGCACGACCAGCACTGGTCGAACCGGATGATCCTGGGCGACAGCCTCTCCGTCATGGCGAGCCTGGTGGAGCGCGAGGGGCTGCGCGGGCAGGTGCAGTGCATCTATTTCGACCCACCCTATGGGATCAAATTCAACAGCAACTTCCAGTGAAGCACGACCAGTCGCGACGTGAAGGACGGCGACCGGACGCATGTGACGCGGGAGCCGGAGCAGGTGCGGGCGTTCCGTGACACCTGGCGCGATGGCATCCACTCCTACCTGAGCTACCTGTGTGACCGGCTGACGGTAGCGCGTGACTTGCTCCACGAGAGCGGCAGCATCTTCGTGCAGATCGGGGATGAGAACGTCCATTGCGTACAAGCGGTGATGGATGAGGCGTTCGGCGAGGATAATTTCTGCTCTTTCATCGCTTTTCAGAAGACAACAGGATCAACAACCGAGACCATACCTGCGACCCACGACTGTATTCTGTTCTTCCAACGGCAATATACGTCCAATTAGAGCGTTTTCCGATCAGTTTGCGTCGTACCCGGCTGCGGCGAAGGAGCTGTCGCACTCGGTCGGGGTGAAGGTCTCGCTGATGCGGCCGATGGTGTGCCAGAGGTCATCGAGGGTGCGCGCAGCCGCCTTGCGCAGCATGGCTTTCAGCTTGGCAAAGGCCTGCTCGATGGGGTTGAAGTCCGGGCTGTAGGGCGGGAGGCAGAGCAGAT
>NZ_JAMZIK010000142.1 GCF_024178315.1 Siccirubricoccus soli | reverse complement strand
TACGACATCGCCGGGCCACAGCTCGGGCACCAGGGCCTGCTCGACATAGGCCTGGAACACCTCGCCGTTGATCGGCCCATCGAGCACCATGGGCGCGATCATGCCAGTGTTGTGCGGCCCGGCGACGAAGGTCGTGGTCTTCCAGTGGCCGTGCGGAATGGCAGCCCGCAGTCGCTCACCGCGGGGTGCCCGGCCATGGGTGCGGGCCATGTTGGTCGAGCTCCAGGTCTCATCGATGAATACGAGGCAGTCGGGATCGAGGTCGGGCTGGCCCTCGAACCAGTCCCAGCGCCGCCTCAGAATGTCCGGACGGTCCTGCTCCGCGGCATGAGCGGTCTTTTTTTCCATGTCACGGGGCAGCTCTATACCTGGCGCAAGCAGATGCTGGCGGCGGCCATGGCGGGGTTCGCGCTGGCGCTAGTGGGGGTGCTGCCGGACCTACTGCAGCAGGCCTTGCCTGCCCCGCCCGCGGCGCCTGCGACCGTGGAGACGGCGGGCGGCATGGAGATCGTGCTGCCGAGCGGGGCCAGCGTCCGGGTGACGGGCGTCATCGATGCGGCAACGCTGCGCATGGTGCTGAGCGAGTTGGGTGGCCGCTGATGTTGGGCCCGCCGCCTGGT
>NZ_JAMZIK010000141.1 GCF_024178315.1 Siccirubricoccus soli | reverse complement strand
TGCCGGACCTACTGCAGCAGGCCTTGCCTGCCCCGCCCGCGGCGCCTGCGACCGTGGAGACGGCGGGCGGCATGGAGATCGTGCTGCCGAGCGGGGCCAGCGTCCGGGTGACGGGCGTCATCGATGCGGCAACGCTGCGCATGGTGCTGAGCGAGTTGGGTGGCCGCTGATGTTGGGCCCGCCGCCTGGTACGCGGGTGTTCCTGGCCTGCGGCGTGGCGGATATGAGGAAGGGCTTCGATGGCCTCGCGGCACTGGTGCAGACAGTGCTGGCGCAGGATCCCTACAGCGGGGCGATGTTTTGCTTTCGCGGGCGCCGCGGTGACCTGCGGAAAATCCTCGTCTGGGACGGCCAGGGCCTGATCCTCGTGGCGAAGCGGCTGGAAAA
>NZ_JAMZIK010000140.1 GCF_024178315.1 Siccirubricoccus soli | reverse complement strand
CGCGGGTGTTCCTGGCCTGCGGCGTGGCGGATATGAGGAAGGGCTTCGATGGCCTCGCGGCACTGGTGCAGACAGTGCTGGCGCAGGATCCCTACAGCGGGGCGATGTTTTGCTTTCGCGGGCGCCGCGGTGACCTGCGGAAAATCCTCGTCTGGGACGGCCAGGGCCTGATCCTCGTGGCGAAGCGGCTGGAAAAGGCCGCTTCGTGTGGCCGCAGACGCAGAGCGGTGTCGTGACGCTGACGGCAGCGCAGCTCTCGATGCTGGTCGAGGGCATCGACTGGCGCCTGGCCGAGGCGATCGGCACCTATGCGCTGTCCCAGGGCATCATCTGGACCGACGACACGCCGATCGCGGTGCTGGCGCCGGGCCGCGGCCGGACGCGTCAGGGGCGGTTCTGGGTCTACGCCTTCGATCCTAGGCCCTGGCAGGGCAAGGGCGCGCCCGCGGCGTTCTACCGATACTCGCCGGACCGCAAGGGCGAGCGACCACGCGGGCACCTCGAGGATTTCGAGGGTTGGCTGCATGCAGACGGCTACACCGGCTACGATGCGCTGACGCAACCGCACGGCAACCGCCCGCCGCAGGTCCCCCATGTCGCCGGCATGGCGCATGTGCGGCGCAAGCTGTTCGAGGTGTTCGAGGCCACCAAGCCGCAGATTGCCGAGGAGGCGCTGCAGTGCATCGCGGCACTCTATGCCATCGAGGCCGAGATCAACGGCAAACCCGCCGAGCTGCGGCTCGCTGAGCGCCAGGCCCGCAGCAAGTCGCTGCTCGACCGCCTGCACGACTGGCTGCTGACCCAGCGACGCCGCTTGTCGGGCAAGTCGACCCTGGGCAAGGCGATGCAGTATGCGCTCAATCGGTGGGAGGCTCTCGCGCGCTATCTCGAGGACGGCAGGCTCTCGATCGACAACAACCTCGCCGAGCGGCAGCTGCGAGGGATCGCCCTAACAAGGAAGAATTTTCCGTTCCTCGGTTCCGATGCCGAGGGCAAACGCGCGGCCAGCATCTACACCGTCGCTGAGACTGCCACGCTCAACGGCCTCGACCCGGAACCCTACATCGCCGCCGTAATCGACCGCCTTGCTCGCGGCCACACCATCGGCCGCCTCCACGAACTCCCGCCCTGGAACTCCAAGCCCGAGACGCCGCCCGTGGTGACCGGCTGACGCTTAC
>NZ_JAMZIK010000014.1 GCF_024178315.1 Siccirubricoccus soli | reverse complement strand
TGTTTGATCCCAGGGTTTGATGGTGCAGTCTTCTCCCCGGCATGGAGGGATGCGCTATGGGCCAGGTTCTTCATGGCTGCGCCCGCACGACAGAGGCAGTCCGTCGGGCGATCCAACATAGTCAAGAGAGCCTAAGAGCCCTGGCCCGGCGCCATGGGATCAACCCGAAGACGGTGGCTAAGTGGCGCGCTCGGTCCGGTGTGGCTGACCAGCGCACTGGCCCAGCCGTACCCCGCTCTACCATCCTCTCGGCCGAGGAGGAGGCAGTGGTTGTCGCCTTCCGGCGGCATACCCTCCTGCCCCTGGATGACTGCCTTTACGCCCTCCAGCCCACGATCCCGCATCTCACGCGCTCAGGACTGCACCGCTGCCTCAAGCGCCACGGCATCTCCCGCCTGCCCGAAACCGATGGCGACAAGCCAGCCCGTAAACGCTTCAAGGCTTACCCGATCGGCTTTTTCCACATCGACACCGCCGAGGTCAGGACCGAGCAAGGCAAGCTCCATCTCTTCGTGGCCATCGACCGCACCTCGAAGTTCGCCTTCGTTCAGCTGCACGAACGGGCCACTACGCGGGTCGCGGGCGACTTCCTCCGGGCTCTCCTGCAAGCCGTGCCCTACCGAGTGCACACCGTGCTCACCGACAACGGGATCCACTTCACCACCCCCGGCAACATCGCATCAGCCGCACCGCTCATCCGCGAGGCCATGGAGCGGGGCGAGCTGTTCCGGGCTCACTCCTTTGAACTCGCCTGCGCGCAGAACCGCATCGAGCACCGCCTGACCAAACCGCATCACCCGTGGACAAATGGGCAGGTCGAAAGAATGAACAGG
>NZ_JAMZIK010000139.1 GCF_024178315.1 Siccirubricoccus soli | reverse complement strand
GCCGGCGCCGGCGCCGGCGCCGGAGGGCTGGGGCGGGGGCGTCGCCCCCGCTATCCTCGCCCAATGACCGACCACGCCCTCGTCCTCTTCTCCGGCGGCCAGGATTCCGCCACCTGCCTCGCCTGGGCGCTGGACCGCTTTCCGCATGTCGAAACCCTCGGCTTCGACTACGGCCAGCGGCATCGCGTGGAGCTGGAGGTGCGCGCCGCCTTCCGCGAGCGCCTGGCGCGTGAGAATCCCGCCTGGGCCGCACGCCTCGGCCCCGATCACCTGCTGACGCTGGATGCGCTGCGCGAGGTCTCCGACACCGCCCTGACACGGGAGACGGAGATCACCATGCAGGCGAACGGCCTGCCCTCCACCTTCGTGCCGGGGCGGAACCTCCTCTTCGTCACCTTCGCGGCGGCGCTGGCCTATCGCCGCGGATTGCGCCACCTCGTCGCCGGCATGTGCGAGACGGACTATTCCGGCTATCCGGATTGCCGCGACGACACGCTGAAGGCGCTGCAGGTCGCCATCAATCTCGGCATGGACCGCCGCTTCGTCCTGCATACGCCGCTGATGTGGCGGGACAAGAAAGCCACCTGGGCACTGGCCGCGCGCCTCGGCGGCGCCGCGCTGGTGGAAGCGATCCGGGTGGAGACGCATAGCTGCTATCTCGGCGACCGCACCACCCTGCACGCCTGGGGCTTCGGCTGCGGCACCTGCCCCGCCTGCGAGCTGCGCCAGCGGGGCTGGGAGGCCTGGGCCGCCGATCCCGGAAAGGATGAGACGCATGACTGACGCGGCCCGCAGCCGCATCGAGGGCGGGATCTTCCTCACCGCCTTCGGCCTCTGCATCCCGGCGGCGAACTGGCTGATCGGCCATGTCGGCACCTCCTGCGTGCCGCAGGGTCCCTGCCTGATCCCCGTCGCCCCCGGCCTCACCGCGCCCTCCGGCGTGCTGATGATCGGCCTTGCCCTGGTGCTGCGGGACCTGGTGCAGCGCCGGCTGGGCCTCTACTGGGCGATGCTCGCCATCATCGGCGGCGCGCTGCTCTCCGGCCTCGTCGCGCCGCCCTCGCTTGTCATCGCCTCGGCCGCCGCCTTCCTGCTGAGCGAGACGGCGGATCTGGCCATCTACACCCCGCTGCAGCGGCGCGGGCTGGTGCTGGCGGTCGCCGCCTCTTCCCTGGTCGGGCTGGTGGTGGACAGCATCGCCTTCCTCTGGCTGGCCTTCGGCAGCCTGGAATTCCTGGCGGGCCAGGTGGTGGGCAAGCTCTGGATGGTGCTGCTGGCCCTGCCGCTGATGCACTGGCTGCGGCGGCGGGATGCGCGGCTGGGTATCACGCCGGCCTGACCCGGGGGAGGGCTTTGCCCCTCCTGCCTCGGGCAGGCCGTGCGCGACGAGCCCGGTACGCGTCAGCACGGCGTCCGGGCCGGGCTTCTGCGAGAGCGGGTGTGGCACCTCCGGCAGGGCAAGTGTCGCGCGTCTCGTGAAGGCTGGACTCATGCCGGATCGTCATGTTCCGGATGGTGGCATGGCCGGGAGTGCGGCCTCGCGGTCACGCCGGCGAAAGCGGCGCGCGGCGGAGCAGGCAATGCCCAGGCGCTGGGCAGACTGCCCGTCCTGGGCAGGCAGCGGTACCGCCTAGAGGTATCGCCCCCGCTCCATGATCTCGAGCGTGTATTCCCGGTAGCTCATGCCCAGCTCCTCGGCACGGGCCAGGCGCCGCAATGCGATCTCCCGCGGCACCTTCCAGGCCTGCTTGACCTTCTTGCGCCAGACATAGCCGCGCCAGCTCTCCTCCGGGTCCAGCGGCGGGCCGCCATTGTGCCCTGGGCGCGGCGGCGGCAGATCCGGCACCGGCCGCGGCGGCGGGTGGATGCGGCGGCGATGGCGCATGGCGAACTCCTCCTGCCCCGGAGCTAGCAAGCACCGCGCCAGCGAGCCCCGGTCACGCCTTCGGCACCAGCGCTTCCTGCGGCGGTGCGCCAGCGCTCGCCTTCCGCTCCCAGCCCCGTGGCCCCTGCTGCCAATAGGTCAGCGCATGCCCTGCCGCGCGCGCCGCCGCCCAGCGCCGCCGCGCCGCCTGCACCGCCGCCTCGTCATGGCCGTCGAACAGGTCCAGCACCCGGTCATATTGCGAGAGCCTAGCGCTCTCGGCGCCGTCCAGCAGCACCAGGAAGCGGGCGCCGTTGGGCGGCGCCTCATCCTCCGCCGTCAGCCAGATGGGCTGGTGCGCGGCATGGCCCATGGCCGCCGTGCCATGCGGCAGCCAGTCCGGATCGGCGCAGAGCCAGAGCGCGGCATCCAGCGCCTGCACCCGCTCCGGCCCGCCGCACAGCACCAGGGCGCGGCCCTCCTGCGCCAGGATGCGGCCCAGCAGCTTGGGCAGGGCCTGCTCCAGCGGTGTCCGCGTCAGATGATAGAAGCCGATCTCGGCCATGGCCCCACTCTGCCCCGCAATCCCCGCCCGGCCCAGCCCCGGGCCGGCAGGCTTGTTCCGCAGGGGCCGCGCCGCATGCCAGCGGCGCTCGCCTCCTGGCCAGGGCGAAGCCCCTCGCCCATCATCGCCGGCCCCGGGACGGGCGAGGCCCGCGGCATGCCTGTCAAAACCCGCCCGGTGCCCTTCCGCAGTTTTGCCGCGGACGCCTGTGCGAGGTCTTGGGAAGACGGCGCATTCTGGCCGCCACAAACCCGCGCAGCGGTTTTGTGAGGCGTTCTCAGTGGCGCTCCACATCCTCGAAATACATCTGCATCAGCATGTCCAGCAGCCGCGCCCCGAAGCCGGAAGGCCCCTTGCCGCCCAGCGCCCCGGCCTCCGCCCTGGTGTCCACCCCCGCGATGTCGAGATGCGCCCAGGGCACCCCGCCCGCGAATTCCCGCAGGAAGGCCGCGGCGTGGCAGGCATCCGGCAGGAAGCGGCCGGTGGCGCATTGCTTCAGATCGGCGATGTCGCTGCGCAGATCCTCGCGGTGCCGCGTGCCGATCGGCATGGGCCAGAGCCGCTCGCCCACCATCTCTCCCGCCGCCGCCGCCTGGGCCAGCAGCGCCGCATCCGTGCCGAACAGCCCGGCCCGGTGCGCACCGAGCGCGGTGACGATGGCGCCGGTCAGGGTCGCCAGGTCCAGCATGGCCTGGGGGCGGAATTGCGTCGCCGCGTAGTGCAGCGCATCGGCCAGCACCAGCCGCCCCTCGGCATCGGTGTCCACCACCTCCACCGTGCGGCCGCTGCCCATGCGCAGCACATCGCCCGGCCGGTAGCTCGCGGCGCCGGTCATGTTCTCGGCAATCGCCAGCACGGCGACGGCCGGCGCCGGGGACCGCCGCAGGGCGAGCGCCAGCATGGCCCCAGCACAGGCCGCCGCGCCGGCCATATCCGCCTTCATCTCCTGCATGCCCGAAGCCGGCTTGATGGAGATGCCGCCCGTGTCGAAGCAGAGCCCCTTGCCGATGAAGGCGACGGGCGGTGCCGCCACGCTGCCGCGCCAGCGCAGCACGGCCAGCCGCGGCGGGTTGGCGCTGCCGCCGCCGACCGCGAGCAGCCCGCCCAGCCCTTCCCGCCGCAGCCGCTTGCGGCCCAGCACATCCACGGTGATGCCGTGCTCCGCCAGGGTTTCCAGCCGACGGGCGAATTCCCGGGTGGTAAGGCGGTTGGCCGGCATTGCCACCAGCTCCCGCGCCAGCAGGCAGCCACGCACCGCCGCCTCCGCCCGCGCCCAGCGCGGCAGCACCGCCTCCGGGCTGTCCACGATGAGGTCGAGGCGCGACGGCGCCACCTCCCCCGGCGCGCGGTACGCGTCGCAGCGCCAGGCGCGCAGCGCCGCACCGGCCGCAAGCGACGCCGCCGCCTCCGGCGCCAGTCCGCGGGCATCGAGGCCGAGGCGCGGCACCGCGCCGGCGGCGGCGAGGCCCAGGCCGCCCGCCTCCTCCCAGTCCAGCGACCGCTTCGGCGTGCCGCAGCCCAGCAGGATCAGCCGCCTTGCCGGGCCGGGCTGTTCCGCCACCTGCCCCGCCGCGCCGGTGAAGCCGGCGGCGGCGGCGAAGGGGAAGCGCGCGGCATCACCCTCCACCACCGGCACCAGCAGCGGCGCGGCATCCTCGCGCGGGGCGCGGCGCAGGCGAAGCTTCAGCATGCCCGGCGCGCGTCGCTCAACCCTCGTAATGCTCCGCCACCAGCCGATCGAGCAGCCGGACGCCGAAGCCCGTCGCGCCCTTCGGCACGGTCGGCAGATCCTTCGTCGTCCAGGCGGTGCCGGCGATGTCGAGATGCGCCCAGGGCATCGGCCCGTCCTTGGTATCGACGAAGCGCTGGATGAAATGCGCCGCGGTGATGGAGCCGCCCGGCCGCCCGCCGACATTCTTCATGTCGGCGATATCCGATTTGAGCTGCTTGTCATAGGCCTCGCCCAGCGGCATGCGCCACAGCGCCTCGCCTACCGTCTTGCCCGCGGCGGTGAGCTGCTGCGCCAGGGCGTCGTCATTGCTGAACAGCCCGGCATGCTCATGGCCGAGCGAGATGATGATGGCGCCGGTCAGGGTGGCGAGGTCCACCATGAAGCGCGGCGCGAAGCGCTGCTGGCAGTAATGGATGACATCCGCCAGCACCAGCCGCCCCTCGGCATCGGTGTTGATCACCTCCACCGTCTGGCCGGAGGCGGTCTTCACCACATCGCCCGGCCGCTGCGCGCTGCCGGAGGGCATGTTCTCGACGAGGCCGACGAGCCCCACCGCATCCACCTTGGCGCGGCGCCCGGCCAGCGCCAGCATCACCCCCGCCACGGCGCCGGCGCCGGCCATGTCGAATTTCATGTCCTCCATGCCGGCGGCGGGCTTGATGGAGATGCCGCCGGTGTCGAAGGTGACGCCCTTGCCGATGAAGGCGACCGGCTTCTGCGCCGCCTTCTTCGCCTTGCCGCCCGTCGCGCCGTTCCACTGCATCACCACCATGCGGGGCTCCTCGGCGCTGCCCTGGGCCACGCCGAGCAGGGCGCCGAAGCCGAGCTTCCTCATCTCCTTCGGCCCCAGCACCTCGACGACCAGGCCGTGGCTCTCCAGCGCCTGCAGCCGGTCGGCGAATTCGCTGGGGTTGAGGACGTTGGGCGGCTCGCTGACCAGGTCGCGGGCGAGGAAGACGCCATCCGCCACCGCCCGCATCGGTGCCCAGGCCGCCTTCACCGCGCTGGCGGCGTCGGTCGCGACCGAAACCCGTTCCAGCTTCGGCTTGTCCTCCTCCTTCTCCGTCGTCCGGTAGCGGTCGAAGCGGTAGCTGCGCAGCAGCAGGCCGAGGGAGAGGCTGGCGGCGATGGGCGCCGGCAGGGCCTCGGCGGCGATCACCGCCTCCCGCTCCCCGCTGATGAGGGGGAGGAGGGCGCCGCCCGCCGCCTCCGCCGCCTCCGCCGTCATCTCCTTGCCGAGGCCGAGGGCGACCAGCTTGGCCGGGCCGGGGGCGCCGCCCTCCAGCGCCGGCGCCCAGATGGTGGCGCTCTGCCCCTTGCGGCCCTTGAAGCCGGCGGCGGCCAGCGCCTTCAGCACCGCCCCGCCGGTGGCGGCGTCGATCGCCTGGGCGAGGCCGGTCAGGGCCGTCTCCGCCCCCTCCGCCAGCGGCAAAACCAGGGCACCGTGGCGCGGCAGGGCGGGTTTGACGAAGGCGATATCGAGCATGCGGGGGGAATCCGGAGCTATGACAAGGCGGGGTCATAGATAGCATCGCCCCGCCGCATCGCCATGGCGCGCTGTTCCGGAGAGGACAGGGAAGAAAAACTAAGGGAAAGAGATCCGGGGCTCTGCCCGTTGGCGGCAGTGCCGCCAACGGGCAGCGCCCCCATGCTTCCCTTCGCTGCCAGGACCGTTTTTCTCCCTCGCCACCTGTGCCCCCCACCCCCGGCTGCTACATTCGCCGGATGACCGATCAGGACGCGTTGGAGCTTGCCGCCCGCCTCGCCGCCCGGGCCGCCGCCGCCATCAATGCCGTGCGCGCCGCCGGCTTCGCCGTGGAGCGGAAGGGCGACGACAGCCCCGTCACCGAGGCCGACCGCATCGCCGAGGCGCTGATCGTGGAGGGGCTGCGGGAGGCGGCGCCCGGCCTGCCCGTGGTGGCGGAGGAGGAGGTGGCCGCCGGCATCATCACCGCCCCGGCCGAGCGCTTCTGGCTGGTCGATCCGCTGGACGGGACCAAGGAATTCGCCAAGGGCCTCGATGAATTCGCCGTCTGCATCGGGCTGGTGGCGGCGGGGCGGCCGGTGCTCGGCGTGCTGGCCCTGCCGGCGACGGGGGAGGTGTTCGGTGGCCTCGTCGCCGCGCGCCAGGCCTGGAAGCAGCAGGGGGAGGCGGGCGCCCGCACGCCCATCGCCGCGCGGCCAATGCCCGGCAGCGGCGCGGTGCTGCTGGACAGCCGCAGCCACCCCAACCCGCGGCGCATGGCGGGCTGGCTGGCGGACCGCAAACTGAAACTGGACCGGGTGCAGCCCATGGGCTCCGCCATGAAATTCGCCCGCATCGCGGAAGGGGCGGCGGATGTCGCGCCGCGCCTCGGCCCGACCATGGAATGGGATACGGCGGCCGGCCAGGCGCTGCTGGAAGCGGCGGGCGGCCGGGTGCTGGACGAGGCCGGCGCGCCGCTGCGCTACGGCAAGCCCGGCTGGCGCAATGGCGGCTTCGTCGCCGAGGGGCGGCGATGACCCGCCTGCTGCCCCCGGAGGCGGTGGCGGAGGCCGCCGCCCTGCTCCGCGCCGGCGAGCTGGTCGCCTTCCCGACCGAAACGGTCTACGGCCTGGGCGGGGATGCGCGGAACGGCCGGGCTGTCGCCGCCATCTTCGCCGCCAAGGGGCGGCCGCATTTCAACCCGCTGATCAGCCACTACCCCAGCGCCGAGGCGGCTTTCGCCGATGTCCAGCCGGATGATCGCGCCCGGGCCCTGGCCGCCGCTTTCTGGCCGGGCCCGCTGACCCTGGTGCTGCCGCGGCGCCCGGGCGCCGCCATCGATCTGCTGGCGGGGGCGGGGCTGGATACGCTGGCGGTGCGGGTGCCGGCGCACCCCCTGGCGCTGGCCCTGCTGCGGGCGGCGGCGCTGCCGGTGGCCGGCCCCTCCGCCAACCTCTCCGGCCAGGTCAGCCCCACCACCCCGGCGCATGTGCTGGCCGGGCTCGGCGGCCGTATCGCCGCGGTGCTGGATGGCGGGCCCTGCGCCGTGGGGGTGGAGAGCACGGTGCTGGACCTGACCGGCGCGGGGCCAAGGGGAGGTGCCGTGCTGCTGCGGCCCGGCGGCATCACGGTGGAGGCGATCGAGGCGCTGATCGGCAAGGTCGGCCGGCCGGGCCCGCAGGCGGCGGCGGCGGCGGCGCGCAGCCTGCGCTCCCCCGGCATGCTGCTCTCCCACTACGCCCCGTCCCTGCCGGTGCGGCTGAACGCCACCAAGGCGGCGGCGGATGAGGCGCTGCTGGCCTTCGGCCCGGCCCTGCCCGGCGCCACGGTCACCTGGAACCTCTCCGAAACCGGCGATCTGGCGGAGGCCGCGGCGCGGCTCTTCGCCGGGCTGCGCTGGCTGGATGCGGAAGGGAGTGCGCGCGGCTGCGCCCGCATCGCCGCCATGGCGGTGCCGGAGCGGGGTCTCGGCATAGCCATCAACGACAGGCTGGCCCGGGCCGCGGCACCGCGCGGCTGAGCGCGGCCGGGCCTGCTTGCGGGCGGCACCGGCCGAAACGGCCTGCCGGGCGCCTGGCAGGGCACGGGCAAGGCTGCGGGGGTTGTTCGGGGCAGGGAAGGCCGCAACCCGGCCGTGATGGGCACCACCAGGGCGGGCAGCCTTCTGGCCCGCTGACAGGCGCGGCGCGGAAAGGACCCGCCAGAGCGGCGCAAGGCCGTTCGCGGACAGGCCTTGTTCCCCCCCATCGAAGCCGTGGTTGTGGCCGGAATCCCGCGGCAGGCCTGCCGCCATGCCGGCGGCCCGGGACGCGGGACGCCGCCAATGCCGAGCGGGTCCGGCAGGGCGCCCCAAAGCCGCCGGTGCATATTCGGTTCACATGCGCCGGGAGCGTGCCCCAGCCCTGTCTCGGACAGCAGATCACGCCGCCGGACGATGCTCCCCGCCCCTAGAGCAGATCGCGTTCAGATGGAATCAGCTGAACGCGTGAAGATGCTCGCAAACACCGGCCTGGAGCATGCTGCGTGAGCGTAAGCGAACGCAGCATGCTCTAGAATCGGCCGCTGATGCCGATGGTGAGCTTGGGAGCGCCGGTGCCGGGGCAACCGCTGGCAAGGCGCAGCGGCGCCGCGCTGGGCCGGCGCAGCTCCAGCTTCAGCTCACAGCTCGCCGGCCGGTCCATGCCGCGCAGCTCGAGGTGCCGGACGGCGGCGACCTGCAGTTCGGCGCGCAGGGGCATGCCGGCCACGGAGCCGATGTCGCTCGCCAGGGAAGCGGCGGCACGTACCGTCAGCTTGTCCCCCCCGCCCCCGTCGGGCAGCGGGACCACCGCCAACTGGTCCCCGAGGCCGATGCTGGCCTGGAAGCGCGCGCCCCCCGGCAGGGACAGCGCCGCCTCCTGGCGCAGGGAGGCGCCGAGAGCCGGGGCAGCCAGGGTACCATAGGCCCCACCCGCCGCGTCCATCCGCAGTTCCGGCAGCAGCGCCAGCGTGATGTCCGGCCGGGCGACGAACTGGTGGCGCCCGCCGAGGACCACCGCGGCCCGGTAGGAGGAGCCGTTTCCATCCATGCCCGCGGCGGTCGGCGTCGCCTCGCCCAGCGCCCACCAGCCGCGGCCCGGCGCATCCCAGCGCAGCCGGGTACCCGGCTCGGCAAGAACCGCACGGCTCGTCTGCCCGGTCAGCGACTGGGCTGGCGTGACGGTCTCGACGGCCTGCGCCGGCAGGGCCGCCACTATGAGGACGCAGAGCGTCATTGCCCGGGCCAGCGCCCGCAGCGAATGAAATACCAGCATGAAATGTGCCCCGAATAAGGCCAATTGCGGCCAAATCTTGTCTGGCGCGAGTTAGGCCGACCCCTCTTCGCGTTGCAAGTCATAAATCGCGAATTCGAGAGTTTTAGGTTCTGTGCCTTATCGTGACGGCATTGGCCCTTGACGCTTCTCTCGGCCGCTTTCTCTGCCGTTACAGCGCATTTGTTGCCAACTGCCTTTCCGTGACTTGCAACAGGAGTCAGAGCGGGAAGGCCGCCCCTTCCGCATTGCGCAACACGCCGGCCGGTCGCGCATCGCTGGCGTCCCAGCCCCAGCGGCGTTGCCACAGATTGCCCGACAACTCTGCCATGATCGGGCCGAGGTATCGGCAATGGCAACGATCACCGCATGCAGCCACGGTTCGGCGACCGGATACGCTCCCGTGATCGCCCCGGCGGCCTGGCCATGCCCCGCGCCGGCGATGGCGTCCCGGATGGCCGATGCCCGGTGCAGGCCGGGAAGCGTGGCGATGCCGCCCGCCACGCGTGATCGACAGCCGTCGCCGGGGCGGCTATGGCGGGCGGACAACTCCGCAGGCAGAAGGTCTCCGAAGATGGCCGAATGGCACCGCGTCGCCGCCGAGGATGAACTCGCCGAGAACATGCCCCTGCCGGTGCGCATCAACGGGGAGCCGGTGGCTGTGGTGCGGCTGGAGGACGGGATCTATGCGGTGCACGACGTCTGCACCCATGAATACGCCCTGCTGTCCGACGGCTTCTGCGAGGACGGCAAGCTGGAATGCCCGCTGCACCAGGCCTGCTTCGACATCCGCACCGGCGCGGCGCTGAACGAGCCGGCGGAGGTGCCGGTGACGACCTACAAGGTGAAGGTCGAGAACGGCGAGGTCTTCATCGAGATGTGACGCCCAGCGCGGGCCGTTTCGGGCGCTCCTCGCGAGAGTGGGCGCGGCGCCCCCGGCAGCCTTGCCGCCTGTCGGCCTGGCGTTGCCCCTGCCGCCGCCGCAAGCCAGCAATCATGCCGTAAGGGGTTATTTACGGAACGCCGACATAGTGAGGCCGCCACGATCCGGCATGGCCTTGCCGAAACGGCGACCAGGCAGCCGGATCAGCCAATAACGGCTTCCACGCGGGCGCTTGGATCATCGGCATGCAAAAATACTCGAAGGCTGAGCGGTATACGGCATTTCTTGCCGCTTATCTGCCACGGCTGACAGCGGTCACCGGCGTCTGCTATGGCGAAGACACGTCGCGGCGGGGGCTACCGCTTCTGGCCGCGCTGGCCAGGGCGACGACCCCAGGTATATGCCTGGAATTTGGTGTCTATAAGGGCAGTTCCATCAATTACTGCGCGGCTCAGTATCCGAACCGGCGGTTTTATGGCTTCGACAGCTTCCAAGGCTTTCCGGATGATGGCCGGAATGACTGGAAGCAGGATTTCTCCACTCATGGCGTGCTGCCCAAGGTGCGCGAGAACGTTACGCTGATCCCCGGCTTCTTCTCGGATACCCTGCCGAATTTTCTGTCCGAACAGGCTGACCCTGTCGCCTTCGTCAATATTGACTGCGACATCTATTCCTCTACTGCCGATGTGTTCGTCGCCCTTCGAAAAGCCGGCATGCTGAAGCCCGGGCTGCCGATCTCCTTCGACGAGTTGATCAACTACAAATCGTTCCTTTGGAATGAAATGCTTGCCCTGTTTGAAATGCTGGAGCAGACTGGACTGGGCATTGCATGGGTCTGTGCTCACCAGAGGATCAGGCTGGTCGATGAGACGCTTTTCCTCCTGCAGTCCGGCGCCTACCCAAGCTGGGAGGATGATCTCAGAACCGGCTTCCGCCAGCAGGCATCCCTTGTCCTGACCGATCAGGGGCTGGATCTCTCGATCCTGTCCCTGCCGCATGCCGAGCAGCGGATCAAGCAGATGGCGAAGACCCTGATGGAGCTGACGCGGCAGCACAGCCCCGCCAGCCTCAACGCGCTCCAGGACTAAGGCCCAGCCAGGAGCGGCCGGAACCGTCGCAAAGCTCGGTCTCGCGCCCAAGCAGGGCCGGTCACTCCGCCCGGATCCCGCCTTCCTTCACCACCCTGGCCCATTTCGCCGCCTCGGCGGCGATCTGCGCCTGGAATTCCTCCGGCCCCACCTCCAGCGGGTCCAGCCCGGCGGCGATGATCTTCTCCCGCACCGCGGGCAGGCGGGAGGCGGCGAGCAGGTCCTGGGACAGCCGGATGGTCAGCGGCGCTGGCAGCCCGGCCGGCGCCAGCACGCCGTACCAGGAGCCAGCCTCCGCTCCGGCATAGCCGAGCGAGGCGAGGGTCGGCAGGTCCGGCAGTTCCCGCCAGGGCCGGCCGGCCGCCACCGCCAGGCCGCGCAGCGCGCCGGCGCGGATCTGCGGCACGGCGACGGTGGAGTTCAGGAAGCCCGCAGGCACCTGGCCGGAAAGCAGCGCCGTCTGCGCCGGCGCGGCGCCGCTGAAGGGGACATGGGTGTACGGGATGTCCGCGACCAAGGCGAAGAGCGCCGCCGCCAAGTGGCTGGCATTGCCGACCCCGGCCGACGCCATGGCAAGGCCCCCCGGCGTGGCGCGGGAGCGGGTGATGAAGCCCGGCACATCGGTGATGCCCGTGCCGGGATGCACCACCAGCACCATCGGATGGAACGCCGCGTTCAGTAGCGGAGTGAAGCCGCGCACTGCGTCATAGGAGAGGCGCGGCATCAGCGCCGGGTTCATCACATGGGCGGTGGCGGCCAGCAGCAGGGTGGTGCCGTCCGGCGCGGCGCGGGCGACGACCTCCGTGCCGATGGTGCT
>NZ_JAMZIK010000138.1 GCF_024178315.1 Siccirubricoccus soli | reverse complement strand
GGAGTGAAGCCGCGCACTGCGTCATAGGAGAGGCGCGGCATCAGCGCCGGGTTCATCACATGGGCGGTGGCGGCCAGCAGCAGGGTGGTGCCGTCCGGCGCGGCGCGGGCGACGACCTCCGTGCCGATGGTGCTGCCGGCGCCGGGGCGGTTCTCCACCACCACCGGCTGGCGCCAGCTCTCATAGAGCGCGGCGGCCAGGGCGCGGGCGAGGATGTCGGAGGGACCGCCCGGCGCATAGGGCACGACGAGGCGCACCGGGCGGTCCGGGAAGGCCGGCTGGGCACGAAGCGGCGATGCGGCGGCCAGCCCAGCCAGCAGGGCGCGGCGATTGAGGCGCATGGTGTTCCTCCCGTTCTTGAGGAAGGGCGCTGCCCTTCCTCAAACTCCATCCCGCCAAGGGCGGAAAGGCCCTTGGAACCCTTGAGTCGGCAGGTTCAGCCGCCGGGCCTCAAACTCCCGGTTTCCAAAGGCCCTTCGGCCTGTGGCGAGGGGAGTTTGAGGGGAGCGGAGCTCCCCTCAACCATGCACGCGCGGCGCGCCCTTCCGGCGCCAGGCGCTCATCTGCACCGCGCTGGTGTGCACATGCACCACCACCGGCTTCGTCTTCACCGCGAAGGCGCGGGCGATGCCCTCCTCCACCTCGGCCTCGGAGCTGATGGTGATCCCTTCCGCCCCGAAGACCCGCGCCCAGGCGGCGAAATCCGGGTTGGTCAGCCGCACCGCGTCCTCATAGGGGCGGTTCGGGTAGCGCACCTCATGGTGCATGCCGATGGTGCCGTAGCGCTTGTTGTCGGAGAGGATGATGATCGGCGCCGCGCCATATTGCATGGCGGTGGCGATCTCGTTCCCCGTCATCAGCGCCCCGCCATCGCCGACGAAGGCGACGGCCTGCTTGCCCGGGCGGCGAATGGCAGCGGCCACCGCCATCGGCACCCCCGCCCCCATCGCGCCGACGACGGAGGACAGGAAATTCTGCCCCGGCCGGAAGCCGATATAGCGATGGATGAAGGAGGAGAAATTCCCGGCATCCGAGGTGACGGCGGCATCCGGCGCGAGATGCTTCGCCACCTCCACGCAGATGGCGGCGAAATTCACCCCGTCGCTCGTGCTCTCCCATTCCGGCGCCATCAGCTTGCGATGGATGGCGTTCAGCCCGGAGACCCAGCCCTGCCGCTTCGCCGCCCCTTCCGGCGCGCCGCGCTTCAGCAGGGCGCGGATGACGGAAGCCGGCTCCGCCGCGATGCCGAGATCCGGGCGGAACACCCGGCCGATCTCGTTGGCATCCGGCCAGACCTGCACCAGCGGCAGCTGCGGATCCGGCGCGGTGGGGAAGGAGTAGGACTGGCTGACGGAATCGGTGATGCGCTCGCCGAGGGAGACCAGCAGATCCGCCTTCTTCATCTCATCGGCGAGTTGCTTCGGCACGCGGATGCCCATATAGCCGCCGTAATTCGGATGCCCGGCGTCGAACAGCTGCGGCCGGCGATGGGTGGGCGAGACGGGCAGCACCCATTGCTCGGCAAGCTGTTGCAATTCGCCCAGCGTCTCCGCCGAGGCATTGGCCAGCGCGCCGCCCACCCAGATGAGCGGCCGCTCCGCCCGCGCCAGCATGGTGGCAAGCTGGTCCAGATCCTCCTCCCGCGCCCCGCCGAAGACGCGCGGGCGGGGCTTGGCGATGGGCGTCTCGCAGGGCTCGTCGAAGATGTCCTCCGGCAGGATGACGGCGACGGGGCCGGGCGTGCCGCTCTCCGCCAGGTGGAAGGCGCGGGCGATCGACTCGCTCGCCTGCACCACCTCGTTCACCTCGATGACGTCCTTGGTCACGTCCGCCAGGAGCTTGGAGTAATTCTGCTCCTGCAAGGCGAGCCGGCCGAAATCCTTCCGCTCCACCTGGCCGCACAGCACCACCAGCGGCGTCGCGTCATGGAAGGCGGTGTGCAGGGAGACCATGGCGTTGGACAGGCCCGGGCCGCGGGAGACCAGCAGCACGCCGGCGCGGCCGCCGCGCATGCGGCCATCGGCGACGGCCATGAAGCCCGCCCCGCCCTCATGCCGGCAGACGATGAGGCGGACCTCCGGCACCTCCGTCAGCGCGTCGGTCAGGCCGAGGAAGCTCTCGCCCGGCACCATCCAGATGGTGTCGATATCATGCGCGACGAGGCTTTCGGCCAGGACGCGGCCCACCGTGCGGCTCATGCGTTTCTCTCCCTATTCCACCTTGATCCCGGCGGCATCCACCACGCGCTGCCATTGCGGCACGTCGCTGTCCAGCCGCCGCAGCAAAGCCTCCGGCCCGGTCAGCAGCGGCGCCGTGCCGGCGGCGGCGAAGCGGGCCTTGATCTCCGGCAGGTCGCGCAGCGCCGCCAGGGTTTCGCCGAAGCGCGCCAGCACCGGCGCCGGCAGGCCGTGCGGCCCGGCGATGGCATACCAGTTCAGCGCCACATAGCCGGGGATGGTCTCGTTGATGGCGGGCACATCGGGCAGCGCCGGCACCCGCGCCTCCGTCGCCACGCCCAGCAGCCGGGCGCGGCCGGCGGCGACATGCGGCAGGGTCTCGATGGTGCTGGCGAAGACCATGTCGATCTCGCCGGTGAAGAGTGCGACCATGGAAGGCGCCGCGCCGCGATAGGAGATGTGCTCCAGCCTGAGCCCCGCCGCCTGGGCGAAGAGCGCGCCGGAGAGGTGGTTGGAGGAGCCGACGCCGCCGCTGCCATAAGTGAGCGTGGCCGGCCGCGCCCGCGCCGCCGCCACCACATCGGCGACGCTGCGATAGGGGCCCTCCGCCCGCACCACCATGGCCGTCGGCACATCGGCCACCAGGCTGATGGGCGTCATCGCCCGGCGCGGATCCAGCCCCTGGCTGGGATAGAGCGCCGGCACGGAGGCGAGGGAGGCGCTGGTCAGCAGGAAGGTGGTGCCATCCGGCGGGGATTGCACGACGGCGCGGATGCCGATGCTGCCGCCCGCGCCCGGCTTGTTCTCGATGACGAAGGGCTGGCCAAGGCGTTCGCGCAGATGCTCAGCCAACAGGCGGCCGATGGCGTCGATCGGGCCGCCGGCGCCGAAGGGGATGACGAGGCGGACGGGGCGGCTGGGCCAGCCCTCCTCCGCCCGCGCCTCGGGGGCGAGGAAGGGCAGCGCCAGCAGGGCACGGCGCGGCAGCCGGCCGGCAGCGGGGGGCGATGGGCTCCGCGCCGCCAGGCCCGGACGCCCGCGCCGCAGGCCCTGCTCAGGCGACAACCTGGTGGACCTCGATGACGTTGCCCTCGGGGTCCTGGAAGAAGATCTGGTACCAGCCATTCATCGCCCAATTGCCGTAATCGGCATAGGGCACGCCCTTCTCCTCCAGCAGCCGCTTGAAGCCCTCGATGTCGTCGGTGCGGAAGGCGATGTGGCCGCGTTCCAGCGGGTTGACCGAATGGCCGGTGCGGAAGGCGACGCCGAGATCCTGCTTCGCCAGGTGGAATTGCGTCTGGCCATCGGTCATGAAGGCCACCGCGCCGTCATAGCCCTGGGAGGTGACGCGCGAGGCGGCAAGCGTCGGTTCCGGCCCGAGGCCGAGCACCTCGCGGTAGAAGCGCTCCATCCCCGGCACGTCCTTCGAGCAGTAGTTCACGTGGTGCAGCGTGAGCTTCATGGTGGTCCTCCCTGGCGTGGACGCTTTCGGTCCCGTCCGCCGCGCCCCGGAGTCGGCGCGCGGTTGGTCGTGGCGCCACCGGCGTGCCGGCGGCGCGTCGCCCTGCCCGCCTCAGTCCCGGTAGCTCGGGTCCTGCATGTCCAGTTTGCGCAGCAGGCCGGGCCATTCCAGCAGCCCGTAGCGGCGGGAGCCGCTGGTGTACATCTCGCAGGACTTGGCAACGACGTCGTCCGGCGGGAGGTTCAGCTCCGTGTTGCAGGCCATGGCCTGAAGCTGGGCCTGGCAGGCGCGCTCCAGCCCCCACATGGCAATGAAGGCTTCCGGCACGCTCTCCCCCAGCGTCAGCAGGCCGTGGTTGCGCAGGATGCAGTAGTCCAGCTTGCCGATGCTCCTCGCCAGCGAGTCGCGCTCGGACGGGTCGCGCTCCGGCCCGCGGAACTCATGGTAGGCGATGCGGCCATAGAAGCGCGTCGCCGTCTGGGTCAGCGGCAGCAGCCCGCATTTCAGCGCCGAGACCGCCATGCCGGCGACGGTGTGGGTGTGCATCGCCGCCATGGCATCCGGCCGCGCCCGGTAGATGGCGGAATGGATGGTGAAGCCCGCCGGGTGCAGCCCGTAGGGCAGGTCCGGCTTGTAGAGGATCTCCCCCTCCAGGCTGACCTTGAGCAGGGAGGAGGCGGTGATCTCGCCGAACAGCATGCCGTTGGGGTTGATGAGGAAATGGCCCGGGCTGTCCGGCACCCGCGCGGTGATGTGGGTGTAGATCATGTCGGACATGCCGTAGCTCTCGCAGAGCCGGTAGCAGGCGGCGAGGTCCACCCGCGCCTGCCATTCGGCGGCGGAGACGGACCCCTGCAGGGGGGCGATGCGCAAAGCGCCATGCATGGTCATGGGCGGTATCCTCCGGGACCCCATTGAAGCAGCGAAGCGCCGGGGGTTGAAGGGGGTGGTCGATCGACCGACAGTGGCGCCACCGGAAACGCCCACGGACCCTGCCCATGCTGCGCCGCCGCGCCCTGCCCCTGCTGCTGCTCCCCGCCCCCGCCCTGGCCCAGCCGCGGCCGCTGCGCATCATCGTGCCCTTCGCCCCGGGCGGCTCCGGCGACATCACCGCGCGGCTGATCGGGCAGCATATCGAGGGCACGACCGGCCAGCCGGTGGTCGTGGATAACCGCCCCGGTGCCAATGGCGTGATCGGCACCATGGCGGTGAAGCAGGCGGCGCCGGATGGCCACACGCTGCTGCTGGCCACCACCAGCACTCATTCGGCCAACCCCTCCACGGTGCGGGACCTGCCCTATGATCCGCTGAAGGATTTCACCACCATCGGCTTCTTCGGCTCCAATGGCAGCTACCTGATGGTGAAGGCGGAGGCGCCCTTCCGGGACGTCGCCGGGCTGCTGGCGGAGGCGAAGCGCCGGCAGGTCTTCTTCGGGCATTTCAATGCTTCCTCCCGCGTGCCGGGCGCGCTGCTGGCGGTGATGTCCGGCGTGCCGATGCAGGATGTGCCCTATCGCGCCATCGGCTCGGCGCTGGCGGATCTGCTGGCCGGGCGGCTGGACTTCATCTTCGTCGACACCACGGCGGGCGATGCCTGGCTGCGGCAGAACCAGACAAGGGCGCTGGCCATTACCCGGCAGGGGCGGTGGGCGAGGTGGCCGGACCTGCCCGCGCTCTCCGAGACCTGGCCGGATTTCGTGCTGACCGGCTTCCTCGGCATGGCGGTGCCGGCGGCGACGCCACCCGAGGTCGCGGCCCGGCTGAACGCACTGGTGAATGCCGCCATCCTGGCCGAGCCGGCGCGCTCCCGCCTGGTGGAATTCGGCTTCGTGCCGGAGGCGTTGAGCCTCACGCAGATTGCCGCGTTGGTGCGGCAGGAGCAGGAGAAATGGGCCCGCTTCGTGCAGATGGCAGGGATCGAGCCGGAATGAGCGACCAGGGGCTGGAGCGGTTCGTCACGGCGCAGGCGCCGGTGCTGGCGGCGGTGCAGCGGGAGCTGGCGGCCGGGCGGAAGACGAGCCATTGGATGTGGTTCGTCTTCCCGCAGCTCCGCGCGCTCGGCCGCAGCCCGACGGCGCTGCAGTACGGGCTGGCGGATCTGCCTGAGGCGCGGGCCTATCTGGCGCATCCGGTGCTGGGCCCGCGGCTGGAGGAGTGCACGCGGCTGGTGCTGGGCGTGCAGGGCCGGACGCTGCATGAGATCTTCGGCAGCCCGGACGACATGAAGTTCCGCTCCTGCATGACGCTCTTCGCCGCGGCCGCGCCGCCGGGCTCGGTGTTCGAGGACGCCATCGCCGGCCCTTGCGGCGGGGAACGGGACAGGCTGACGCTCGACCGGCTCGCGCGCGGCTGAGGTCCGGCGTCCCCATCCCGGAGCAAAGGCGGTCAGGTATGCTTGGTGGAAGGCCCCCGCCGCTCCGGAGAAGCGGGGGGCCTTGGGGCGCCACCGCCCGGGGCCGGGCGGGGCGGCGCGTTGCCGAGCACGATGGCCGGCCAGGCGCAGACATCGTGGCCCCGCCGCACCTCCTCCTCCCCGTCGGCCAGTACCAGGCGCAGATCGACGAGGCAGCTTGCCCCTGGCCCCGCCCGCTGCAGCAGGGCGGCGCCGTCCGCCAGAGGGCGGACCAGCCGATTGGCGCCCAAAGGCGCACCGGCATTGGCGAGGTAGAGCTGCATGGCGTCGCGCCCGGTGTGGTTCACGATGCGCATCAGGCCAGGCGCCCGCGCGCCGGAGGCGGCAGGCCCGGGCGGTGCAGGGTGACCGTGGGCAGCGCGCAGATGTCATGGTCCCGAGCGCCCACTTCCTGCCCATCCGCCAGCACCAGCCGCAGATTCACCTTGCAGCCGCTGGCGGGGCTCGCCCGCAGGGTCAGCGCCGCACCGGGCGCCAGGGGATGGCCGATGCGGCTGTTCCCCCAGGCCTCGCCCGGGCGGACGAGGTAGAATTGCATGCCGTCCTGGTCGGTGGCGTTCACCACCCGGAACAGGCCGGGCTGCCGGTCCGGCAGCGGTTGCGATCGCACCGGGCCGGGCGGCAGCAGCATGAGGCCAGCCAGCGGGATCAGGTGTCGCATGGTCGCCGCCGCCCACAACTATCCGGTGCGGCGCCGTTCTGGACGCAGCGGCGGCGGAGCGCAAGCCACTTGGCAGGCGCACGGCCCAACGCGGCGTTCCGTCAGCCCTTCTTCGGCACCGGCGCGCCGAATTCCGCATTCGCCTCGCCCAGCGCCGGCGCGCCCTGGCGCGTTGCCGGCCGCGCGCCGTCGAAGCTCACCGGCAGGCCGATCCCGCGCAGACCGTAGCCCGGCATCTCCTGGATGATGTCGAGCGCCGCGGTCTGCGGATGCGCCTCCACCCCCGCCAGGTCGTGGATCGGGGAGCAGGGAATCCCCGCCGCCTCCAGCGCCTCCGCCCAATCCGCGCTGCTGCGCTTACGCATCTCGCCTTCCAGCAGCGGCAGCAGGATCTCGCGGTGGGCGATGCGGTCGGCATTGGTCTTGAAGCGCGGATCGGCGCCCCATTCCGGGTGACCCAACACCGAAGTCATCTTGGCGAAGAGCCGGTCATTGGCGGCGGCCACCACGATCTCGCCGTCCAACGTGTCGAAGGCCTGGAAGACGATCAGCTTCGGGTTGCCGCTGCGGTGCCGCGGCGGCTGCCGCCCGCTGACGAAATAGCCGCAGAAATGCTGCGCCATCCAGCCGAGGCCGGTCTCGAAGAGCGAGGTGTCCACCACGCCCCCCTCCCCCGTCAGGTGCCGCCTTTGCAGCGCGGCGAGGCAGCCCAGCGCCGCCCAGACGCCGGTGCCGAGATCCAGCACCTGCATGCCGACGCGGGCGGGCGGCGCCTCGGCCGAGCCGTTCACGCTGAACATGCCGGTGAAGGCCTGCACGATCGGCTCATAGCCCGGCTTCAGCGCCAGCGGCCCCTTGGCGCCGAAGGCGTGCAGGGAGCAGTAGATCAGCTTCGGGTTCGCCGCCCGCAGCGCCTCCGCCCCCAGTCCGAAGGCTTCCAGCGAGCCCGGCCGCATGTTCTGGATGAAGATGTCCCGCGTGCCGATGAAACCGCGCAGCCAGTCGCAGGCCGCCTTGTCCTTCAAATCCAGCGCGATGCTGCGCTTGTTGCGGTTCACCGCGTGGAAGCTGGTGGCGATGCCGGCATGGAAGGGCGGCCCCCAGCCGCGCGCGTCGTCGCCCTCCGGCCGCTCGATCTTCACCACCTCCGCCCCCAGCATGCCGAGGATCTCGCTGGCATAGGGTCCGGCCAGGTTCTGGCCGATCTCGACAACCTTCACGCCTTCCAGCGGCAACATGCGCTCTCATCCCGGGACGTTCCGCGGCAAGGCTCGCCCCCGCGCCGGGCGCGGTCAAGCGGGGCGGCAGTGGCTGAATCGACCGCCTCGGCACCATCCTTGCACCGGGGCGGGCCTTGCCAAGCCCCGCCCTGCCCGGACGGGCATCGCCCCGACCGGCGCCGCCTCCCGCCGAAGGGCGCGAAGGCCGGGCCGCGCTGCCCGTAGCGCATCCCCGGGCGAGCCCCGGCTTCGCAATGCCGCGCCTGCGGCCCTGGGCCGCCCCCGGCGCCGCCACGCTCCGCTTGTCCCCACCCCCTCCCGCGCCGCACAATGGCGGGATGGCCTCTCCTCTCCCGCTCTCCGCCGAAACGCCCGATCCCGGCTTCGCCGAGCTGATCGCCGCCCGCCCCGCCCTCAGCCTCCACGCCCAGGACGGGTTGCTGGTGGAGGAGGTGCCGCTCGCCCGCATCGCCGAGGTCGTTGGCACTCCGACCTGGGTCTATTCCGCCGGCACCCTCCGCCGCCGCGCCCGCGCCCTGAAACGGGCCCTGGCCGAGGCCGGCCTCCGCGCCAGCATCCATTACGCGGTCAAGGCGAACAGCAACCTCGCCGTGCTGCATGTGCTGGCGGCTGAGGGGCTCGGCGCCGATGTGGTCTCGGAGGGCGAGCTGCGCGCCGCCCGCGCCGCCGGCATCCCGGCCTCCGCCATCGTCTTCTCCGGCGTCGGCAAGACGGAGCGGGAGCTGCGCCTGGCCCTCGCCGAGGATATCGCCCAGATCAACCTCGAGAGCGTGGAGGAGGCGGAGATGCTGTCCGCCCTCGCCGCCTCGCTCGGCCGCACCGCCCGGGTCGCCCTCCGGGTGAACCCGGATGTGGATGCCCGGACCCACGCCAAGATCACCACCGGCCGCTCGGAGAACAAATTCGGCATCGGCATCGACCAGGCTCCCGCCCTCTATGCCAGGCTGGCCATCATGCCCGGCCTCGCGCCGGTCGGCCTCGCCACCCATATCGGCAGCCAGATCACCAGCGGCATGGCCGCCTACCGCGCCGCCTATGCCCGGCTGGCGGAGCTGGCGCAGGAGCTGCTGGCCCGGGGCCTGCCGGTCCTGCACATCGATTGCGGCGGCGGCCTCGGCATCCCCTACCGGGACGAGCCCGCCCCGCTGCCGGAGGCGCTGGCCGGCGCCATCAAATCCACGATCGGCCCGCTCGGCCTGCCGGTGATGCTGGAGCCGGGGCGCTGGATCGCGGGTCCCGCCGGGGTGCTGCTCGCCTCCGTGGTGCTGCAGAAGCAGACCCCCTCCCGCCGCTTCCTCGTGCTCGACGCCGCGATGAACGACCTGATCCGCCCGGCGATGTACGAGGCGTGGCACGGGATCCTGCCGGTCTCGGCGGCCGCGGCGGCCTCCCCCCTCTCTCCCGCCGATGTCGTGGGTCCGGTCTGTGAGACCGGGGACACTTTCACCCGGGGCCGGGCGTTGCCATCTCTCCACCCGGGGGCGCTCGTCGCCCTCCTCGATGCAGGGGGCTACGGCGCGGTGATGAGCAGCACCTACAACATGCGCCCCCTGGCCGCGGAGGTCATGGTGGACGGCGCCCGCTTCGCGGTGGTGCGGGACCGGCAGAGCCAGGAGGCGCTGCTCGCCGGCCAGCGCCTGCCCCCCTGGGAGAGCGATTGATGCAGCCAGACCCGCTTCCGGGCGCCCTTGGCGGCAGGTTGCGGCGACAGCGCCGCCTCGCCCGCCTTGCCCTGTGGTGGGAAACCCTCTGGCCCCGCGCCTGGCCGCCGCTCGGCCTGCTCGGGCTCTTCGCCATCCTCGCCCTGCTGGACGTGCCGGCGCGGCTGCCGCCCTGGCTGCACCTGCTGCTGCTGGCCGGCTTCGGCGCCGGCCTCGGCTTCCTGCTCTGGCGCGGCTTCCATGGTCTGGCCTGGCCGGATGAGGCCGGGGCGGAGCGCCGGCTGGAACGGGATTCCGGCCTCCGCCACCGCCCCCTCGCCGCCCTCTCGGACCGCCCGGCCGGGGATGACCCGACGGCCTTCGCCCTCTGGCAGGTGCACCGGCAGCGAGCCGCCGCCGCCCTTGGCCGGCTGACGCTCCGCGCGCCCCGCCCCGGCCTGCCGGCCCGCGACCCCCGCGCCCTCCGCGCCGCCGTGTTGCTGGGGCTGGTGGCGGCGCTGGTCATCGCCGGCGCCGATGCGCCGCGCCTGCTGCTGCGCGCCTTCCAGCCGAGCTGGGCCGGGCTGCCGCCGGCGCCCGGGCTGAAGCTGGAGGCCTGGGTGACGCCGCCCGCCTATACCGGCGCCGCGCCCATCTTCCTCGACCCGAATGGCGGCGCCGCCACCGTGCCCGCCGGCAGCAAGCTGCAGGTCTCGCTCTCCGGCGGCATGGGCCTCGCGGCGCCGGAGCTGGTCACCGGCGCCGGCACCCAGCCCTTCCGCGCCCTGGATGGCGGCAGCTTCACTGCCGAGACCATGCTCACCGCCGGCCAACCCATTGCCATCCGCCGCAACGGGTCGGAGCTGGTGCAGTGGAGCCTTTCGGTCCAGGCCGATGCCCCGCCCAGCGTCGCCTTCGCCGAGCCGCCGGGCCGCGCCCAGCGCGGCCTTGCCACCCGCCTGCCCTGGCGGGCGGAGGATGATTGGGGCCTGGCCGGGCTGCGCGCCGAGCTGCGCCTGGTGGCCCGCCCGGGCGCCGCGCCGTTGGTGCTGGATCTGCCGCTGCCCGGCGGGCTGCCGAAATCCGCCCGCGGCGCCGGCCAGCCGGACCTTTCCGCGCATCCCTGGGCGGGGCTGGAGGTGGAGGCGAAGCTCGTCGCCCGCGATGGGGCGGGGCAGGAGGGCATGTCGGAGCCCGCCACCCTCGCCCTGCCGGAGCGCAGCTTCAACCACCCGGTGGCGAAGCGGCTGATCGCGCTGCGCCGCCAGCTCTCCCTGGACCCGAACCGCCGCACCCCGGCGCGGCAGGAGCTGGAAGCGATCGCCCAGGCCCCCGAGGCCTTCGAGCATGACACCGCCACCTATCTGGCGCTGCGCAGCGCCCGCTCCCGCCTCGCCTTCGACCGGCGGGCGGAGGCGGTGGGCGAGGTGCAGGACATCCTCTGGGAGACCGCCCTGGCGCTGGAGGAAGGCCGGGACGGCAGGACGCTGCGCGCCCTGCAGCAGGCGCGGGAGGCGCTGCGGGAGGCGCTGGAGCAGGCCGAGCAGATGCCGCGCGACGACCCCGCCCAGGCCGAGCAGCGGGCCGAGATCGAGCGCCGGATCCAGGAGCTGCGCGACGCCATCCGCCAGCACCTGGAGGCGCTGGCCGAGCGGCTGCAGCGCGAGAATGCCGAGGCCATCCCCTTCGATCCGCAATCCCGCCTGATGGATCAGCGGGAGATGGACCGCCGCACCCGCCGCATGGAGGAGGCGGCGCGCGAGGGCCGCACCGAGGATGCAAAGCGTGAGCTGGCGGAACTCGAGGAGATGCTGAAGGCGCTGGAGGAGGGCCGCACCAGCCGCAGCGAGAGCGCCGAGCGGCAGCAGCGCCGGGAGCGCGGCCAGCAGCAGATGGGCGTGGTGCAGGACATGGTCCGCCGCCAGTCGGACATGCTGGACCGCAGCCACCAGCGCGCCGAGGGCGAGGAGCGGGAGCGGGCCCAGCGCCAGCGCCAGCTGCAGCGCCCCCTGCCCAGCCTGCGCTGGCCGCCGGAGCCGCCACAAGCCCAGGAGCCGCCGCAGCGCGGCCCGGAGGCCCAGGCAGAGACCGAGCAGGATGGCCGCCGCCAGCGCGCCCTGCGCCGCGCGCTGGGTGAGCTCATGCAGCAATTCGGCGACCTGACCGGGGAGATTCCGGAAGGCCTTGGCCGCGCCGACCAGGCGATGCGCGAGGCGCAGGAGCAGCTGCGCGGCGGCGCCGATCCGCGGGAGGCGCAGCAGCGCGCGCTGCGCGCCCTGCAGGAGGGCGGGCGGCAGATGGCGCAGAGCATGCAGCGCCAATTCGGCCAGGGCGCCCAGCAGGGCGACGAGGACGGGGACCCGCAGGACATGGCGGGCGACCAGCCGGGCGGCGGCGAGGGCCAGGACCAGGCGCAGGGCCAGGGCGAGGGGCGCGACCCGCTCGGCCGCCGCACCCGCGACGTGAACGGCACCGCCGACAACGGCGCCGATACCCGGGTGCCGGAGGAGGCCGAGCTGCTCCGCACCCGCCGGCTGCAGGAGGAGCTGCGCCGCCGCGGCGCCGAGCGCGAGCGCCCGGCCGAGGAGCTGGACTATATCGACCGGCTGCTGAAGCGGTTCTGAGGCGGCGGCCGTGATCGACCACGTCTCCATCCCGGTCAGCACCCTGGCGCTCGGCGGCTTCTACGATGCGGTCCTCCGCCCGCTCGGCCTCGCCAGGCTGGTGGAGCGGCCGCGCCAGCTCGGCTACGGGAAGCGCTATCCGGAGCTGTGGCTCAATCTGCGCGAGGGGCATGCGGCGCCGGCCGGCACCGGCCACCATCTCTGCCTCCGCGCGCCGGATGAGGCGGCGGTGCGGGCATTCCACGCCGCCGCCCTGGCGGCGGGCGGCCGGGATGACGGCGCCCCCGGCCCGCGCGCCGCGGCGATGACGGGCTACTACGCCGCCTTCATCCTGGACCCGGACGGCAACCGGCTGGAGGCGGCCACCTTCCCGCGCGGCTGACACCCGCCCCCGCGGGTCCTGCCGGTCAAGGCTGGTCATTGCGCAAGGTGCCGGGCGTCCCGGATCCGCCGCGGCCGGCATATCGCGCCGCCGGGTACCGCGCCCAGGGTTGGCGTGGCGGCGGCGCGCTAGAGCAGATCGCGTTCAGATGGACGCATCTGAACGCGTGAAGATGCTCGCAAAACAACGGCCTAGAACATGCTGCGTGCGCGCAAGCGAACGCAGCATGCTCTAGGCTGAGGGACATCGCGGCCGCGCGCCCGTGGACCGGCATCGGTCGGCATGTCGCGCGCCCTGCATGCGGCGGTTTCAGGCTTTCTCAACCGCTCCGCCCCTAGGCTTGCGGTCCCGGGCCACTGAACCTCCACCCCTTCGGCCACGGGTGGGAGAGCCATGGCGACCGTCACCGGCACCCCCGGCAACGACCTGCTGCAAGGCACGGACGGCGCCGGTTCCCTGCTTGGCCTGGCCGGCGACGACACGCTCCTGGCGGGCGCCGGGCTCGACGCGCTGGATGGTGGGGTGGGGCTGGACCGTGCGGTGGTGGACCGCAGCGCCGCCACCACGGGCACCGAGCTCTACCTCCTCGCTCCCCACCTCGTCTCGGACCTTGCCGGCACAAGCGCGACAGGGATCGAGGAGCTGCATTTCACCGCCGGCAGCGGCGATGACAGGCTGGTGGGCGGCGCCTATGCCGACAGTCTTGCAGGCGGCGGCGGGCAGGATGCGCTGCAAGGCGGCGCGGGCAACGACACGCTGCTCGGCGGCGCGGGCGATGACACGCTGCTGGGCGGCGCCGGCCAGGATGTGCTCACCGGCGGCAGCGGGGCGGATCGCTTCGTGCTGCAGGGCACCGGAGTGGTGGAGAGCAGCCTCGGCAGCATCGACCGCATCACCGATTTCAACGCCGCGGAGGGGGACCTGCTCATCCTCCGCGGCCAGACCGTGGGCGGCGACATCCTCGCCATCGCCAGTGGCAGCTTCGCCGCCACCGGCCTGCCCCTGCGGCCCATCGGCTTCGGCGGCAGCCTGCCGACGCGCGCGACGCTGGCCGCCGGCATCGCGCTGGCGGACCGCAGCGGCGGCCAAGCCTACACCCTCTACTGGCAGCCGGATGCGACCGGCGGCTGGCTGCTCGCCGACCTGAATTTCGACGGCGTGCTCGGCGCCGGGGATTTCACGGCGCGGGTCGATACCGGCGGCGCCGCCATCACCGCGGCGAGCTTCGCCGCCGGCACCTTCAGCAGCACCGGCACCATCGGTGCGGACAGCCTGGTGGGCGGCGGCGGCGGGGACCGCATCCTCGGCTTCGCCGGCAACGACACCCTGGCGGGCCTTGGCGGCGATGACAGCCTGGCCGGCGGCGCGGGCGATGACAGCCTGGATGGCGGCGAGGGCCATGACCGCCTGGCCGGCGAGGAGGGCGGTGACTGGCTGGTGGGCGGCGGCGGCGGGGACCGCATCCTCGGCTGCGCCGGCAACGACACCCGGGCGGGCCTTGGCGGCGATGGCAGCCTGGATGGCGGCGAGGGCCATGCCCGCCTGGCCGGCGAGGCGGGCGGTGACTGGCTGGTAGGCGGCGCCGGCCAGGACACGCTGGATGGTGGCGCCGGCCAGGACACCCTCTATGGCGGCGCGGAGGCCGACCTGCTGATCGGTGGCGCCGGCAACGATTACCTGGATGCCGGCGCCGGCGACGACAGCATCGAGGGGGGGCCGGGCGCCGACACCATCATCGGCGGCGCGGGCGCCGACATCCTGCTGCTGCAGGCGATGGGGGAGGCCGCCTGGTCCAGCCTCTCGGCCATGGACAGCATCATCGGCTTCAGCCGGGCGGACGGCGACCGCATCCGGATCAGCGATGCCTTCTGGGGCCGCAGCGACGGCAGCGGGGCGACCGCCGGCACCTATACCGGCGCCGACGGCATCGCCCGGCCGCTGGTCTTCAGCGGCGCCCTGCTCACCCCGCAGGGCAGCCTCAGCCTCGGCCAGTCGCTGCCGCGGCAATGGCTGGGCGGGCTGGATGCCTATCAGCTCTTCTGGATCCCCGCTCTGGTCGCCGGCCAGGCGGCGGGGGGCTGGCTGGTGCTGGACCTCGACCGGGACGGGGTGCTGGGCGCGGGGGATTTCGTCGCCCGCTTCGGCGGCAGCGATGCGGATGTCACGATCGGCGCGGCGGATTTCTACGCGGGCACGCTGCTCGAGCTTGGCGGCGGCTATGCCCTCGCCGGCACGGCGGGCGACGATACCCTCACCGGCGGCAGCCTCGGCGAGGTCATCACCGGCAGCGGCGGCAGCGACCTCATCTCCGGCGGCGCCGGCGCCGGCAATGCGCTGACCTATGCGGGCCTCGCCGGCCCGCTCTCCGTCATCTTCACCGGCGCCTATGCCGGCACGGTGGCGAAGCCGGGCGGCGCCACGGACCGCTTCAGCTTCGTCCACGCCCTCACCGCCACCAGCGGCAACGACACGATCGACGCCAGCGCCGCCGCCACCAGCTTCTACGCCCTGACGCTGGAGGGCCGCGGCGGCCATGACCGCATCATCGGCAACGGCACCACCGGCATCCAGCTCTCCTACGCCAACAGCCCGGCGGCGGTGGCGGTCAACCTCGCCCTCGGCACCGCGACGGATGGCTGGGGCGGCACCGACACGCTGGTGAACATCCGCCGCGTGCTGCTCGGCAGCGCCTTCCACGACACGCTGTTCGGCTCCGCCTTCGACGACGTCATCCTCTCCGGCACCAATGGCAACAAGACCGTCGATGGCGGCGGCGGCATCAACGAGTACCGCTACGCGGGCAGCGGCAACGTCACCATCATGCTGGCCCGCACCAGCTTCGGCAGCATCGTCGAAAGCGCCTATGCGCTGAAGCCCGGCGGCACCGACCGCCTCGCCAATATCCAGGTGGCGGTGGGCGGGGCGGGGAATGACAGCATCACCGGCTCCGCCGCCGATGAGCGCCTGGCCGGCGCCGCGGGCAACGACACGCTGGATGGCGGCGGGGGCCACGACACTGCCTTCTACGACGTGCTCGCCCCCGGCTCCGCCCTGCCGACCCAGGGCATCTGGCTGAACCTCACCCTCGGCATCGCCACCGACCAGTGGGGCGGCACGGACACGCTGCGCAACATCGAGAGCGCCTGGGGCAGCCAGCTCTCGGACGACATGACCGGCCTCGCCCTGGCCGGCACCCTTACCTTCCTGCGCGGCCTCGCCGGCAACGACCTATTGCGCGCGCCCTATGCCGGCTCCCTCGTCACTGCGGATTACGCCGGGGACCCGGCCGGCATCCAGGCCAATCTCGGCGCCGGTCAGGTGCGGGATGGCTGGGGCGGCGTGGACACGCTGGTGCTGATCGCCAATCTTCGCGGCAGCGACTTCGCCGACAGCATCCTCGGCAGCAGCGCCGCCAACACCCTGATCGGCGGCGCGGGCGACGATACCATCGATGGCGGCGCCGGCGCCGACCGGATGGAGGGCGGCCGCGGCAACGACCTCTTCTTCGTGGACAATGCCGGCGATGTGGTGATGGAGCTCGCCGGGGAGGGCAGCGACACCATCATCGCTGCCCTCGCCTTCGACCTGCCGGCCAATGCCGAGGCGCTGCTCCTGACCGAGAGCGCCGGCGCGACGGGCTTCATCATCGGCAACAGCCTCGGCAACAGCTTCACCGGCAATGGCGCGGCCAATGTCTTCGATGGCGCCGACGGCAACGACACCATCCTCGGCCTCGGCGGCAGCGACACGCTCTATGGCGGGCCGGGCGATGACTGGCTGGAGGGCGGCGACGGCGACGACTATCTCGGCAGCTATACCGGCGCGGACACGCTGCTCGGCGGCGCCGGGGACGATGTCGTCCTCTCCGACGCGGATGGCAGCTTCACCGGCAGTCTGCTGCTGCGACTCGACCCCGTCACCGCCTGGACCCTCAGCTTCACCAACGCCGCCATCTTCCGCGACAGCGTCGATGGCGGGGATGGTTTCGACCGCTGGGTCGATACCGCGGCCAACGACCTGCTGGATCTGCGCGCGACGCCCGGCGCCATCGTCAATGTCGAGCGGTTCGAGGGCCGGGCCGGCCACGATGCCATCCTCCTCGCCCTCTCCGGCAGCAGCGCCATCCTCTGGGGCGGCGAGGGCAACGACACCCTCTCCGGCACCGATGCCCCGGACACGCTGCTGGGGGAGGCGGGGGAGGATCTCCTGGCCGGCCAGGGCGGGCGCGATTCCCTGGCCGGCGGTGCAGGGCAGGACACGGTCTTCGGCGGCGACGGCAACGATACGCTGGAGGGCGGCAGCGGCGCCGACTGGCTGATCGGCGGCGCCGGCGACGACCTCTTTTACATCGACGACCCGGCCGACAGGGTGACGGAGCGCGCCGGCGAAGGTATCGACACGGTGATGGCGGGCGTCGGCTACGCCCTGTCGCCGGAGATCGAGGTGCTGATCCTGGCCTCCGGCGCCGGCGACCTCTTCGGCATCGGCAATGCGGGCGACAACCGCATCACCGGCAATGAGGGCAACAACCTCATCCTCGCCGAGGAGGGGCAGGACAGCGTCTTCGGCGGCGCGGGCAGCGACACGCTCCTTGGCGGCGATGGCGATGACAGCCTGGCGGCCGGCGCGGGCAGCGACTACCTCTTCGGCGGCGCCGGCCAGGACACGCTGGACGGCGCCAGCGGCCTCGGCGAGACCGACCAGCTCCATGGCGGGACGGGCAACGACCTCTTCCTCGTGGATGCGCCGGAGGACCTGGTCTTCGAGCGCCCCGGCGAGGGCGACGACACCATCATCGCCGACACCGGCGGCACCGGCTACTACCTTCCCGCCAATATCGAGGGGCTGGTGCTGCGCGGCAGCCTCGTCTTCGGCGTAGGCAACGCCCTGAACAACACCCTCATCGGCAGCACGGCGGCGAACCGGCTGCTGGGCGGCGCGGGGGACGACACGCTGAACGGCATGGGCGGTAATGACGTGCTGTTCGGCGAGGCGGGCGCCGACCTCTTCATCGTCCAGGCTGGCCAGGGCAGCGACGTCATCGGCGATTTCACGCCGGGCGTGGACCGGTTGCAGCTCCTCGGCTACGGGGTGCACAGCCTGGCTGCGCTGCTGGCCCTCGGCACGCCGCAGGGCGGGGATTTGCTGCTGAGCCTTGCCGATGGCGAGACGCTGACCCTGCAGGGCGTGCTGCCGGGCCAGCTCGGCGCCGGGGACCTGCTGTTCGGCTGAACGCCCCGCGGCCGCCGGGGTGCGGTGCCTCGGCCGCCGCGCGTGCCCGCCGCGAGGCGCCCTACCCGGCGGCGCGAAGGGCGCCTCATGCCAGCGGCACCGGTCTTCAACGGGTGCCGAGGCTGCGCAAGCGGCCCGCGAATGCCGCGTGGTCCGCTCGGCGACTGAGGGCCTTGATCGGTCACGATCGACGGCCCTTGGCATCAGGCGGTCGCGCCTATTCCCGCCGCAGCACGCCATCCACCAGCCGGTCGGCCCAAGGGCGGGACTGGAAGCTGCGGCGCAGCGCCGCCTCGTCGTACTCCTCCCGCAGCCAGTCGAGGAAAGGCTTGCCGCTCTCGGCCTGCGCCGCGGCATAGGCGGCGAAGAAGGCGTCCAGGATGCCGGTCCGGCTCCGCCGCACATGGCCGAAGCGCAGGCTGAGCTGCGCCGCCGCCTCCGCCACCGGCCGCCCCTGCAGCAGCAGCCACAGCCCGGCGACGAGGCCGGTGCGGTCGGCGCCGGATTTGCAGTGGATCAGCACCGGCTCCGGCAGGGTGCGGAAGATCTCGGCCAGGCGCAGGATGCGGTCCTTGTGCGGCGCCCCGCGGCTCTCGAAGGGCGCATCGACATGGAGGAGGCCGAGCGAGGCCGCCGCCGCCCGGCCGAGCTGGTCCGAGCCGCAATCGGCGCGATGGCCGCGGAGGTTGACCACGCTGCGCAGCCCGAAGCGGCGCGTCGCCTCCCTGAGCTGCCAGGGCAGCGGGTGGTTGGAGCGGTAGAGCCGGCCGCTCTCCACCACCCCCCAATTGCGCCAGCCCAGCCGCAGCAGGGCGTGGTCCACGAAGAGGCTGTTCAGCCAGGCGCGATGGCCGGGGGCAGCCCGGCCGAGGGCGGAAGGGGCGGTCATGCGCCCGGGTATGGGGTGCGGCGCCGCGAATCGCCAGTAGGGTGACCGGTGGCGATGCCGCTTGCCCCGGCGCCCCGGCCGGGCGAGGCTGCCGCCAACCACGCCGCAGGAGGGGAAGGATACGTCATGCGCCTCGCCGACAAGATCGCCATCATTTCGGGGGCCGCCTCCGGCATGGGGGCCGCCACCGCCCGGATCTTCGCGCGGGAGGGGGCGAAGGTCATGGTCGCGGACATGCTGGAGGCGGAGGGCGAGGCGGTGGTGGCCGGCATCAAGGCCGCCGGCGGCACCGCGGTGTTCCGCAGGCTGGACGTGACGGAGGAGGCGCAGTGGGAGGCGGCGGTGGGCGATGCCGTTTCGCGCTGGGGCCGGCTGGATGTGCTGGTGAACAATGCCGGCATCAGCGGCAGCGCCACCAACGATCTCTACGACACCGGGCTCTGGGACCGGATCATGGCGGTGAACGGGCGGGGGGTCTTCCTCGGCACCAAATACGCGGTGGCGGCCATGCGGAAGGGCGGCGGGGGCAGCATCATCAATCTCTCCTCCATCTCCGGCGTGGTGGGGCAGGAACGCATCCATTGCGCCTACAACGCCTCCAAGGCGGCGGTGCGGCTGCTGACGAAATCCGTGGCGACGCAGGAGGGGGCGGCGGGGATCCGCTGCAACAGCGTGCATCCCGGGCTGATGCCGCCGATGCGCACCAGCGGCGCCACGGCCGATCCGGTGTTCCGCGCCAAGATGCTCGGCCATGTGCCGCTCGGCCGGTCCGGCGAGGTGGATGAGGTGGCGAATGCCATCCTGTTCCTCGCCTCGGACGAGTCCAGCTACATCACCGGCGCCGAGTTGCATGTGGATGGCGGCTACCTGGCTTGTTAGATCCCCATGACGTTTCTCCCCATGACGTCGCTGCGCGACGTCATGGGGGCCCCGGATGGCGCCTGCTACCCGGGGCCTCGCACAGCCTGCCGCGGCGAAGCCGCGTCAGGCGCCAAGCGACGCGGTTCGGCGGGGGCGCTGCAGGCTGAATCAGCGGGCCTGAAACTCACACCGGGGTCCGGGGACCGGTCCGGTCCCCGGCGGAGGTTGGCGGCACTGCCGCCAATGGGGGCAGCGCCCCTGCCGGGGTCTGGGGCGGCGCCCCGCCTTCTCACGGCGCCGGCGACCCAACCATTTCCCCTCGAGCGCGCGGGGCGGCGATAGGCTCCAGCACCGGCATCGCCACCGCCGCCGGCGCCGCCACGGGCCGCGCCGTTTCCGCCGGGTCCGGGTGGTCCCAGAACAGGTCGCCCCAGCGCCGGGTCCGGTGCGCCTCCTGCAACGCGGTCAGGCTGGTCCGGCCATCCGCCACCCCCACCTGGCGCGGGACGGCCAGGGGCGGGCTGCGCCAGCAATCCACCCGGCCGAGGGAGCGGGTGCAGTAGGGCGGCGGCTCCGGCGGCAATTCCTCCGTCCGGCAATAGGATAGGCCGCGCTCCAGCCGCACCGAGGAGCACTCCCGCCCGCTGACGAGCGAGACCGCCGCATCCGGCAGGGTCCGCCCGATGATGGTTACCGACGCGACATGGGCGACGCCCAGGCCGGCGGTCAGCGGCACCGCCGCCTCGCAGGCCGGCAGCAGCAGGAGCGGGAGGAGGAAGCAGGGGCGCATCCCGGCAGTGGAGCCCGCTTGGGCTTAACGCCCCGCCAATCGGCTGCTATGCACGCCGCGCCCCTGGGAGAAAGCTTCGCCGCGTGGCCGATATCTTCGACGAGGTGGAGGAAGACCTTCGCGCCGAGCGCGCCCGGCGCCTGCTCGCCCGCTATGGCGGGGTGGTGGCGGGGCTGGCCGTGCTCGTCATCCTCGGCGCCGGGGGCTGGCAGGGCTGGCGCTGGTGGCAGGGGCAGGAAGCCACCAAGGCCGGCGCCGCCTATCTGGCCGCCAGCCAGGCCACGACGGCGCCCGAGCCCGACCGCAAGGCGTTGGCCGATCGCTTCGCCAGCCTGGCCGCCGCCGCGCCGGAGGGCTACCGGGTGCTGGCCCTGCTCCGCACCGCCGCCTTGCAGGCCGAGGCGGGGGAGCGCGAGGCGGCGCTGGCGAGCTGGGACCGGGTGGCGAAGGACGCCAGCGCAGATCCGCTCTATCGCGACCTTGCCACCCTGCTCTGGGGCATGCATGCGCTGGATGGCGGCGATGCCGCCGCGATCGAATCCCGCCTGGCGCCGCTTGCCAACGGCCCCTGGCGGGCCTCGGCGGCGGAGGTGCTGGCGCTGGCCGCGCTGCAGCGGGGCGAGACGGAGCAGGCGAAGCAGCGCCTGACCGCCCTGGCCGCGGACCCGCTGGCCCCCCAGGGGGTGCGGGACCGGGCCGGCCGGCTGCTGGCGGGGTTGGGGGGCTGATGCAGGGGGGGCAAGGGGGACGAATGCGGGGCACGACCCGAAGGGCCGCGCTGCTCGGCAGCGCCGGTCTGCTCGCCGGCTGCGAGACCATCACCGACACCTTCGATAACGTCTTCGGCGAGCGGAAGCGCCCCCTGCCCGGGGAACGCCGGCCGGTGCTGGCCGCCGAGCGCCCGCTCGGCGTGGATGAGGGCGATGTCCGGCCGATCGACCTGCCCGCCCCGGAAGCGGTCGCGGAATGGCCGCAGGCGGGCGGCACCATCAGCCATGCCCCGGGCCATCCCGCCCTCGGCACGGGGCTGCGGCAGGCCTGGTCCAGCTCCATCGGCAGCGGCTCCGGCTATCGCCGCCGGCTGGTCGCCCCGCCGGTGGTGGCGGGGGGAACCGCCTATGCCTCCGATGTCTATGGCGAGGTGACGGCGCTGGACGCCGCCACCGGCCGCCGCCGCTGGTCCTTCGACACGCGGCCGGACCGGGACAGCGACGGTGCGCTCGGTGCCGGCCTCGGCTTCGCCGAGGGCACGCTCTATGTCGCCACCGGCATGGCGGAGCTGCTGGCGCTGAACCCGGAGGACGGCAAGCCGCGCTGGCGCGTCTCCCTGCCCGCCCCGGCCCGCGGCGCCCCGACCATCGCCGGCAACCGCATCTACGTCCCAACCACGGAGAATCAGCTCCTCGCCCTCTCGGTCGAGGATGGCAGCCGGCTCTGGACCTATCGCGGCCAGCCCACCACCACCATGGCGCTCGGCCTGCCGGCGCCGGCGGTGATGGGGGAGATCGTGGTGGCCGGCTTCGGCTCCGGCGAGCTGGCGGCGATCCGCGCCGGGGATGGCCGCGCCGCCTGGAGCGAGACCCTGGCCTCCGCCCGCGGCGGCGGGCTGGCGGACATCGCCGCCATTACGGCGCTGCCGGTGATCGACCGCAACCGGGTCTTCGCCACCGGCCTCGGCGGCATCACCATCTCCATCGATCTCCGCTCCGGCCGCCGGATCTGGGAGCGGGAGGTGGCTTCAGCCGAGACGCCCTGGGCCGCCGGAGATGCGCTCTTCCTGGTGAGCACCGGTGGCGATCTGGTCTGCTTCGGCCGGGATGACGGCAGGGTGCGCTGGCTCCGCTCGCTCGGCCGCTACCGGGACGAGGAGAAGCGGCGCGACCCTCTCACCTGGGGCCCGCCCCTGCTGGCCGGCGGCCGGCTGCTCGTGACCAATACGCTGGGCCAGATGGTGGAGGTGAACCCGGTGGATGGCGAGCTGATCGCCCGCAACCGTCTCTCTGCCGCCTGCCTGCAGGCCGGGGCGGTGGCGGGGGAGACGCTCTACCTGCTGACCGAGGACGCCAATCTGGTGGCGATGCGGCCCGGGGCCTAACTCCCCACGAAGCCGCTGACGCGGCTCCGTGGGGGCCCTGGAGTCGATGGATTACCGAGGCCTTGCACAGCCTGCCACGGCCAAGCCGCGGCAGGACACCGGGCGGTCCGGGTAGCGGCAGCCGCCCTGGTCCTGCCGCCAGGGGGTGCCGCCGTGTTGTCCGAGGAGCGAAACGCCGAAGTCCGAGGCGACAACGGCGCTCCGCCGCCCTACATAGCCCCTATGCTCCCCACCATCGCCATTCTCGGCCGGCCCAATGTCGGCAAATCCTCGCTGTTCAACCGGCTGGTGGGCCGGAAGATCGCCATCGTCGATGACACCCCGGGCGTCACCCGCGACCGCAAGGAGGGCGAGACCCGCATCGGCGGCCGCAAGGTCCGGCTGCTGGACACCGCCGGCCTCGAGGAAGCCCCGCCCGAGACCATCCAGGGCCGCATGCGCGCCAGCTCCGAGGCCGCGGTGCGGGAGGCCGATCTGGTCCTCTTCGTGATCGATGCCCGCAGCGGCCTGACCCCCGGCGACCGCGCCTTCGCCACCTGGCTGCGCCGCCAGGCGGTGCCGGTGCTGCTGGTGGCCAACAAGGCGGAGGGCCGCCTCGGCACCCAGGCGGCGTTGGAGGCCTATGAGCTCGGCCTCGGCGACCCCATCCCGGTCTCCGCCGAGCATGGCGACGGCATGGGCGGGCTGCATGACGCGGTGCGCGAGACCCTGCCCGAGGTGGCGGCGGAGGAGGAGGAGGGCGGGCCCGACCGGCCGCTGCGGCTCGCCATCATCGGCCGCCCCAATGCCGGCAAATCCACCCTGCTCAACGCCCTGCTGGGCGAGGAGCGGATGATCACCGGGCCGGAGCCGGGCCTGACCCGCGATTCGGTCGCCGTCGAGTGGACCGACAGCACGGGCGGCAAGGTGCGGCTGGTCGATACGGCCGGCCTGCGCAAGAAGGCCCGGATCGAGCAGGCGCTGGAGAAGATGTCCGCCGCCGCCTCCATCGCCGCGCTGAAGGAGTGCGAGGTGGCGGTGCTGGTGCTGGACGCGCTGCTGGGCATGGAGGAGCAGGAGCTGCGCCTCGCCCGCCTCGCCGAGCGCGAGGGCCGCGCCGTCGTCATCGCCCTCAACAAATGGGACGCGGTGGAGGACCGCACGGCGGCGCGCAAGCGGCTGGACGACGTGCTGACGGCGAGCCTTGCCCAGCTCAAGGGCCTCAGCGTCGTGCCGCTCTCCGCCCAGACCGGCCGCGGGGTGGAGAAACTGATGCCCGCCGTCCGCGCCACCTATGCGCTGTGGAACCGCCGCATCCCGACCGGCGAGCTGAACCGCTGGTTCGAGGCGATGCTGTCGCGCCATGCCCCGCCCCTGGTGGATGGCCGCCGGATCAAGCTGCGCTACGCCACCATGCCGAAGGCGCGGCCGCCGACGGTGGTGGTGTTCGGCACGCGGGCGGAGGAGCTGCCGGAGGACTACCGCCGCTACCTGGTGAACGGCTTCCGCGAGGCTTTCGACATGCCCGGCGTGCCGGTGCGGCTGCAGACGCGCGGGACGAGCAACCCCTATGCGGAGGCGGAGGGTTGAGATAGGCGAGGCGCCTTGACGCAGGCGGAACGCTCCCGCCATCCTGCGGTGCCGCCTCGGAGCGGCAAGGACCGGCCCTTCGCATAGCCGCCACGGTCCGCCCCGCACCAGGGCCGCAGGCATCACGGCATCACGGCATCACGGCATCACGGCATCAAGCGTCGCCAGCCTGCGACCCCAAGCCAAGGCGCCGGGGCCGCCACGCCTGCATCCCGGATCGTCTCACCCCCGGCCGATGATGCCGCAGCCGACACCTCATCGCCGCCCCGACCGCCCGCGCCGCCCCCGCCGGGTCTCCCCGCCGGTGCCGCCACTGCCTCCGCCACCGCCGCCACCACCACCGCCCCCCTTGCCGCGATCGGCGGCGGAGGGGCCATGTGCGGAGCCGGGATCGGCCATGCCCGGCCCCGCATCATCCGGCGCGGCAGGGGCCGGGCCGATGCGGGTGGGGCTCTCCGTCAGGCTCGCACCAACCCCCGGGCCATGCGCGCCGGCGCTGCCCGCGCCGCCCAGAGGGCCACCATCCCCGCCCGCCGCGCCCGAGCCCTGGTTCAGGGTCGTGCCCACGCCACCCGACAGATTGCCGGCGCCCTCGCCACCGAATTGGCCGCCCGGGACTCCCGAGACTGGCATCTGCGGCGGCGTGGCCGGGTCCGCCCCCGCCTCGGTCTCGGTCTCCGCACCGGAACCGGCAGGCTCGACACCAGCAGGCTCTACACCGGCAGCGCCAGAGCCCTCCTCCTCCTCCGCCACCTCGCGGCGGGCCTGTGCCCAATGCTCCTCATGCCGGCCCTCGGGCCGCCCCTCCTGTTCCCAGATCTCGTAGGCGCGGCGCTGAATCCGGTCCTCATCCGACATGGGTCGCTCCCCTGGTCCAACAGCCAAGTGGAACGCCGGGCGCCCGCTTTCGTCTCTCGGCGGATGGGCCGCAGCTTCGCAGGGGCCACCGGGCCGGGGACACGCCTGCCCCGGCCGGCGCGGCGGCTCAGCCCTGGCGTCGGGCCAGGGCGGCCTCCAGCGTGTTCTCCAGCAGGCAGGCGATGGTCATAGGGCCGACGCCCCCCGGCACCGGGGTGATGGCGGCGGCGCGGGCGGCGGCCTCGGCGAAGGCCACGTCCCCCACCAGCTTCCCCGCCGCGGTGCGGTTGATGCCGACATCGATGACGATGGCACCCTCCGCCACCCAATCTCCCCGCACCATCTCCGGCCGGCCGACCGCGGCGACGAAGATCTCCGCCCGCCGGCACTCGGCCGCCAGGTCACGGGTGCGGGAATGGGCGATGGTGACGGTGCAATCCGCCCCCAGCAGCAGCTGCGCCATGGGCCGGCCGACGATCTGGCTGCGGCCGAGCACCAGGGCGCGGGCCCCGCGCAGGCTCGCCCCCGCCTCCCGCAGCAGATGCATCACCCCCTTCGGGGTGCAGGGCATGAGGCCAGGTTGGCCAGAGGCGAGCCGCCCGGCATTCAACGGATGGAAGCCGTCCACATCCTTCGCCGGGTCCACCGCGTCGATCGCCGCCTCCGCCCGGATCTGCGGCGGCAGGGGGAGCTGGACGAGGATGCCGTCCACCGCCGGGTCGGCGTTCAGCCGGGCGATCACCGCCAGCAGCTCGGCCTCGGTGGTGGTGGCGGGCAGGTGCAGCGTGGCGCTGTCGAAGCCCGCCGCCGCCGCCGCCCGGTCCTTGTTGCGGACATAGATGCCGGAGGCGGGGTCATCCCCCACCCGCACCACCCGGAGCCCCGGGCGGAAGGGCAGCGTCGCGATGCGGGCGGCGAGGCCGGCGCGCAGCCGCTCCGCCACAAGCTTGCCGTCGATGATGCGGGCCGTCATGCCAGCGCCTCCAGCCTCGGTCCGAGCAGCGCGGGATCGCCGCTCACCATCAGGGTCTTCTCGCGGGAGGCGGCGCCCTGCGCAAGCTGCACGGCGGAGGGGGCGACGCCCAGCGCCGCGGCCAGGGCGGCACAGGCAGCGCGGCTGGCCCGGCCATCCTCCGGCGCCTCCGTCACCGCGATGCGCAGCCGCGGGCCATCCGCCGCCGGGGCGGTGCCGCCGAGGCCGGCGCGCCGCGCCCGGGGCTGCACCTTCACCCGCACCGCGATGCCGCCGCCCGGCTCCGCCCGCCACCAGGGCGCGCTGCCCTCGCCCATGCGCCCCGCCCCTGCGCCCGCGCCGCGGGCGCGGTCAGAAATACAGCCCCGAACGGATCAGGGAGTTGATGATGGCGCCGAGCAGCAGCTTGGCGGCGCTGATCAGCAGCAGCACCACCAGCGGCGCGATATCGACCGGGCCGAGATTGGGCAGGATCCGCCGCAGCGGGCGGAAGAGCGGCTCCGTGATCCGGTAGAGGAAATCCGCCACCGTCCAGACGAAGCGGTTGCGGGTGTCCAGCACGCCGAACTGCGTGAGCAATTGCACGATCACGGCCAGCACCACCGCCCACCACAACAGGTCGAGCACGGCGCCGGCGAGATAGAAGACCACATCCAGGAACATTCAGAGAATTCCGCCGGTGACGCGGCCGTAACCTAGAGCAGATCGGCCCGGGGTGCGAGCGGGAGCGCGGGCCGGCCGATGGGCCCGCGCCAGGGCGAAACGAGACCCACTCAACCGGCTTCGGGGTGCTTGACTTCGCCGCGCGGCAGAGGCATTACCCCGGCCCCGCGGTGCCCCAACATCGCGGTGCGCCGGTGGCGCATGGGGCTGTAGCTCAGTTGGGAGAGCGCGTCGTTCGCAATGACGAGGCCAGCGGTTCGATCCCGCTCAGCTCCACCACCGCACCCTTCGGGGGTTTCCTGGACATGATGGTGGTTGACCAGCGCAACGCCCTTGCTGCGGGCTGAGGCGGCGATGGCGCATTCCGGCCCGGGGCGATTGTCCGCCGCGTGTCCGGGCTGCGGTGGCCGCCTTGGAGCGTTCTCGGTTCAGGTGCGCTCGCCGGAAACGTTCCGAGTCCTGGTTTGCGGGGCGGATTCACGCCTTCGCATAATGCCGCCCGCGGCGATCTGCCCCGGCTGCGCATGGCCGCCGCCCTGGCGGGCGCGACGGCGCCCGCCACAAGCGGGGCGGGCAACGCAGGAAGGGCAAGGGCAGCGACCGGAGGGAGTGGCACCGCTGCGGCCCGGCCTCGATCCGCCTTGAGCGTCCTGTCCGGGAGATGGAGGCCCTCGCGGGCGGGCTGCCTGGCCGGGGCGGCATCACGCCGGCCCATCCTAGAGCGTTCTCGGTTTACATGCGTTCACCGAAAACGCTCTAAGCCTTTGTTTGCAGCGCAGATTCACGCCTTCGGGCGATGCCGCCCTACGGCGATCTGCTCTAGTCGTTCAGGAAGGCCCGCACCGCCGCCCGAATGAAGCCGGCATCCACCGGATTGGCCACCGGGTTGCCAGCCCGGTGGCCCCAGATGCTGGGGATGGGCTGCAACTGGCCATGGCGCAGGAAGGGCAGTTCCGCCGCATTGTCCGCCACGCGGAAATAGAGATCCGTCTCCCCCGGCATCAGCAGCACGCGGGCGCTGATGGCGCCGAGCGCCGCGGAGAGGCTGCCGCCGAAGCGCGGATGGTCGCTGATGTCACCGGCATCCCAGCAGCGAAGCTGCGCCAGCAGGTCGCCGGCATAGCGCCGGCCGAAGCGCTCCTCCCAATCCGTGCGCAGGAAGGTCTCGAGGTCCGGCGCCCCGAGGGCGGAGAGGTGCAGCCCCTCCCGGTAGAAATCCTGGCTCAGCGCCCAGCCGGCATAGATGCGGCCGAAGGCGCGCAGGGCGGCGCGCGGCGGCGCGGTGAACTGCGCACCCCCGTCATATTCCGGCGCAGCTTCCAGCGTGGCGATCAGGCTGCGCAGGAAGACCTGGTTGTGCACGCTGGTCCGCGCGCTGCCGCAATTCACCACGATGCGGGAGACGGCCTCGGGGAAGGCCGCGGCCCAGTGATAGGCCTGCTGCGCGCCCATGGACCAGCCATAGACGGCGTGCAGCCGCTCCACCCCCCAGACCTCCCGCAGCAGCCTTGCCTGCACCGCCACATTGTCCCAGGCCGTCACCAGCGCGGGCCAGTCCGGGGTGGTGGAGGGCGAGGAGGACAGCCCGTTGCCGAACATGTTGGGGATGACGACGAACCAGCGCGTCGGGTCCAGGATCCCCTCCGGCCCGATCAGCCATTCGAGGTCCGGATGCTGTGCCCCGTAGCTGGTGGGGTAGAGCACGACATTGTCGCGCAGCGGGGAGAGCGTGCCATGCGTCTTCCAGACGATCTCCGCCGCGGGCAACACACCGCCCTTGTGCAGCTTCAGGTCGCCGAGCGCGAAGCGGCCTTCCGCGGTCGGCCAGCTCATGCCGCCCTGTCCCGCAGCCGGCGCAGATGGTCGCGGTGCCAGGCAGCATAGCCGGGCTGCACGAAGGCCAGCTTCTCCTTCAGCACCGCATGCGCCTCCGCCAGCCGGTGGAAGGGAATGAAGGGATACAGGTGGTGCTCCGCATGGAAGGGCATGTTCCACATCAGCAGCCGCACCAGGGGATGCGTCAGGGTGGTGCGGGTGTTGGTCAGCCCGTTGCGGTCCATGGAGCAGCCGGTGTGCTCGGCCAGCAGGTAGAAGCGCAGCGCGTTCTGGCCGATGAACTGCGGCAGGATCCAGTACAGGAAGGGCGTCTGCCAGCCCCAGATCAGCGCCGAGCCGATGGCGCAGGCGGCAAGCGTAGCATCCATGGCGCGGATGCTGCGGCTGACGCGCGGCGCCGCGGCGGGGTGGACGTAAGGGTAGGCGGAGAAATCGCCGCGCAGCCCGGCCCAATTGTGCTTCAGCCGCGCCTTCCAGAAGGTCAGCCCGAACATGCGCTGGATGTAGCCGCCGAGCTCATGCGGGGAGGGCGGCCCCAGCTCCGGGTCCTTGCCCTCGATCTGGGTGTATTTGTGATGATCCATGTGGAATTGCTGGTAGAGGTGCCAGTTCCACAGGGAGGGCGCGCCGGCCACCCAGCCGACGATGGCGTTCAGCTTCCGGCTGGCGAAAGCGGTGTAGTGCACCGTCTCATGCAGCGGCGCGAAGAGCGCGGCCTGCACCAGCGCCATGGGCAGCAGCGCCGGCAGCTTCCACCAGCCCGGCGCCAGCGCGATCAGCGCACCGGCCGCGATCAGCAGCCCGACATGGACCGCCAGGCGCTTCAGCCCCTCGGCATCCGAGCGCTTGGCCAAGTGCATCATCTCCGCCGGCTTCGGCGCCTTCGGCATGGCGGCGCGGGTCTCCGCCAGCACCCAATCCCGGGCCTCGGAGGTGGCGCTCACAGCGGGATGTCCCGGTTGACGTCCTTGTAGAGCAGATAGACGGCCGGTCCCCAGCCGGTGCAGTAGAATTGCTGCGGGACGAAGCTGCCCATCCAGACGAAGTCGCCGGTCCAGAGCTCGTGCCAGTCGCGGTTGAGGAGCTGCAGCCCCTGGCCTTCCAGCATCACCAGCCCATGCTCGAAGACATGGGTCTCGACGCAGTGGAAATGGCTGCCGGGGGTGAAGCCCATCACGTTCATCTCGAAATCCATCGAGAGATCGGCGGTGCCGAGCAGGTATTGCCGCCAGCGGCCGCTGTCATCCACCTTGGTGACCGGCGTCTCCTCCCGGCTGCCGAAGCGGGGCTTGGGCGCCGGAATGCCATCGGCGATGGCGTAGCGGCGCTTGATCCAGACGGCCTGGGCCGGGGCGGTGCCGGGGTTGCGGAAGCCATGGGCGGTGCCGGTGGGGATATAGGCGAAGCCGCCGGGGGCCAGCGTCTTCGTCGTGGTGCCGGCGGCGACTTCCAGCTCGCCCGACAGGATGTAGAAGAAATGCTCCAGCCCATCGTCGCGCGGGGCGGTGGTGCCGCCGCCCGGCGCCACCTCCAGCCGCCCCTGGGCGAAGCGGGCGCCGAGCAGGGGCGTGGCCTGGAAATACACCTGGGCGTCGCGCAGCCCCGGCAGGAAGCTCGGGAACATCCCCTCCGGCGGCAGCACCGCGTAATGCGGCGTGACCAGGGTACGGTTATGACCGATGACCCCAGGGGGGACGATGGCTGGCATGGGCGGGCTCCGATCCGGCCTGCCATTCGTTCCACACGCTGCGGTGCAGCGTAAAGGGGGTACCGGGGGCGCTGCCCGGTCCGAGAGGGGCGCTGCCCCTCTCGGGCTCACCCCGCCAAAGGCCGAAAGGCCTTTGGAAACCATGAGTCTCGGACCCAACGGTCGAGACACCAACTCAAGGGGCCAAAGCCCTTTCTGGGTCGGAGTTTGAGGAGGGCTCGCGGCACTGCCGCGACGTCCCTCTCAATCCTTCACTTCGAGTGCCGCGACGCCCGGCAGCGTCTTGCCCTCCAGCCACTCAAGGAAGGCCCCGCCGGCTGCGGAGACATAGGTCATCCGCTCCGCCACCCCGGCATGCTTCAGCGCCGCCACCGTGTCGCCGCCGCCACCGATGGAGACCAGCCCGGCGGACTGGCCAAGGGAGGCGACCGTCGCCGCCACCTCCACCGTCGCCGCGTCGAAGGGCGGCAGCTCGAAGGCGCCGAGCGGGCCGTTCCACACCAGCGTCGCCGCCTGGCGGAGCCTGGCGGCGATCGCCTCCACCGTCTCCGGCCCCACATCCAGCGCCATCATGTCCGCCGGCACGCTGTCGATGCCGACGGTGCGATGCGGCGCGTTCTCGGCGAAGGCAGTGGCGACGACGAGATCGACCGGCAGCAGGATCTCGCAGCCATTGCCCTTGGCATCCGCCAGGATCTGCCGGGCGGTGTCGTGCATCTCGGCCTCCTGCAGGCTCTTGCCCAGCTTGTGGCCCTGCGCCGCAAGGAAGGTGTTCGCCATGGCGCCGCCGATGACGAGCACATCCACCTTCTTCGAGAGGTTGCCCAGCAGGTCCAGCTTGGTGGAGACCTTGGCGCCGCCGACGATGGCGACCACCGGCCGCTTCGGGCTGCCGAGCGCGGCGTCCAGCGCCTCCAGCTCCGCCTGCATCAGCCGGCCGGCATAGGCGGGAATGAGATGCGCCACGCCTTCCGTGCTGGCATGGGCGCGGTGCGCGGCGGAGAAGGCGTCGTTCACGAAGACATCGGCAAGCTTCGCCAGGCCCTGCGCCAGCGCCGGGTCGTTCTTCTCCTCGCCGGCATGGTAGCGGGTGTTCTCCAGCAGCAGCACCTCGCCATCCTTCAGCGCCGCCGCCGCGGCCTCCACCAGCGGCCCGATGCAGTCATCGGCGAAGCCCACCGGGCGATCCAGGGCGGAGGACAGCGCCTCGGCCATCGGCTTCAGCGACATCTCCGGCACGCGCTTGCCCTTCGGCCGGTCGAAATGGCTGCAGATGATGACGCGCGCGCCCTTCTCCGCCAGCTCCCGGATGGTGGGGCAGAGCCGCTCGATCCGCGTGCGGTCGGTGATGCGGCCATCCTTCATCGGGACGTTCAGGTCGGCGCGCAGCAGCACGCGCTTGCCGGAGGCGTCGAGGTCGTCGAGGGTGCGGAAGCGGGGCATCGGATCGGTCCCTGGCATGGCGGCAAGGCCGGCGGCGCGCCGGCGCGATGCCCCGGTCCTAGAGCAATCCACCGCAACAGGAAATCACTGAACGACGAGCGGCAGCAGGGAAAGGATCAACCCCCGGACAGCCTGCCCCGGGCCGCAGGCCAGACCATCCTCAGAGGAGCGGTATCGGCCTGGGCTTGGTCAGGATGGCAAGCGGCAGCGGCGCCGTCATCGATCCCACCGCCACCATGGGATTCTGCCTGGTCAACGCCGAACCGAAGGGTGATGAAGGCGGGCCGCCGGAGCCGGCGCTTTCCGGTGCCCAGCCGCGGCTTTGCCGCGGCTGGCTGTGCGAGGCCCCGGGCCTCAGGCGATCCCGGGGCCCCTGTGACGCCGCGCAAGCGGCGTCACAGGGAGATCAGAGGCTGCCGAAGAGCGCCATGGTGTCGCTCATGCGGTTGGAGAAGCCCCACTCATTGTCATACCAGGACAGCACGCGGACCAGCCCCCCATCCACTACCTGGGTCTGGGTCGCGTCGAAGGTCGAGGACGCCGGGTTGTGGTTGAAGTCGATGGAGACGAGCGGCGCGGTGTTGTAGCCGAGGATGCCCTTCAGCTCGCCCTCGGACGCCGCCTTCATCGCCGCATTCACCGCCTCCTTCGTCACGCCGTCCTTCACCGGCACGAAGTCCAGCGAGACCAGCGAGACATTGGGGGTGGGGATGCGGATGGCGGTGCCGTCCAGCTTGCCCTTCAGCTCCGGCAGCACCAGGCCGACCGCCTTGGCCGCGCCGGTCGAGGTCGGGATGGCGGAGACCGCCGCGGCGCGGGCCCGGTGCAGGTCCTTGTGCAGCGTATCGACCGTGTTCTGGTCGCCGGTATAGGCGTGGATGGTCACCATATAGCCGCGGGCGATGCCGAAATTGTCGTGCAGCACCTTGGCGACCGGCGCCAGGCAGTTGGTGGTGCAGGAGGCGTTGGAGATGACCGTCATCTCCTTCGTCAGCGTCCGATGGTTCACGCCGTAGACGATGGTCGCATCCGCGTTGTCGCCCGGCGCCGAGATCACCACCTTGCGCGCCCCGGCCTGGAGCAGCGCGGAGGCCTTCTCCTTGCTGGTGAAGATACCGGTGCACTCGGCGGCGACGTCCACGCCCTGGAAGGGCACCTTGGTCGGGTCGCGCTCGGCGCTCACGGTAATGGGCGCATAGGTGCGGCCATTGGCGGTGATGATGAGCTTGTTGCCGTCCACCGCCACCTCGCCGGGGAAGCGGCCATGCACGCTGTCATAGCGGAAGAGATGGGCATTCGCCTCGACCGAGCCGAGGTCGTTGATCGCGACGCATTCCACATCGCTGCGCCCGCTCTCGATCATCGCCCGCAGCACCAGGCGGCCGATGCGCCCGAACCCGTTGATGGCGACCTTCACGGCCATATCCGTCACCCTTTCCCGTTTATCGCTGGCCTATCCTAGGCGTTTTTTCACCGCACTGGCCACGGCTTCCGGCGTGATGCCGAAATGCCTGAACAGATCGTCAGCCGGGGCGCTGGCGCCGAAGCCCGACATGCCGATGAACAGGCCCTCCGGCCCCAGCCAGCGCTCCCAGCCGAAGCCGATTGCCGCCTCGATGCCGACGCGCAGCGCCGGGCCCAGCACCTGCTCCCGGTAGCTGGCGTCCTGCGCGGCAAAGAGTTCCCAACACGGCAGGGAGACCACCGCGGTCGCGATCCCCTCCGCCGCCAGCGCCGTCCGCGCCGCCAGCGCCACGCCCACCTCGGAGCCGGTGGCGATCAGCGTCGCCTGCCGCGGCCCCTCCGCCTCCGCGACGACATAGCCGCCGCGGGCGCAGCGATTCTCGCCCGCATCGGTGCGGAAGGCGGCGAGGTTCTGGCGGGAGAGGGCGAGCACCGAGGGCCCGTCCGCCCGCTTCACCGCCAGCTCCCAACACTCCGCCGTCTCCATCGCATCGCCCGGGCGGAACACCGCCAGGTTCGGGATGCAGCGCAGACCCGCCAGGGTCTCCACCGGCTGGTGGGTCGGGCCGTCCTCGCCGAGGCCGATGCTGTCATGCGTCAGCACATGGATGACCCGCTGGCGCATCAGTGCCGCCAGCCGGATCGCCGGGCGCATGTAGTCGGCGAAGACCAGGAAGGTGCCGGAATAGGGGATGATGCCGCCATGCAGCGCCATGCCGTTCATGGCCGCCGCCATGCCGTGCTCGCGCACCCCGTAATGGATGTAGCGGCCGGCGAAATTCCCCGGCGTGACGGCGGGGATGCCCTTGACGTTGGTGTTGTTGGAGCCGGTGAGGTCGGCCGAGCCGCCGACCATCTCCGGCACCGCCGGCACCAGCGCCTCCAGCGCCTTCTGGGAGGCGACGCGGGTGGCGAGCTTCGGCTTCTGCTCGGCGGTCGCGGCGCGCAGCGCGGCCAGCGCCTCGTGCCAGCTTTCCGGCAGGCGGCCGGCGATGGCGCGCTCGAATTCCTCGCGCTGCGGGTGCTTGGCCAGGCGCTTCAGCCAGCTGCGCCGCGTGCCGGCGCTGCGGCGCCCGGCGGCCTCCCACTGGGCCCGCAGCCCCTCCGGCACCTCGAAGGGCGGGTGGTTCCAGCCGAGCGCGCTCTTCGCCGCCGCCGCCTCGTCCGGGCCGAGCGGGCTGCCATGGCTGCCTGCCGTGCCGGCCTTGGTCGGGGCGGAGAAGCCGATGATGGTCTTGCAGGCGAGCAGCGTCGGCTTGCGGTTGCGGCTGGCCCAGGCCAGCGCCGCCGCCACCGCTTCCGCATCATGCCCGTCCACGCGGCGCACCGCCCAGCCATAGGCGGCGAAACGCTTCAGCGTGTCGTCGGTGAAGGAGAGGTCGGTCGAGCCGTCGATGGTGACGCTGTTGTCGTCCCAGAGGACGCAAAGCTTCTCCAGGCAGAGATGCCCGGCGAGGCTCGCCGCCTCATGGCTGATGCCTTCCTGCAGGCAGCCATCGCCGGCGATGACCCAGGTGCGGTGATCGACCAGGGATTTGCCGAAGCGCGCCGCCAGCAGCCGCTCCGCGATCGCCATGCCGACAGCGTTGGCGATGCCCTGGCCGAGCGGACCGGTGGTGGTCTCGATGCCCGGATGCTCGCCATATTCCGGATGGCCGGCCGCCGGGGAGTGCAGTTGGCGGAAGCGCTTGAGGTCCTCGATCCCCATGCCTGCCTGCCCGGTCAGGTGCAGCAGGGCGTAGAGCAGCATGGAGCCGTGGCCGGCGCTCAGCACGAAGCGGTCGCGATCCGGCCAGCGCGGGTCCGCGGCGTCGAATTTCAGGAAGCGCGTCCACAGCGCCGTCGCCGCATCCGCCATGCCGAGCGGCATGCCGGGATGGCCGGACTTGGCCTTCTCCACCGCATCGATCGCCAGCGCGCGGATCGCATCCGCCATCCGCCTGGCTTCGGTCGCCGGCCGGGCGAGCAGTTCGGCCTGGACGGCGAGGGCCGGGTTGGCGGCGCCGGGGATGGGATCAAGGCTGGCCATTCAGGGCACCTCCGGGTTGGCCCGCCCTATAAGGTGCCCCCCGGAAGGCGGCAACCCGCGGCCGCCCCGGCACCGGCCGCCGCCGGCCTGCCGGTTGCCCTGCCCCCTCCCCCTGCCGCGGCGCGCCTTCCGGCGCGGCGCGGTGGCCTCACCGGCACAGCCGGGCCAGCGCCTGGGTCAGGTCGTCCGGGTCGTAGGGCTTGGCCAGCACCGGCACGCTGGCATGGCCGGGCGGCAGCCCTTCCGCGCCATAGCCGGTCGCCACCACGAAGGGCACACCCCGCGCCGCCAGCACATCGGCCACCGGCGTCGAGGTCTCGCCCGCCAGGTTGAGATCGAGCACCGCCACCTCCGGCAGGTCGCGCTCTATCAGGACCAGCGCCTCCGCCACGGTGGCCGCGGGGCCGATGACGGTCGCGCCGGCATCCAGCAGCGCGTCCTCCACCAGCATCGCAACCAGCGCCTCATCCTCCACCACCAGGATGCGCCGCCCATTCAAGCGTGTCATGCCGCCCATTCCCTCCGCGCCGGCTGCGGTCGCCGCAAGCCGGAATCGATACTCGTCATGCCGGCACCTGGCCAAGGCTGCGCCTCGCCGGCCACCGCCGGCAGTACGCCGTGCTGCCGCCCCGTTATAGGAGGAGGTCCTAAGCGAAATTGTGCCGGCGGCATCACAACCATTTCGGCCTCCGTCATTTCATTTCACTTCATCGCGACAACCGCTGATAGATGGTCAATGGGACGAAGCTTTACGGAAAGGATTCGGTCCGGTTGTCGCGGCGCTGCCAATCATCGGTTAAGTAGGCTCTGCTAGCGTTTGCGGGTGGCGGCGCATGAGGCGCCGCCGGCCGGGAAGGAGTCCTGCTGGTGGCCACCGATGCCCGTCGCGACGCTTGCCGCCCCAGCTCAACGCGCCGCCTGCACCGCAGTGGTCAGCCGGGCCACGCAGCTCAGCGTCCCATCGCCCCGCCGCAGCTCGATGTGCCAGACGTGCAATTTGCGCCCGAGCCGGAGGGGGCGGCACAGCGCCTCCACCGTATCGCCCGCGAAGACCGGCGCCAGATGGCTGGCCGAGACCTCCACCCCGACGCAGCGATTCCCCTCCTCCGTGCAGAGCAGGCTGCAATAGGAGCCGATGGTCTCCGCCAGCACAACGCTGCCGCCCCCGTGGAGGATGCCGAAGGGCTGCACATGCCGGCTATCCACCGGCATGGCGGCGCGGGCGAAGTCTGGCCCGAACTCCAGCATCCGGACGCCGAGCAGCCCGGGCAGCGTTGCGTCATGCTGCGCGAGGAAGGAGGCGGCGTCGATGTCACGCTTCCAGATCCGCTCCGCCACGTCCTGCCTCCCCTCTCCGGCCAAGCCGGCAGGATGAACCCTGCCCACCCCCTGTCAACGCAGCCCGTCCTCCGGACGGGGCAGGGCGGGCTCCGCCATGGTTGACGCCGCCAGCCGGCCCGCGATAGGGACCTCGCACATGGCGTCGCTGTCACCAGGCGGCCAGCTCCCGGCCGTCACCCGCAACGGTGCCACCCGGCTGCCCAGCCCGGCGCGCCTGGCGGCCCGCCCACCCATGGCCGGCAGGGTGGCGCCGCACCGCACCCTGCTCGACATCTCCCGCCTGCTCTCCACCGTGCGCCGCACCACCCCCTCCGGCATCGACCGGGTGGAAATGGCCTATGCCCGCCATTGGCTGACCCGCCCGGCGCGGGAGCGCGGCTTCGTCGCGCAAAGCCCCTTCGGCTGGTACGCCGCGGTGGCGGAGGAGGCGGTGGCGGAATTCGCCGCGGCGCTCGGGGAAGCCTGGGCGGGCGGCGGGGACCGCAGCGCGGCGCTGCGCCGGGCACGCGGCCTGGCCGGCGGGCTGCAGGCGCGACTCGCCCTGGGGGCCGGGCGCCAGGGCCTTGCCGCCTGGCTTGGCGCCGGGCAGCGCACCACCCTGCTCATCGCCTCCCACCGCGCGCTGGAAGCGGCGCCGCGGCTCCGGGCGCTGAAGGCGGAGGGGATGCGCTTCGTCCCCTTCATCCACGACCTGATCCCGCTGACCCATCCGGAATACACAAGGCCGCGCCAGGTCGCGCACCACGCCGCACGGGTCACCACCGTCACCGCCCTCGCCGATGGGCTGCTGGTGAACTCCGCCGCCACCGCCGCGGAGCTCCGCCCGCATTTCGCCCGCGCCCGCCGGGCCCTGCCGCCGCTCGCCATCGCCCCGCTCGGCGTGGAGACGGCGCCGCCGCCCGCGGGCCCGCTGCCGGCCGAGCCCTATTTCGTCTGCCTCGGCACCATCGAGCCGCGGAAGAACCACCTGCTGCTGCTTCAGCTCTGGCGGGAGCTGGCGGAGCAGGGCGTGCCGCAGCTCCCCCGCCTGCTGCTGATCGGCCGCCGCGGCTGGGAGAATGAGCACATCCTCCGCATGCTGGAGCGCTGCCAGGCGCTGCGCGGCCATGTGGAGGAGCTGGGCCCGTTGCCGGATGCCGAGGCGCGGCGCGTGCTGGCCGGCGCCCGTGCCCTGCTTTTCCCGAGCTTCGCCGAGGGCTATGGGCTGCCGCTCGCGGAGGCCCTCGGCCTCGGCGTGCCCGCCATCGCCTCCGACCTGCCGGCGCTGCGCGAGGTGGGCGGCGCGGTACCGGACTACCTCTCGCCCAATGACGGCGCCGCCTGGCGCCGGGCGGTGCTGGACTACGCGACGCCGGGCAGCCCCACCCGCGCCGCCCAGCTCGCCCGCCTCGCCACTTGGGTGGCCCCGTCCTGGCCGGCGCATTTCGCCGCGACGGAGGCCCTGCTGGAGGAGGTGGCCGGCGCGCCCTCCCGCCCCGCCAGCGCCCCTGCCAATGATTTCTCGCTGGCCTCGGCCACGGCAGGCGCCGCCCCGGCATGACGCCGCGGTCCGAGGCGCGTCCGCGGCGCCGCGCCGACGGCGCCATCGCCATCATCGGCGCCGCCTGCCGCCTGCCCGGCGCCTCGGCGCTGGAGGAATACTGGTCCCTGCTCGCGGCCGGGCGGGATGCGGTGACGGAGATCCCCGCCAGCCGCTTCAGCCGCGAATTCTTCGCCCATCCGCGGAAGGGGGAGCCGGGGAAATCCTACTCCTTCGCCGCCGGGGTGCTGGAGGACATCGCGGGCTTCGACCCCGCCGCCTTCGGCATCTCGCCGCGCGAGGCCGCCGAGATGGACCCGCAGCAGCGCCTGCTGCTGGAAGTGGCGCATGACGCGCTGGAGGATGCCGGGCTGCCGCCCTCGCGCCTCGCCGGCAGCCTCACCGGCGTCTTCGTCGGCGCCTCCCTCACCGATTACGGCGATCTCCGCCAGGCGGATGCGGCGGCCGGCGACCGCTACTTCATGACGGGCAGCGCGCTGTCCATCCTCGCCAACCGCATCGGCAACGTCTTCGACCTGGCCGGCCCGGCCCAGACCATCGACACCGCCTGCTCCTCCTCCCTCGTCGCGCTGCACTGGGCCTGCGAGGCGCTGCGGGCCGGCCGGCTGCCTGCCGCCATCGTCGGCGGGGTGAATTTGCTGCTTTCGCCCTTCCCCTTCATCGGCTTCGCCCGCGCCGGCATGCTGTCCGCCCGCGGCCGCTGCCAGGCCTTCGGCGCGGGGGCGGATGGCTATGTGCGGGCGGAGGGCGCCGGCGTTGTCATCCTCAAGCGCCTTGAGGACGCGCTGGCGGAGGGCGATGCCATCCGCGCCGTCATCCTCGGCACCGGGGTGAATGCCGCCGGCCGCACCCTTGGCCTCTCCCTGCCGAGCCAGGAGGCGCAGGCGGCGCTGATCGAGCAGGTGATGGGCGAGGCCGGCGTCACCCCCGACCGGCTCTCCTACTTCGAGGCGCATGGCACCGGCACCCCGATCGGCGACCCGCTGGAGGCGGGCGCCATCGGCGCCGCCATCGGCCGCCGCCGTGGCGAGGCCGGCGCCCTGCCGATCGGCTCGGCCAAGGGCAATATCGGCCATACCGAGCCGGCCTCCGGCATCGCCGGGCTGCTGAAGGCGATGCTGGTGCTGGAGCAGGGGCAGATCCCGCCCAGCCTCAGCCATGGCCCGCTGAACCCGGGGATCGACTTCGCCGGCCTCGGCCTCCGCCTGCCCGAGTCGCTGGAGGAGCTGCCGCGCCGCCGCCGCGCCGTGGTCGGGGTGAACAGCTTCGGCTTCGGCGGCACCAATGCCTGCGCCCTGCTCGGGCCCGCGCCCGCCGCCTTGCCGCGGCAGGAGGCTGCGCCGGCCCTGCCGCCGCCCCTGCTGCTCTCCGCCCGTAGCGCCGCTGGCCTGAAGGCCCTGGCCGGGCAGTGGCAGGACCGGCTGCAGGCGACGCCGGCGCCGGCCATCCCCGCCTTGCTGCGCGGCGCCGCCCGGCATCGCGACCTGCACCCGCATCGCCTGGCCATCCGCGCCGAGGATCCGGCGGCCATTGCCGGCCAGCTCGCCATGTGGCGGGCGGGCGCGGCGGCGCGGGGCCTGGCCAGCGACGGTATGGCGCCGCATGGCCAGGGCGTCGCCTTCGTCTTCAGCGGCAATGGCGCCGCCTGGCCCGGCATGGCGGAGGCCACGCTGCGCGCCAGCCCCGCCTTCCGCCGCGCGGTGGAGGAAGCGGATGCCGTGCTGCGGCCGCAGCTCGGCTGGTCCGTCGCCGCAAGGCTGGCGGAGGGCGTCGGCGCCGAGGCGCTGGCGGCGACCGAGATCGCCCAACCCCTGCTCTTCGCCGTGCAGTACGGCATCGTCGCGGCGCTGGCGGAGCAGGGCATCCGCCCCGCCCTCTGCCTCGGCCATTCGGTGGGGGAGGTGGCGGCCGCTGCAGCGGCGGGGCTGGTCGGGCTGGAGGATGCCGCCCGCATCATCGCCGCCCGCAGCCGCCACCAGGGCCGCACCCGTGGCCAGGGCGGCATGGCCGCGCTCAGCCTCGGGGAGGCGGCGGCGCAGGCGGTGCTTGCCGGCATCAGCCCGGCGCTGGAGATCGCCGCCGTCAACGCGCCGGAGGCCGTCACCGTCGCGGGCCCGGCGGAGGCGCTGAAGGCGCTGGCCGAGCTTGCCGCCGGGCGCGGCTGGTCCTGCCTGCGGCTCGACCTGGACTACGCCTTCCACAGCGCCGCCATGGACGGGCTGCGGGAGGGGTTGCTTGCCGACCTCGCCGGCCTGGAAGGCCGGGCGCCGTCGGTGCCCTTCCTCTCCTCCGTCACCGGCGCGGCGCTGGCCCCGGAAGCCTGCGACGCACTCTATTGGTGGCGCAACCTGCGGGAGCCCGTGCGCTTCGCCGCCGCCATCGCCGCCGCGGCGGAGGCGGGCCCGGCGCTGTTCCTCGAGATCGGCCCGCACCCCATCCTGCAGAGCTACCTGCGCGACAATCTGCGCGCGGCCAATGCCTCCGCCGCCCTCGGCAGCACGCTGAGCCGGCGGC
>NZ_JAMZIK010000137.1 GCF_024178315.1 Siccirubricoccus soli | reverse complement strand
GGCGCAACCTGCGGGAGCCCGTGCGCTTCGCCGCCGCCATCGCCGCCGCGGCGGAGGCGGGCCCGGCGCTGTTCCTCGAGATCGGCCCGCACCCCATCCTGCAGAGCTACCTGCGCGACAATCTGCGCGCGGCCAATGCCTCCGCCGCCCTCGGCAGCACGCTGAGCCGGCGGCAGGAGGGGGCGGCGGACCCCTTCCCCGCCATCGCCGACCGTGCCTTCACCCAGGGCGCCGATCCCCGCAGCGGCCCCGCCTTCGCCGGGCCGGCGGCGCGGCGCGCTCTGCCCCGCACGCCCTTCGACCGCCAGCCGCATTGGTGCGCGACCACGTCGGAGGCCGCCTTCCTCGCCGCCCCGCCGCTGGAGCATCCGCTGCTCGGCTGGCGGCGCGGGGCGGAGCCCACGCTCTGGACCATCCATCTGGACACCGAGTCGCAGCCCTGGCTGGCGGATCACCGCCTGGCCGGGGAGGCGGTGCTGCCCGCCGCCGCCATGGTGGAGATGGCGCTGGCCGCCGCCGCCGCCTGGGCGCCCGAGGCCGCGGCGCTGGAACTGACGGATGTCACCATCCGCCACGCCCTGCCGCTGGAAGCCGGCCGGGCGCGGGAGGTGCGGGCGACGCTCTCGCCGGAGGGGGCCTTCGCCCTCGCCAGCCGCCGCCGCCTTTCGGAGGAGGGCTGGACCCTGCATATGGAGGCACGGCTCGCCGCCCTGTCCCGCCTGCCGGAGCTGGCGCTGGACCCGCCTGCTGCCGCCCAGGCCCTGGCGGGGGTCGAGCTGACCGCGCTCGCCGCCCGATTCGGGCTGCACTACGGCCCGGCCTTCCAGCCGGTGGAGCGGCTGGAGGCGGATGCCGCCGCCGGCCTCGCCACCGTCACCCTGCGCCGGCCGGAAGCGGCACCGCCCGATGCCGGCTTTCTGCTGCACCCTGCCCGCTTCGATGGCGCGCTGCAGGGGCTGATCGGCCTGCTGGCGGAAGCCCCGGCGGAAGCCGGCGCCGGCCTCGTCCCGGTACGCTTCGACCGGCTGGTGGCAAGGCGCGGCGCCGCCCCGCTGGCCGCCGCGCGCATCCGCCTCACCTCCCGCGGGGAGCGCAGCGCCGCCGCCGACCTTGCCCTGCTCGACGCCGCCGGCCAGGCGGTGGCGGTGGTGGAGGGCTGCCGGCTCGGCCGCATCCGCCTCCCCGGCCGGGAGCGGGCGACGGAAGCCGCCTTCCGTCTCGCTTTGGTGCCCGCCTTGCCCGGTCCGGGGACGGAGCCGGCGGAGCCCCCCGATCTCGGCGCGGCGCTGGAAGCCGCCCGGCAGCGCGACGAAGCGCTCGATCTCGGCGAGGCGGGGCTGCTGCTGGAGGGCTTCTGCGCCGCCGCGGCGCATGAGGCGCTCTCCTCCCACACCCCGATCGCCAGCCCCTATGCGCGGGCGCTGCTGGAGGATCTGGCGGAGGATGGGCTGGCGGTGCGCGGCGCGCTCGGCCTGCGCCCCGTCGCGGCGCCCGATTTGCCGCCGGCGCAGGAGATCTGGCGGCAGATCTGGCTGGAACAGCCCGACCTCGCCCCGGATCTCGCCGCCCTGGCCCTGGCCGCCGAGGCCCTGCCAGGCCTGCTTGCCCACTGGCCGCCGGCCGAGGAGCCGGCGCCGCTTCCCGTCGGACCCGCCGGGCTGGACCGGCTGGCCATGGTGCTGGCCGAGGCCGCCGCGGCGCTGGCCGCCGCCTGGCCGTGCCACCGCCCGCTGCGGGTGCTGGAGATCGG